>NZ_JBFAPA010000002.1:573586-725408 GCF_040675465.1 Actinocrispum sp. NPDC049592 | reverse complement strand
CCAACGGCTTCGTCGAGACCGCCGCGAACATCCTGATCGCCCTCGGCCACGACACCCACCGGATCAAGACAGAACGGTTCGGCTGACCTCCACAACCACTCAGGAGGTACTGTCGGGGCATGCTTCCGGTGACGACGTCCGCGCAGGTTCGTGAGCTGGGCCCGGATGTGGCCGTGCTGCCGGTGGGGAGTTTCGAGCAGCATGGGTCTCATCTGCCGTTGATCACCGATACCGTGGTGGCGGCCATCATCGCGAAGGCGGTCGCGGATGTGTACCCCGTCCTGCACCTGCCGCCGATCACCATCTCCTGCTCGCACGAGCACGACGGTTTCCCCGGCACGGTCAGCATTTCCGCCAGGACGCTGTACGCGTTGGTCACCGACATCGCCGCTTCGGTGCGGAAGTCCGGGATCCGGCATCTCGTGCTGATCAACGGCCACGGCGGCAACTACGTACTGTCCAATGTGGTCCAGGAGTCCGGCGGCATGGCCCTGTTCCCCACCGAGGCCGGCTGGACCGCCGCGCGCCAGGCCGGTGGGGTCGTGCTCACCAACGAGGCCGACATGCACGCCGGGGAGTTCGAGACCTCGCTGCTGCTGCACGCCCATCCGGAACTGGTCGCCGACGACTACGCCGAGCATGACCATGTGACGGGCGACCGCCCGCACATGCTCACGGTGGGGCTGCAGGCCTACACCACGTCCGGCGTGGTGGGGCGGCCTTCCCTGGCGTCGGCGGAGAAGGGCCGGGCCGCGCTGGCCAGCTTGGTCACGTCCTTCGCGGACGTGCTCTCCGCCCTCAAGTCGTCCAGCTGAGGCAGCATGTGTGCCAGCCGCTCGCGCTTCGCCTGCAGGTACGGCAGGTTCTCCACGTTCGGGGTGATCAGCAGCGGCACCCGTTCGGTGATCCGGATGCCGTAGCGGCGCAGCGCGCTGAGCTTCTCCGGGTTGTTGGACAGCAACCGCACCGAGTCGATCCCGAGGTCATGGAGAATGTCCGCGGCCACGTGGTAGTCCCGCGCGTCCACCGGCAGTCCTAACGCGACATTCGCCTCGACGGTGTCCAGGCCCTGTTCCTGCAACCGCATCGCCTTGAGCTTCGCCAGCAGCCCGATGCCGCGGCCTTCGTGGCCCTGCAGGTACACGAGCACGCCCCGGCCCTCGGCCACGATCGCGCGCATCGCCGCGGCGAACTGCTCGCCGCACTCACACCTGTTGCAGCCGAACACATCCCCGGTCAGGCACTCGGAGTGCAACCGGGTCAGCACGCCCTCGCCGGAGCTGATGTCCCCGTACACCAAGGCGATCTGCTGGTAGGAAACCGCGGGATCCCGGTAGCCGATCGCCCGGAAGTCACCGTAGACGGTCGGCAGGGTCGTGTCGGCCAGCCGCTCAATTGCTACCTGTCGCATAGCGCTTCTTTTCCCATCTCTGCACCACCGGAGCCTGAGCGACCAGCACGAGCGCTCCAGGAAGGGTCGAGACCAGCGCGAGCACGCCGTAGACCACCGCCGTGGTCAGGCCCTGCGCCGCTCCCAGACCCGCCGCGCCGAACGCCAGCGCGGTGACACCTTCCCGTGGACCCCAGCCCCCGACGTTCAGCGGCAGGCTCATCGCGAACAGCGACAACACTGCCAGCGGCAGCAGCTGCCCGACCGTCGCGTGCAGACCGGTCGCGTCCGCCGCCACCACGAACAACGTGATGTTCCCGCACAGTCCCGCCAGCGAGAGCAACCCGACACCGGGCCAGGTCCTGCTCGACAACAGGCCGATACGGACATCGTCCAATGTACGCCGCAAACCGGAACCACGCCGGGCCAGCCGCCTGCTCACCGCGAACGTCACCACCGCCAGTGCGGCCGCGACCACGATGACCCACACGATGTCCTGCGCGCCACCGGGCAGCAGGGAAGGTGTGCTGAGCAACACCGCGACCCCGACCGCGATCAGGACCGCCTGTCCCGCAACGCGTTCGAGCACCACGGCCTTCACGCCGCGGGCGATGTCGCCTTCCTGCTTGCCGTGCTTCCACGCCCGGTGCGCGTCACCCACGATGCCCGCTGGGAGCACAGAGTTGAGGAACTGGGCGCGGTAGTAGTCGGACACGGCCTGCGGCAGGGTCAGCTCGAGGCCGAGCCGGCGGGCCACCAGGCACCAGCGCCAGGCGCTGGCCACCGTGGTCCCCATGCCGATGCCCAACGCCGCGAGAATGTTCCCGGGGTTGACCAGCCGCAGACTGTCCACAAAGCTCTGGGTGCCCACTTTCCAGAAAAGCACACCTATGATCGCCAGACCCGCGAGCATCTGCAGCCAGGGCCACACCTTTCGCATCACCAAACCGCCTTCGGTATCGCCAGCAAGTCGGTGTGGTGCACTACGACCTGCAAGTCACTGAGCCTCCGCTCCAGATACGAGTGACCAGGCAGGTCCGGTTCAGCCTCGACGGCGGCCGACACCCATCCGCGCAGCCATTCGGCCGCCAGGGCGACATCGTCGGTGCCCAGCCGCCATGGACTGGGCCGCAGGTGTACCTCGAAATCGACGAACGCCTCGGCGGCGACGTCGGTCGCGTCGGGGCCGAGCAGGGTCCGGCCGTCGACCGTGCGCCGCTGGTGTGCGTTGAACGCGGCCTCGAACCGCGCGTCCAACGGGTCGGGATTGGCGAACTCCACCTTTCCCGCCACATTCAACGCGAACAACGCCGGCGAACCCGCTTTCACGCATGCCTGCACGAGATCGGTGACCTCCTCCGCGGTGAGCAGGTCGAGCAGGGCCGACGCGGTCACCAGTGAGGTCCCGGCCAGCTCGGACGCCCGCAGACCGGTGATGTCGCGCTGTTCGGCGATGGCGTTGTCGGTGATGGCCAGGGCCAGCAGCTGCGGGTCGCGGTCGTGCAGGATCCAGCGCTGCCGGCCGGGCAGCTTCGGGCTGAGCCAGCGGCCCATCGACCCGGTGCCGCAACCGAGGTCGCGGATGGTCAGGTCGCCGCCCAGCTGGGCCTTGAGCAGCTCGACCAGGTCCGTCGAGCGTGCGGCCGCGTCGGCGCCCTCGCGCAGCCGCAGCCACTCCGGTGGAATCGTGGTCAGCGAGCTGATGCTGCGCACTGCGGCCCTTTCTCCAGGTCGCCGAGCACCCGCGCGAGCCGCGCCGCGGTGGTGTCCCAGCCGGTCAACGTGTCCCGGCGGGCGAGGGCGGACGTGCGCAGCCCTCGCCGGAGGCCGGGTTCGGTCAGGAAGCGGCGCAGGGCGGCCGCGAGGTCATCGGGGTCCCCGGGGCGGACCAGCATGCCGGGAACGGTCCCGTCCGGTGCGCGGCCCAGCGTGCCCGGCCCGGCGTTCGCCGCCGTGACCAGCACCGGGAGCCCGTGCGCCAGCGCTTCGGTGATCACCATGCCATACGTCTCGCCGAGCGACGGCAGCACCGCCAGGCCGGCCTCGGCGTACTCGGTCTCGAGGTCGTCGGCGGACCGCGGGCCGGTCAGCAGGAACCTGTCCGCCAGCCCATGCCGGTCGACCAGGGCACGCAGGTCTTCGACGTAGCCGGGGTTGCGGGCCAGCGAGCCCACGCAGTGACACGTCCAGTCGAGGTCGGTGAGCTGGGCCAACGCGTGGGCGAGCACGTCCTGCGCCTTGTGCGGGGTGACCGCGGCCACGCACAGCAGCCGCGAGCCCGTGCCGGGCGCGACCGGCGCCGGGTCGACGCCCGGGGACACCACGTGCACGCGCTCGGCGGGTAACTCGTGGTGGCGGACCAGCCGCGCCGCGGACCACTCGCTGGTCGCGATGACCGCGTGCGCCGCGTGCAGGGTCTGCCGCTCCTTGGCGTCCAGCTCGGCCGCCACCTGCGGGTCGCGGCCGGTCTCGTCGACCAGGGGCATGTGCACGAGGACCGCCACCCGCAGGCGCTGGGCCTGCGGGACGACGACCTCGGGAACACCGCAGGCCACGAGCCCGTCCAGCAGCACGGTCGTGCCACTGGGCAGGTCACGCAGCGTACGGTCCAGTTCGTCGCGGGCGGCCGGGCCGGGAAGCGGCCAGCCGCCGTCGACGGCGTGCACCACGGGGCGCAATGCCTGGGACATCCGCAGGTCGTAGCTGTTGCCACCGCTCGAGACGGTCACGTCGGCCACATCGCCCGGGAGCACGAAAACGGTCACAGGGCCCGCCGGTATCCCGCCCAGGCGACGTGCGACTCACGCAGAGTGACCTCGATCTCGGCTATGCCGCGGGCCAGCTCACCGAGCTTGCCGTCGTGGATGCGCTCGGCGATCCGGTCGGCGATGTGGCGGGCCAGGAACTCGGTCGACGTGTTCACGCCCTTGAACTCGGGCAGCTCGTCGAGGTTGCGGTAGTTGAAGGCGTCCAGGACCTCCTTGAGCTGGACCGTTGCCAGGCCGATGTCGACCACGATGTTGTCCGCGTCCAGCTCGGCGCGGTGGAACGTCGCGTCCACCACGAAAGTCGCCCCGTGCAGCCGCTGGGCCGGCCCGAAGACCTCGCCCTGGAAACTGTGCGCGATCATGACGTGATCGCGGACGGTCAGGCTGAACACCTGTTCCCCTTCCTATGCGCTCCCATAACCAATACGCAGACACAGCGCCCGTAGTTCACCGCCGGCCAGCTTCGGCATGATCTCCGGCAGGTCGTCGAAGGCCACTTCGTCGCTGATCAGGGCATCGAACGCGGGGTCCGCGAGTAGTTCTAACGCAGTGGCCATGCGCGTGCCGTAGTCGCGGCGTGGATGCGCCACCACCCCCACCTGGCTCGCCTTGATCGTCAGCCGCCTGGAGTGGAACCACTCCCCCAGCGGCACGTTCACGGGTTTGCCGCCGTACCAGCTGACCTCCAGCACAGTGCCTTCCGGCGCCGCCAGCTCCAAGGCGCGGGCGAGGCCCTGCTCGGTCGCGCTGGCGTGCACCACCAGGTCGCAGCCGCCTTCGGCCCGATCGGGTGTGACGAAGCCGATACCGAAGGCTTCGGCTATCGCCGCCTTTTCTTGGTCCACATCGATGAGTTGGACCTTCGCGGCGGGGTACCCGTTCAACAACTTGGCAATGCTGGCACCGACCATTCCCGCGCCGACGACGGCGATCCGGTCACCGAGCCGCGGTCTGGCATCCCAGACCGCGTTGACCGCGGTCTCCACCGTTCCGGCCAGGACCGCGCGGGCCGCCGGTACCGAGTCGGGGACGAGGTGAACCATCTGAGCCGGCACCACGTATCTGGTCTGATGTGGATAGAGGCAGAAGACCTTCCGGCCGGCGAACCGCGCCGGTCCCTCCTCGACGAGGCCGACGTTCAGGTATCCGTACTTGACCGGCGCCGGAAAGTCACCGTCCTGGAACGGCGCCCGCATGGCGTCGTGCTGGTTGTCCGGCACCAGGCCGCGGAACACGAGGGTCTCGGTGCCTCTGGACACACCGCTGTAAAGGGTGCGCACAAGCAGGTCGTCCGGTCCACGCTCCGGCAGCTCCACCGGCCGGATCTCGCCCACACCGGGCGAGGCCAGCCAGAAAGCGCGCTCTGTCAACGTTTTCCTCCCGGGTCGTCTAGGCTCGGGAAACGATACGGGGAAGGTCAGCAGTGAGCAGGACGAGCAGAGTCGCACTAGCGGTCGGCGCGGCCGGCCAACTGGTTCTCCTGGGCCTGCTCAGCCTCGCGGCCGGGCTCGGCCTGATCGGCTGGGTCGCCGGGGTGGTCTACAGCACGGTCGTGATCACCGCCCTGTATCGGTCCGGTGTGTACAAGCTGGGGCCGGCCGACTACGTCACATTGGCCCGGGCCACCCTGGTGGGCTGCGTCACCGCGATGGTGGCCGACACCGTGAACCAGCCACCGCCGATGGTGTTGTTCGTGATCGTCGCGTCGATCGCGCTCGCGCTGGACGCCGTCGACGGGAAGGTCGCCCGGCGCACCGGGACCTCGTCGCCGCTGGGCGCGCGGTTCGACATGGAGGTCGACGCGTTCCTGATCCTGGTGCTGAGCGTTTTCGTCGCGCAGAGCCACGGGGTGTGGGTGCTGGCGATCGGGCTGATGCGGTACGTCTACGTCGCCGCGGGCTGGGCCATGCCGTGGCTGCGCGGGTCTCTGCCGGTGAGCATCGTCGCCAAGACCGTCGCCGCGCTGCAGGGCGTGATCCTTGTCGTCGCGGCGTCCGGGCTCCTGCCGCCGGCCGTGTCGTTCGGCTTGGTGGCGCTGGCGCTGGCCGCGCTGGCCTGGTCCTTCGGCCACTCGGTCCGGTACCTGTACAGGGCCCGTGACCTGCGGGGGGTGGCAAGGCCACGGGCCATCACGGTGCGGAACCACCGTGAGCACAACCTTGGCACGGTGTTGTTCCGAAAAAGTTCCCCCCGGCTTCCCTAACTCGTTACGTCCTTCGTGGCGAAGTTAGCCCAGGCAGCGGCGAAGAACAGTCCGATGTAGACAAGCTGGAGCAGCACGCCGTTGTCGATGTTGCGCCACAGGATCGGGTCACGGAAGAAGTCGATCCACGACAGCCAGTAATGGGTCGGCAGGTACGGTTTGATGACGGTCGCGGCCTCCAGGGCCTCCAGCACCGAGCTGGTGACCAGGACCGCGATCGCCCCGAGGGCGGCGCCGAGCGCGGAGTCGGTGAGCGTGGACAGGAACAGGGCGATGGCCCCGAACCCCACCATCGACAACACGATGTAGCCGACCGCGCCGAGCAATCGCAGGACCACGTCGACAGGTCCGAGGCTGGCGCCCGACAACGACGTCACGCCCCCTGGCTGCCCCACTGCCTCGGCGCTGCCACCGAACAGGCTGACGCCGGTGATCAACCCGGTGATCACCACCAGGACCACCGCGCCCACAACGAACACCGCGACGGCGATGAGTTTCGCGGTGAGCAGCTTGGTCCGCCCGACCGGCCGCGCCAGGAGGTAACGCAGGGTGCCGGTCGAGGCCTCCCCCGCGATCGAGTCCCCGGCGATCACCGCGACCGCCAGCGGCAGGAACACGGGCAGCACCAAGGCAAGCGCCGCGGCCGGATAGAGCGACCCATTGGCCAGCACGGCGGAAAGAAACGCCCCGCCCTGCCCGGGCGGTGGCGCGATCTTCGTCGTGGCAAGGAAAACCGCCACCACGATCGGCAACCCGCAGAGCAGGGCCACGCTCAGCCACACCCGCGGCCGCAGCACCAGCTTCTGCAGCTCGACCCTGATCACACCACCACCTCCGAGGACGCGACCCGGTCCGCGCCGGGGCCGGTCGCGGCCAGGACCACTTGTTCCAGGGACAGCCGCTGCGCGGTGATGGCGGACACGCGGACGCCTTCGCCGACGAGCCAGGCGTTCAGCTCGGCGGGATCCGCGTGCGTGACAATGACTTCCTCGCCCGCGTGGGAGACCACTTGTCCGTTGAGCATCCCGATGATCTTCTCCGCGTCCGGGCTCTCGACCACCACCCGTCCGGTGGGCGCCCGCAGCGAGGCGAGCGTGTCTTCGAGCACAAGGCGCCCGCGATCGACTATGCCCACCCGGGTGCACAGTTGCTCCACTTCGGACAGCAGGTGGCTCGACAGGAACACCGTTGTGCCGCCTTCGTTCAGCGCGACCAAGAGGTCCCGGATCTCGTGGATGCCCTGCGGGTCAAGGCCGTTGGTGGGTTCGTCGAGGACCAGCAACTTGGGGCGCCTGAGTAACGCCGCGGCCAGGCCCAGCCGTTGCCGCATGCCCAGCGAGTAGTTCTTCACCGGCCGGTCGTCGATCCCGCCCAGCCCGACCTGGTCCAGCACCTCGGCAATCCGCGCCTGTCTGGCACGTCGACCCTCCCGCAGACCGACAGCGTCGATCAACGCCAGGTTGCGCCGTCCGGACAGGTACGGGTAGGCCGCGGGTCCCTCGATCAGCGAACCCACCTGCGGCAGAACCGCCGAAGCACGCGCGGGCATCGGCTGCCCGAGCACCTCCATCGTCCCGCTCGTGGGGAACACCAGGCCCAGCAACATCCGCACCAGCGTCGTCTTGCCGGAACCGTTGGGGCCCAGGAAGCCGTAGCGGTCGCCTTCCCGGACGTTCAGCGACACCGAGTCCACCGCGAGCACGGAGCCGTAGCGTTTGGTCAGGGCCTGGGTTGTGATCATCGGTTTCCTCTGGGCAGCACGGACAGTTCGGCGCCCGCTTGGGCGAGGACACGACCGGACACCAGACCGGCCAGCAGGTACGTACGGCGGGACCGCGCGGCCCGCACCACCACGAGCGACAACGGCGGAATATCAAGCGAAACGGTGTTCTCAGCGGTCTTGGCGCCCGCCTTGGTGGCGGCGTCGATCGCGGAGTTGGCGATATCGCGCGGAAGTTGAATGACCACAAAGGACGAAAGGCCGTAGCCGTATGTCCCGATCCCGGGCAGCACCAGGTCGTGCAGTTCCCGTCCGGCGAGCTGCGACGGCGGTGTGGTGAGGCCGAGCGAAGCCAGGATCGGGCTGATGTCCGGTTCGTCCCCGACCTGGAACGGCGCGTTCTGCGGCGGCGTCATCACCGGCGAGCCGAGCGAGAACTCCAGGAACCGGGCCATGATCACCGGCGACGAACCGCCCCGCGCGGTCACCTCGACCTGCAACGGCACCCCGGACTCGTCCGCCCACATGTCTGCGAACCCGATCGTCGTGTCCGGATCGGCGGGTTCCAGCCGCAGCCCGGCCGCCGACACACCCGCGACCCTTCTTGACGGGATGCTGCGGACCGGATCCCCTGGCGCGGCAGCCAGAATCCGGCGCGCGAGGTCGGGCGGCAGCAGATCACCGGCCCGGGGCAACCGGATCGGCAGCTCGGGCACGGCGGTGAGCGTGCCTTCGCCGTAGTCCCACACGTACTCGGCGCCCTCGAACCGGTACACATCGCGTTCGTTGGCGGTGTTGAGCACATCGAACCGGAACTGGTCGCGTCCGTTGTACCAGGTGCGCATCTGCGTCGTGCCGGTCAGCATCGACGTCACCGAGGCGAGCTTGGGCAGCTCAGGCACGGCGAGGCGGCCGACGCTCTCGGCGTACCCCTGGTGCGCGACCCCGTCCGAGCCGAGCATCAACGCGCGCAGCCTGGCCGGGTCGGTCTCCGCGCCCGACGCGGGCAAGGACACGACCGGCACCGCGGCCGCGGCGGCGGTCAGCCCCGCGACCACGAACCAGCGTCTGTTGCGCCGTATGTCCACGGTCCCATCCTCACGGCGAGTTCGGGTGTCAGGTCCTACGATCCACAAACGGCGAACAATCCGGGTAAAGATTGAAACCGTGAGAACGTGGTGGCGAGGCCTCAGCGCCCGCCGGCGCCTGCTGATGACCGTCGTATCGGCCCTGGTCGTGGTGCTGGTGGCGGCGTTCGTCGTGCCCCGGCTGCTGTCCGGCTCACCCGCCGCGGACACCTCGAAACCTGGCACAGTTCTGCTCATCCCCGGCTACGGCGGCAGCCAGGCGGCCCTCAATGTCCTCGCCGACGCCATCCGGGCGACCGGCCGCCCGGCGGAGGTCGTGGCGCTCCCGGGTGATGGCACCGGGGACCTCCAGGAACAGGTGGCGACCCTGGACAAGGATGTCCAGCAGGCATATGCGGGAGGTGCGCCGTCGGTGGACTTGATCGGCTACTCGGCGGGTGGCGTGGTCGCCAGACTGTGGGTCGACCGCAACCCGCGGGGCGCACGCCGGGTGGTCACCCTCGGCTCCCCCCTGCACGGCACGCAGATCGCCTCAACGGGCACCACGGTTCTCCCCGACGCCTGCCCCACCGCCTGCAAACAACTCGCCGTCGGCAGCGCGCTGCTCAAACAGGTGGAGAACCGCCCCGTTCCTGTCCCTTGGCTGTCAGTGTGGACAGAACAAGACCAAACGGTCATCCCACCGACTTCGGCCCGCCTCGACGGCGCCGTGAACGTCCCCCTCCAAGGCATCTGCCCCACCGCCCAAGTGAGCCACTCCCAACTCCCCACCGACCCCGCCGTGACCAAGCTCGTCCTGCAGGCCATCAGCGCGGATCCCCTGTCACAACCCACATCCGGTGTCTGTCGCTAGAAAGGACTTATGACGAAACAGGACTGGGTGGCCTGGCACGACAAGTACGACAACCCCGACCATCCCATGCACCAACGCCTCGCGCTGGTGCAGCGACGGATCCGCGAAGCCATGGACGACCAGCCGCCGGGCCCGATCAGGGTCCTGAGCATGTGTGCGGGCCAGGGCCGTGATCTGCTGGGCGTGCTTGCCGATCACCCTCGCCGCGCGGATGTGACAGCCCGGCTCGTCGAGCTGGATCCGGGCAACGCCGCCCGCGCCGGAGGTTTTCCGGGTGTGGAGGTGGTTGTGGGGGATGCGAGCCTGAGTGGGGTGTACGCGGGGATCGTGCCGGTCGGTATCGCGTTGGTGTGCGGGGTGTTCGGCAATGTCTCGGATGAGGACATCGAGCACACGATCGGGTGGTTGCCGATGTTCGTGCGTAGGGGGGCGACTGTGATCTGGACCCGTCACCGTGAGTACCCCGAGACCATCGCGGCGATCAAGGGCTGGTTCGCGCGGGCCGGGTTCGCCGAGGTCGCCTTCGATTCAGTGGAGCATCCGTCGGTGGGGGTCGGCACGCACCGGTTCACTGGCGAACCGGTGCCGTACCGGGACGACGTCCGGCTCTTCACCTTCAGGTAGGGAATTCGCCCGGGTAGAGTCGCGTTCGGCATGTTAAGTTGAACGCTCAACAACCTGAGGAGTCATCATGCCGGCCGTGACCGCGGACACACTGACCCTGCCGCGTATCGCCCCGCCCGCGCCAGCCGCCCAGCAGCGCCCGGTGCGCTCGGTGACCACCGCGCCCAGCGGGTACGAGGGCGAGGGGTTCCCGGTGCGGCGCGCGTTCGCGGGGGTGAGCACGGCGGACCTGGACCCGTTCATCCACATGGACCAGATGGGCGAGGTGGAGTACGCGCCGGGTGAGCCGAAGGGCACGCCGTGGCATCCGCATCGCGGGTTCGAGACGGTCACGTACATCATCGACGGCATCTTCGAGCACCAGGACTCACATGGCGGCGGTGGCGAGATCACCGACGGCGACACGCAGTGGATGACCGCGGGCAGCGGGATCCTGCACATCGAGAAGCCGCCGGAGCACCTCGTCGTCTCGGGCGGACTGTTCCACGGCATCCAGCTGTGGGTGAACCTGCCCAGCGCCAACAAGTTCAACCCGCCGCGCTACCAGGACATCCGCGGCAGGCAGGCGAGCCTGCTGTCGTCGGACGACGGCGGCGCGCTGCTGCGGGTGATCGCCGGGGAGGTCGGCGAGCACAAGGGTCCTGGCTCGACGTTCACGCCGATCACGTTGGTGCACGCCACGATCAGCCCTGGCGCACAGCTGCGGGTGCCGTGGCGCCCGGACTTCAACGCGCTCGCCTACGTCCTGGCGGGCAACGCAACTGTGGGCACCGAGGCCCGTCCGGTCCGGAAAGGACAGTTGGCGCTGTTCGGCCCGGGTGACGCGCTGACGCTGGCGGCGGGCACGAGCCAGCCGGCCGCGGAACCGAACCTCGAGGTTCTCCTGCTGGGCGGGCGCCCGATCCGCGAGCCGGTCGTCCAGTACGGTCCGTTCGTGATGAACACCCGCGAGGAGATCATGCAGGCGCTCAAGGACTTCCAGTCCGGCAGCTTCGGCGTGATCCCCGGTGAGCGGATCCCGCACACCTGATCAGCCGAGCAGCTCCACGGTCCGGTCCCAGAGGCGGCGCGCGAACTCCTTGTCGTAGCGCCGCTTGGGCTCGGCGGGCTTGAGCTGGTTGAAGTACAGGCCGTTGACCGAGGCGGCGTCCTCGACCGTTGCCAGATGCACCAACGGCCGGGCGCCGCGCTCAGGCGTGAACGCCCGGCCCGCAAGGCCCGCGAGCGCTCGCACGGCGGGGGTGTCGCGGAACATGTCGCTGGCAACGAAACCCGGGTGGAAGCAGGACGCGGTGATCGTGGTGCCCTCGGTGCGGCGCGCCAACTCCTGGGTGAACAGCACATTGCCCATCTTCGAGGCGGCATAGGACCGCATCGTCGAAAAGGACGTGCCCTGAGCGTCCACATCGGACAGGTCGATGACGCCGGACCGGTGCGCGTCGCTGGCCGTGGTGATCACCCGCGCCTCGGGCGACTCGCCGAGCCGGTCCAGCAACAGCTGGGTGAGCAGGAACGGCGCCAGGTAGTTGACCTGCATGGTGGCCTCGAACCCGTCGCCGGTGATGACCCGGTGGCGGAACAGGCCGCCCGCGTTGTTGGCCAGGATGTCGATCCGCGGATAGTTCTCCAGCAGGGTGGAAGCCAGCTCCCGCACCTCGCCGAGCGACGAGTAGTCCACTGTGTAGTGATCGGCTCCGGCCGCCTCGGCCACTGCGGCGGTCTTCTCCGGCGACCGCCCGACGACAACGACCTTCGCGCCCAGCTCCGCCAGTTGCCGCGCGGCGGCCGCTCCCAGGCCCGCGCTCGCCCCGGTGACGACGACGGTCTTGCCCTCAACAGTGGTCATTGCTCTCCTCACGAGTCGCGGCGAGCGGAACAGTGAGCCTGGGGATGAACAAGTGCGCGAGCGGGCCGATCGCCAACGCGAACAGAACGGTGCCGATCCCCACTGTGCCACCGGCGAGGAAACCCAGCCCCAGCACGGACAACTCGATGACGGTCCGAGCGACGGCGATCGACATCCCGCGCGCGGCGAGGCCGGTCATCAGGCCGTCTCGCGGTCCCGGCCCAAGTCCGGCGCCGACGTACAGCCCGGTCGCAACGCCGGTGAGCACGACACCCGCCACCAGCAACAGGATCCGGACGGCGAGGTTCGTCTGCTGTGGCAGCACGGCGAGTGTCCCGGTCACCGCGAACCCGACCAGCACGACGTTCGCGATCGTGCCGAAACCCGGCCGCTGCCGCAGCGGCACCCACAACGCCAGCACCACCAGGCCCATCAGGTTCACGATCCAGCCCATGCCCAGGCCGGTGAGCTTGGACAGGCCCTCGTGCAGCACATCCCACGGGCCCAGCCCGAGCCCCGCCCGGACCATCATCGCCAGGCTGACGCCGTACAACACCAGCCCGATCAGCAACCGGACCAGCCGCACCCCAAGCCGCTCAGCAGTCCACACGCGCGAACCTCGATCCACCCAGCCCCCAATGCGCCAACTTTAACTGGACCACGAAATCCGGCGGGAACCGGTCCACTGGGTGGAACACCGGCGGGACTACGGTCGACGGTATGCGGATCTTCGTGGCCGGCGCGACCGGCGTTCTCGGCCGTCGGCTGCTGCCCCTGCTGCTCGCCGAGGGGCACCAGATCACCGCGCTGACCAGGAAACCGGGCACGGTGCTGCCAGATGTCGAGACGGTGCAAGCAGATGTGTTCGACCGGGCGTCCTTGATCGAGGCGGTGCAGCAGGCGCAGCCCGATGTGGTGATGCACCAGCTCACCGATCTCGCGGGCCGGGACTTCGCGGCCAACGCGCGGATCCGGATCACCGGTACCCGCAACCTCGTGGACGCCGCCGAGGGCGTGCGGAAGATCATCGCGCAGAGCATCGCGTGGATGTACGCGCCCGGCGCCGGGCCGGCGACCGAGGACGTCCCGCTCGACCCGGACCGCGACGTCGCGGCCGTCGAAGCCTTGGAGAACACGGTTCGGGAGGCGCCGGAGTGGGTGGTGCTGCGGTACGGCCTGTTCTACGGCCCGGGGACCTGGTACCACACCGACGGCCTGATGGCCGACGCGGCAAGGAAAGGCGAGCTGATCGCGACCGGTGACGTGTCCAGCTTCGTGCACATCGACGACGCCGCTTCGGCCGCGGTCGCGGCACTGGGCTGGAAGTCCGGCGCGGTGAACGTGGCCGACGACGAACCCGCGGCCGCCCACGACTGGCTGCCCGCGTTCTGCTCGTCCGTCGGGGCACCGCCACCCGGACAGGCCACGGACCGTAACCCGTGGGCGCGCGGCGCGGACAACCGCCGGGCGCGCCAATTGGGCTGGGTACCACGGTTTCCGAGCTGGCGGACCGGCTTCGGCGCGTGAAAATGTGTGCCGAACGACCCACAGAGCAAACCGGGGTTCAACGCTAAGTTACCGGTATGCGGGTTCGACCCTGGGTGACCGATACCTGCCTCGCCGTGGCGATGACGCTGATCGCGTGGCTCGTCGGCCACCAGTACAAGCCGTCCGGCCTCGGCGGCGACGTGCGGGCCTATGCCCTGATAGCACTGATGTTCCTGCCGTTGGCCGCGCGTCGGCTGACGCCCGTGACCGCGCTCGCCGTCACGTGTGCCGCGCTGGTCACGTTCGCGGCACTGGACTACAGCCAGTTGGCATTCAACTTCTGGGCTCCGGTGCTCGCGATGTACTCGGTCGCGACGCGGCACTCGCCCAGGGTCATCGTGATCACGCTGGGCTCAGCCGTTCCGGTGCTGCTGTACTGCGCGCTGCGGACGCCGGGCGTGACCGTGCCGGTGGCCGTCGCGGAGTCGCTCGTCATTCCCGCTGTGGCCTGGGGGTTCGGCAACGTCGGGCGCCGGTTGGCCGAACGCAACCGGCAGCTGGCCGTGCTCAGCGAACGACTGCGGATCGAGCAGCAGGAGCGGATGGCCCGCGCGGTCACCGAGGAGCGCATCCGGATCGCGCAGGAGCTGCATGACGTTGTCGCGCACCACATGTCGGTGATCTCGCTGCAGTCCGGCATGGCCAGCTACGTGTTCGACACCGACCCGAACGCCGCCCGCAACGCGTTGACCACGATCGGGTTGAGCAGCCGGGACGCGCTCGACGAGATGCGCCGGATGCTGAAGCTGCTGCGCCCCGACCCCGAATCGCCCGAGGAGGACCGGATCACGCCGGGCATCGCGGAGATCCCGCTGCTCGTCGACCGGGTGCGGTCGGTGGGCCTGCCGGTGAAGCTGCTGATCGCCGGGGACGTGGACGCGCTCGCACCCGGCGTGCAGTTCTGCATCTACCGCGTGGCCCAGGAAGCGCTCACCAACGTGATCAAGCACACCGACCGCAGCCCGGTCTCGGTGCTGCTCTACCGCGAGCCGATGTCGCTGACCATGCGGATCGTCAACGACGAGACCGGCGAATCCGTTGGCGGCACCGGGAACGGCCTGATCAACATGCGGGAACGCGCGGCGGTGTACGGGGGAACGCTCATCGCCGGGCCACGGCCCGAGGGCGGCTTCAAGGTGGAACTTGTGCTCCCGCTGTAGTCGTTCCGGCCAGGGTGGTCGCATCGCTGCGGTCCTCCCGAAGCAGTCACCCAGCCTGCGTGACCGGGACGCCCAAGTCGTCCTGCCCAGGCCCTCCTGATGGGGTCATGCGTCCGCTGTGATCGCGTCGACCACGTCGTCCAGCCGTTGCCTTCGGGCGTATGCCCGGCGCTGGCGGTCCGCACCGTTTCCGTTGCGCTCCAGCCAGTCCAAAGTGGATTCGACGAAGTCGAGTTCACCGGTCTTTCTCAGCTCGGCGGTGTGCTCGTGGACGAGGTCGTCCAGGACCGCGCGGACGGGCTTCAGCTTGCCGGTCTCCGGGTCGGTGCACTGGCCGGTCAGCCCGTCCTTGGCGGCTCGCCAGAGCCCGGCCTTGATCAGCTCGGTCGGCATCCTCGGCGCGACCACCCCGTCGGCGGCAAGATCCAGTGCCCGCGTGCCAAGGGTCCGGACCAGCACGGCGAGGAAAGTGGCCTCCCGGACCGTGCCCTGCACGTCGGCGACGCGGATCTCCACGGTGGGTTGGTGTTCCGAGGGACGGATGTCCCAATAGACCATTTTGCGGTCCAGTGCGGCGCCGGTGTCCAGCAGGCCGGTGAGCAGCTCCTCGTACTGGTCCACCGAGTCCAGGTACGGCGGCGGCCCGGCCGAGGGCCACCGCGTCGTGAGCAGGTGGCGGCTGCTCGCGTAGCCGGAGTCGCGGCCGTCGGCGAACGGGGAGTTGGCTGACAACGCCAGCAGCATCGGCAACCAGGGCCTCAGGTGGTTGGCGACCTGGAGGGCGGTGGCCCGGTCGTCCACGCCGACGTGCACGTGGCAACCGCAGACCAGGCCGCCCACGACGAGCTGGCCGAACCGTTCGGCGATCTCGTGGTAGCGGCGGCCCGGGCCGATCAGCGCGTCGCCGGCCTGGGCGAGCACGACAGTGCCGGACGCGGCCAGCCGGGCGTGGCGGCGGGCGGCGCCCTCAGCGAGTCTTTTGCGCAGGACGGTGAGCTGCTCGGCCAGCTCGTGCCCGGTGGTACAGACCTCCGTGGCCG
Source organism: Actinocrispum sp. NPDC049592 (assembly GCF_040675465.1). Taxonomy (NCBI): domain Bacteria; kingdom Bacillati; phylum Actinomycetota; class Actinomycetes; order Pseudonocardiales; family Pseudonocardiaceae; genus Actinocrispum; species Actinocrispum sp. NPDC049592. The sequence goes on along the minus strand of NZ_JBFAPA010000002.1, from coordinate 709,168 downwards.
ACTCCACCTGGTAGCGCAACAACTCCGGCTTGACGTCAACGTCGCTGTCGTCCGTGGCGGCCAGTGCCTCGGGCGCCATGGGCAACAGCGCCCCGGCGCCGTCCACGAGGAAGAACTCCTCCTCGACCCCCATAGTCGGCGCGGTTTTCACGCATCCGGAGTTCCCCCGTATTCGCCTTTCCAAACCGTGAGTAGCCTGGGCGGGCGAGCAGTTCACGGCAAGGAGGCATGGGATGGTCCGCGCGGCGCTGGTGGCCGGGATGATAGCGGTGCTTGCCGCGGGGTGCGACACGGCTTCGACGGCGCCACCTGGGCCGCAGCCGCCCGCGGGCAGCGGCACGAAGGTGACCGCGAAGCTCACCGACTTCCACATCGAATTGTCCCAGCAGTCATTTCCGGCCGGTGTGTACACGTTTGTCGTAAACAACGCCGGGCAGGCCACGCATTCGCTGGAAATCCAGAAAGAGGGCGTCGCCGACTACCGCAGCGACAACATCCGGCCCGGCCATTCCGACGAGCTCACCGTGCAGCTCGAGGCGGGCACGTACCAGGTGTGGTGCCCGGTGGGCAATCACCGCTCGCAGGGCATGAACATGGAGCTGACCGTCACCAAGTGAACTCAGGATGTCGGTCAAGTGACCGATGTCTGGCCAACCGCCGGCCAGGAGCATGACTCCTCGAACACCGAGGAGGAGCGATGGCCGGTTCACGAAGCATCTCCACCGCCGTGGTCTTCTCGTTGGCCCTCAACCTCAGACCGGCCGTGACCAGCCTGGGGTCGGCCCTGGCCGACGTCTCCGTGGCGCGCAACCTCACCGCCGCGGTACTGGTCGCGTTGCCGTTGTGGGCGATCGGGCTTGGTGGGTGGGCGACGCCGTGGGTGCATTCCCGGCTCGGCACGCACCGGACGGTCACGCTTTCCTTGGCGACGTTGGGGGTTTCCCTTGTGGTAAGGGTGCTGGGCGGGCAGGTGCTGCTCGTGGCCGGGACCGCGTTGGCGTGTCTGGCGATAGCGTTGCTGGGGACTCTGCTTCCGTTGCTGGCCAAGGGGTTTTCCCGGGCCTATACCGCGGCTTTGGGGATTGGGAGTACCGCGGGCGCGTTGGTGACTCCGGCGGTGGTCACTTCGGCGTCGTGGCAGGCAGGGCTGGCGGTGTGGGCGTTCGTGGCTTTGCTCGCCCAGCAGGTGTGGTCGCGTACTCATGCCTCCGTTGTGCCGCCCACGGTCTCGCGGTCGTCGAGGTCGTGGGCGTTGATGGTCCACTTCGGACTGCTGTCGGCGGTGACGTTCCTGGTGATGGGCTGGTTTCCGGCAATCCTGCGGGGCGCCGGGGTGCCGGCTTCGTACGCCGGCGCTTGCCTGGCCTTGTCGATGGCCATGGGGCTGCCGATGATGTGGCTCGTGCCGGGGTGGACTCTGCGGTGGCGCAACCAAACGCTGCTCGTGGTGATCCTGGCCACGCCGAACATCGCCGGCGTGACCGGACTGCTGGTCGCGCCGGGTCTCGCGCCTTGGCTGTGGGCCACTTTGACCGGCCTGGGGATGGGCTCGCTGGCGTTCGCGTTGACCACCATCGGGATGCGCAGCACCGACACCGGCCTTTCCGCGCTGGTGCAGGGATACGGGTACCTGCTGGCCGGAGTTTGCGTGCTCGCATGCGGATGGCTGCATTGGCAGACCGGAACGTGGCGCGCGCCACTGGTTCTGGCGCTGGCCGTGCTGCTCGGTCAGATCGTCAGCGGATATCGTGCTGTGCATGACTGTAGTGCTGGTGACCGGATCGTCCGGGCTGGTCGGCTCGGCGATCGCGCGGGAGCTGACCACGGCGGGCTGGGCTGTGCACGGCCTGGACACGCGCCCGGGTGACTGGACGACCCATGTGGGTGACCTCCGCTCGCCCTCAGTCCGCGCCTCCGCTCTCGATGGGGTCACCGCCGTTGTCCACACAGCGGCGTTGCATGCTCCCCACGTCGGCGAGGTTCCGGCGTCGGAGTTCTGGTCGGTCAACGTCGACGCCACCGCGGACCTGCTCGCGTCCTGCGCTGGTGTGACGCGGTTCGTGTACACCAGCAGCACTTCCGTCTACGGCCACGCCCTCGTCCCCCAGGACCGCGCGGTGTGGGTGACCGAACACCTCAAGCCGCAGCCGCGGGACATCTACGACGAGACCAAACTGGCCGCCGAGACCCTGGTCCTGGACTCCGAGCTGTCCACAGTGGTCTTGCGCATCGCCCGTTGCTTCCCCGAACCACCACAAGTCCAAGCGGCGCACCGCCTGTACCGCGGCGTGTCCCTCGACGACGTCGCCCAAGCCCACCGCCTGGCGCTGGCCTCGCAAGCCACCGGGGTGCTGAACATCGCGGGCAACTACCCCTTCTCCCCCACCGACACGGTCGAACTGTGGAACGACGCCCCCGCCGTCATCGTCCGCAAGGCACCGGACATCCTCGACACCTTCACCGCCCACAACTGGCCGCTCCCCGCCCGGATCGACCGCGTCTACGACTCCACCCTCGCCAAGAAGCTGATCGGCTACTCCCCCACCTGAACTGTCCGGGTGGAGCCCGGCGCGCACAACACGATCAGCGGCTCCGTCACGGGCAACGTCCGCCACGCCCACACGGTGCTGATACCCGCACCACCACCCATCACCCTCTCCGGCCTCCCACCCCCGCACGGACGTCACCCCCTAGTCGGTGTAAAGCCTGAGGTCGTAGTCGTTGAGGATCTCCTTGACAGGCTGGAAGAAGGTCACCCCGCCGTCGTGGCAGTCGCCGGAGCCGCCGGACAGGACGCCCTGCGCCTGAACATGACGCTCGACCGGCGGAGCCGAGACGAAGGGACCGCCGGAGTCGCCACCTTCCGCACAGGCTGTCGTCCGGGTGAGACCGCGGACCAGCCCGCCGCCCTCGTAGTTCACGGTTTGCTTGGTCGCGGTCACCACACCGCAGTGCCAGCCGGTGGTCTGACCGGAACGGCACACCCGGCCGTTGACCGGGACCACGTCGGTGCCTTCGACGAAGACGTCATCGCCCTGGCTGTAACGGGAAATCCGGGCCGTGGAGGCCGCGCTGTCCCGACGCACCCGGACGATGCCGTAGTCGTTGCCCGGATAGCTGGTGTCCTCCACATCACCGACGTCGCCACCGGTCCCGCTGACGTCACCACCGATGTCCGTGCAGTGTCCCGCGGTGATCACATACCGGTGCCCGTCACCCCTGGCGTTGAAGCCGGCCGAGCACACATACGGCGGGAAGAACAACGACCTGCCGCCCACGATGTTCCACAATGGACGGACCGGTCGCGCCGAGCGTTCCACGGTCACCAGGCCGGAGGTCCCGGCGAGCGCGGCGACCTCGGACGACGAACCATAGGCGTCGACCACCACGATGTTGCGGACGACGTCCACGTACCACCCGGCGACCGACTTGGGCACGGCACCGCGGGCGTCCAAAGTGGCCATGGTGGCGTCGAGCTCGGCTTGGCTGTGCGCCACCAGTTTTGGCACGGCGCCAGCAGCTCTGACCGCCGGCGCGAACGACGGGTTGGTGATCCCGACCGTGAGCGCACCGGTCGACGAGTCCAGCCAGGACCCGCCGAACGACGTGCCCAGCTTGGCGGACAACGAGTTCTGCGCCGCGTTGAGCACGGCCAGGTCGGTGCCGCGGTTGAGCGTGGGCGCCGCCGTCGCCGGAACCGCAAGCGCGCCAAGCAGAACCGCGGACAAGGTGAGGGCATGGGAAAATGACCGTCGCACGAACGTACCTCCCCGAAGGCGTGAGCGAACGACACCCGACGCTACGCCCGCGCCCCGCCCACCCACAGCGTCCGTTCGAGCGCAGTCGGTGACACGAAAGAGTGTTGGGCCCTGAGCGTGTCCCGTGGATCTCGGTCGATGAGAGGCGAGATCGAGATCCACGGGACCCGCGCTAGACGTGTTCCGAGATCATCACCGCGATGGTGTCCGGTTCGAGGGCGCGGAAGACGTGCTTGACGTCACCCGGATAGCCCACATAGTCACCCGGTCCGACCTCGATCGGATCTTCAATGATCCCAACCAAAGCACGCCCCTTGGACAGCACGACGTGCTCGAAAACCCCTGGCCGGTGCGGTTCGGACTCGCGCGGGGTACCCGGCTGCGCGGTGATCAGGTACAGGTCACGGCGCGCGTTCGGGGGACACGCGGACAACACCTTCGCGATGTAGTCGGAGTGTTCGGAGTACACGACCATGCCCTCGTCGGCGCGGATGACCTGAACCTTCGGCTGCGGCGGCTCGATCAACTGAGCAAAGGGGACGTCCAAAGTGACGCACAGCGCCCAGAGGGTCTCGACGCTGGGGTTGCCGGTGCCGGACTCCAGCTGGGAGAGGGTCGACTTGGCGATGCCGGCCCGGCGGGCGGTCTCGGCGAGGGACAGGCCGGCGCGGCGGCGTTCGCGCTGGAGGGACGCGGCGATCACCTGGATCACCGACTCCGGGGACTCGGCCATCGTTCGCTCCATCGGTCCACGCGTTCGGCTTGACAAACGCTCCACCCGGTGTTCAGCATAGCGTATGGTCCGTTCGATCTGGCGAACGCTGGGTACCGAGCTGGCGAGGGACATCGCCCTGGTGTGCCTCGCCGATGGTGTGGTCGGGTTGTCCTTCGGGGCGATCACGGTGGGCGCGGGCTTACCCGTGTGGTTGCCGATGCTGTTGTCGCTGGTGGTGTTCGCGGGGGCGGCGCAGTTCATGTTCGTGGCGATCATGGCTTCCGGCGGCAACCCGGTCGCGGCGGTGGTCACCGGCCTGATCGTGAACACCCGCCTGATCCCGATGGGCTTCGCGGTCGGCGACGTCCTGGCCGGTCAGAGCACGTTCCGCCGGCTCATCGGCAGCCACTTCCTGCTGGACGAGAACGTGGCCTTCGTGATCACCCAGAAGGACCCGCAACGCCGGAAGGCCGCCTACTGGGCGTGCGGCGTGGCGTTGTTCGTCTGCTGGAACATCGGCGTGCTGATCGGCGCGTTCGGCGGCTCGATCATCACCGACACCAACGCCTTCGGCCTGGACGCGGCCTTCCCGGCGGTCATGCTCGCGCTGATCCTGCCCTCGCTCAACGACGGCCCGGTCAAGCGCGCTGCCTTCACCGGAGCGGTGATCGCCCTGGTCACGGCGCCTTTCCTGACCGCAGGCGTGCCCGTGCTACTGGCCCTGGCCGGCGTGCTGGCCGGCCTTGGCGGCGACAAAGCGAACAAAACATCGGCGGCCCGCTCATGATGCTCGTGGCGCTCTCCTTCATCCTCGGCGCGGGCACGTTCGCCATGCGCTTCGCCGGCCCGTCGCTGCGCTCCCGCGTCCGGATCTCACCCAAGGCCGAACGCCTGATGAGCGTCGCCGTCGTGGTGCTGTTCGCCGCGCTGATCGCGACATCCGCCCTGATCGAGGGGCACGGGTTCGCCGGGATCGCCCGCCCGGCCGGGGTCGTCGTCGGCGGCGTCCTCGCCTGGCGCAAGGCGCCGTTCGTGGTCGTCGTGATCGCCGCCGCCGCGACCGCGGCACTGCTGCGGTTGGCCGGAGTGCCCTAACGCCAGTGCGCGGGCCGGGCCAGGACCTCGGGCAACCGGGTCGCTGCCGTGCCCTTGGCGGCGTTGACCTGGGTCTGGGTCAGGAACAAGCTGCCGGTCAGGTCGGCGCCATCGAGCGCGGCGTCCCGCAGGTCCGCGCCGATCAGGTCGGCCTTGCGCAGGTTCGCCTCACGCAGGTCGGCGCCGATCAGGTACGCGCCGCGCAGGTTGGCGCCGCTGAGGTCGGCCTTCCGCAGGTTCGCGCCGATCAGGTCCGCTCCCCTGCGGTCCTTCTTCTTCGGCTTGATCTCCGCGCGCACGAGCTCACTTGTCCGCAGCAGCAACGTGTTCACGCCCTGCCGAACCTCGGCGACGTCCAGCTTCCGCAGCACAGCGGCATCTGCGTGGGTGAGGTCCTGCACGGATGCGAGCGAACGCCGGATGTCCTTGTGCAGCGGGCGGGCGGCGGGCAGCGCCGAGGCTTCGGTGAGGTACCACAACAGTTCGTGCAGCTGGCGCATCACCGGGAACACGTCGAACATGTCGCGCGCGTTGTCCTCGCGCCAGCTCACCCCGCCGAACGTGACCTGCGAGACCTTCTGCCCCGCACCGAAACAGTCGTACACCGTGCATCCGGTGAAGCCGGAGGTGCGCAGCTTCGCGTGGATGCCGCAGCGGAAGTCGTCGGTCAGGTTGCGGCAGGGCTCGCCGATCTGTTTGTCGACGGCGAAATCCGACGACCGGGCGAACGCCAGGGCGACGCAGCAGAGCGCGAAACAGTTGGCACAGTCGGCGCGCAGTTCTTGGGTGGACACTGCCGCCGAGTCTAGTCGACCGGAATCCGGGCCTTCCGTGTGGGCGCTGTGTGTAACCGCTCGATATCCGTGACGCATGAGACAGGAGACGGCCTTCGCAGGCCGGGCGCGCGAACGGCAGCAGGCGCTCGCGGCGCTGACCGCGGGCCCCGGAGTGGTGATCACCGGCGCGACCGGGCTGGGCAAGACCGCCCTGGCCGCAAGCATTTCCCGGGACCTGCCGGTGTTCTGGGCGAGCGCGGCGCAGACCATGCGGCAGGTCCCGTTCGGGGTGTTCGGCGGGCTGCTGCACGAGGACGACCAGATCCATCCCGCGCTGATCCCCGCCCACGTCACGACCAGGCTGGTCCGTCGTTCCGGCCGGAAAGTCCCCGTGCTGGTCATCGATGACGCCCATCTGCTGGACGATTCGTCCGCCGGGGCCGTGCTTACCCTGGCGCTCGGTGGAAAAGTCAAGCTCGTGGTCACCGCCCAGGCCGAGGACGTGCCGGAGGCGGTGCGGATGCTGTGGAAGGACGGGTACCTCTGCCGCGTCGACCTGGCGCCTTTCCATCGGCGGGACACCGCGGAACTGTTGCGCGCCTTGCTGAACGGCGACGTGGCGTCACCAACGATCGAACTGCTGCACCAAAGGTCTGGTGGCAGCCCGCGCGCGCTGGCGGATCTGGTTCGGCAGGGTCGCGAGACCGGGCAGATCATGCGCGAAGGCGGGCTGTTGTGGTGGCGGGAGGGCGACGACGAGGTCCTTACGGCCACTGGGGCGGACTTCCACTGCTGGGTCGACCGCGATCCGGACAAGGCCCTCGAACTGCTCGATGACGACGAGCTGCGGGCACCGGTCTTGTTGTTGTCCGGCCGGACAAGGGAAGCGCTGGACCTCAGGACGCCGTTGACTGTCGCGTTCGGACAGGCGATGCACGGAAAGGCCACTCCCGAGCTGACCGATCCCAAGCACGCCTCGGTGATCGCGGTGGCGAACGCCTGGAGCACGGGCGAAATCCCGTTGACCGACCCGGTGCTGGGCCGGTGGCTGTACGAGCCAGGCGAGCTGAAGCCGATGCCGTGGCCGCTGCTGGACGGGTACGTTCGCTGGCTGCGCGGCGAACGCAACACGGCGATCGCGCGGTTGCGGGAAGCCGTTGTGCAGCATGCCGGTGGCTGGCGGTGGTTCCACAGCGAGGCGGCTTCGTGGCTGGCGATCGGCCTGGCCGAGGAGGGCGACCCGGACGAGGCCGAACAGGTGCTCGCGACCGTCCACAGTGACCCGATCGCGCTCCTGCCCGGCCTGCGGCTGAAGGCTCGGGCGGCGATCGCCGTCGCGCACGGTGATCTCACCGCCGCGGCAAACCACCTCGAGGCGGCCATCGCGGCCGCCCACGAGGCCGCCTGCCCGGCGGTGGAGCTCGACTACCTGATCGAGGCCATGCACCTGCGGCTCCCGGTCGCCGACGAGCTCGACCGCGTGCTCCGGCGGGTCGAGGGCCCGCGGCTGATCGCGAGCGGGTCGGCCGCCCTGGCACTGACCCGCCGGGACGGAGCCGAGCTGCTGCACCGCGCGCTCGAGATGGACCGGCTCGGCCTGGGGCGGCTCGCCTGGCGCACAGCCGAAACCGCCGCCGCGATCCTGAAACGCCGGGAGCACCCGCGGACCGCCGAGGCGATCGTCCTCGTCGCGCGGCTGCGTGAACTCCTGCACCGGGAGGCACCCGCCGACGCACCGCGTGGCCTGACCTCGCGGGAGATGCAGGTCGCCGCGCTGGCCGTCGACGGCCTGACCGACCGGGAGATCGCCGGGCGGCTCTCGGTCTCGGTGCGGACCGTGGAGAGCCACCTGGCGCGGGTCTACCACAAGCTCGGTGTCCACTCACGACAGGACCTTCCGCGAGATCTCCGGCGGCACCGGCGTCAACCGTGACGGCGTGTGCACACCTACCAGGTACGGGCGGGGTTTCAACGACCGGAAGAATGTGAACCCGACGCCCGGGAGGTCACATGGCCAGCACTGAGTCACACATCCCCAGAGCCCTGCGGATCGCGGCCGCGTTCGCCTGGCGGCTGGTGGTCATCGCGGCGGCGCTGTGGGTGATCGGACGGGTGGTGGGCTTTCTCAGCAGTGTGGTCGTCCCGCTGGCGATCGCGTTGCTGCTGGCCGCGTTGCTGGCCCCGGCGGTCCGGTCGCTGATCCACATCAACGTGCCCCGGGGCCTGTCGGTGGCAACAGTCCTGGTCGGCGGGCTGGCCGTGCTGGTGGGGCTGCTAACGTTCGTGGTCAGCAACTTCGTCGACGGGCTGCCCGCGTTGCGCGACCAGCTGTCCCGCAGCATCGACACCATCACCAACTGGCTCACCAACGGCCCGTTGCACCTGAGCGACGACCAGCTGCGGGACTTCTCCAACCGGCTGGTCAAGGCGATCACCGAGAGCCAGGGCAGCAGCGTCACCACCGGCGCGATCACCACCGCCACCACCATCGGCGAGGCACTGGCGCAGATCGTGCTGGTGCTGTTCGTGCTGATCTTCTTCCTCTACGACGGCGGCAACATCTGGCGGTTCCTGATCCGCGCGGTGCCCAACGGGACGCGCAACCGCATCGACGTCGCCGGCCGGCGCGGGCTGGCCGCCCTGGTCAGCTACGTCCGGGCGACCGTCGCAGTGGCCACAGTGGACGCTGTCGGGATCGGTGTCGGGATCTGGATCGTCGGCGTGCCGCTCGTGATCCCGTTGGCGACGCTGGTGTTCCTCGGCGCGTTCGTGCCCATCGTCGGCGCGGTGGTGGCCGGTGGCGTCGCCGTACTGATCGCGCTGGTGGCCAACGGGCCGATCCCCGCGTTGATCGTGCTGGGGATAGTGATCGCCGTGCAGCAGCTGGAAGGCCATGTGCTGCAACCACTTCTGCTCGGCCGGGCGGTGAAGCTGCACCCATTGGCGGTGGTGCTGGCGATCGCGACCGGCGTGGTGACCGCGGGGATCATCGGGGCGTTGCTGGCCGTGCCGTTGCTGGCGGTGCTGAACTCCGGCATCCGGTCGCTGCTCAGCCCCGCGGACGAGCACGTCGACCCCGCCGAGGTGGTGACCAGCCAGCCCGAGGAGACGGCACCGGTCGACGACCAGCCACCCCAGGACTAGCCGCCCGCGCCCCATCCGGATCGCCCCCGCCTCCGCGCGCGGCCATCTTCCGGCAGCACCTCGCGGACCACCCCGCGCGGGCCGGACGCGCCGATCGAGGCGTTCGCCAGCCGGGCCGGGGTGCGGCCTGGGACCATCTACCACCGGCATCAGGGCGGTTCGCCGAGGCCGCGCACCTGAGCGCCAGCTGCGACAGGGCGATGGAGCCGGCCGGCGGGTTCATTGTTCGTGCTGTGCTGGACGTGCAGCAAGCGCCCGGCGGGTGGCGCCGGGCGCTTGCGTTCACTGTGGACGGTCCGGACCGCGTTGGCTGGTCGCTAGTCGTCTACCGACAAGGCCTCGACCAGGTCGCCGACCTGGGTGTGCGGGAGTGCGCGGGCGACGTCGGCCTGGCTGATCATGCCGACCAGCCGCTGGCCGTCGATCACCGGCAGGCGCCGGACCTTGTGCTCGGCCATCGTCTTCATGATCTCGTTGGCGTCGTCGTCCGCCCCGATCGTGACGACCTCGCCCTGGGACAGCTCACCGGCCGTGACCGCGCGCGGGTCGTGCCCGGCGGCCAGCACCTTCACCACGATGTCCCGGTCGGTGATCATTCCTTTGAGACGGTTGTCCTCGCCGCACACCGGCACCGCGCCCACCCCGCGTTCGGCCATGATCTGGGCCGCGTCGCGGACGGTCTCACTGGCCCGTACGCATGCCGGATCGGCGGTCATGATCTCGCGTGCCCTGGTCATCTGGGCTCCTTTCCTCTTGCCAGCGGGGTACCCAGGCGTTTGAAGGTCATGCGGGCGGGAAGTCCTTGGTCATGCGTATGGGGTACACCTTGATGACCGAGCAGGCCGGGCCCGTCGAGCTGGTGCGGCACGCCGCCGGCGCCGAGCAGGCGGGATTCTCCTTCGCGGTGTCCAGCGACCACTACTTCCCGTGGCTGGCCGAACAGGGTCACGCGCCCAACGCGTGGACCGTCCTGGGCGCCGTCGCCAACGCAACCTCCACGATCGACCTGATGACCTACGTGACCTGCCCGATCATGCGCTACCACCCAGCCGTCGTCGCGCAGCAGGCCGCGACCATGCAGTTGTTGTCCGGCAACAGGTTCACCCTCGGCGTTGGCGCCGGGGAGAACCTCAACGAGCACGTCGTCGGCCGCGGCTGGCCGCCGGTGAACATCCGGCACGAGATGCTCGCCGAGGCCCTGCAGGTGATCCACGGGTTGTTCGACGGTGGTTACTTCAACTACGCGGGCGCGCATTTCCGGGTGGACGCGGCCAAACTCTGGGACCTGCCATCGGTCCGCACACCCGTCGCCGTGGCGGTGTCCGGCGAGCAGTCGGTGTCGAGGTTCGCACCGTTGGGGGACGCGATGATCGCGGTCGAGCCGGACTCGGACCTCTGCTCGGCCTGGGACTCCGCGCGGGGCGTGCCGTCCCGCAAGATCGGCCAGCTCCCGGTCTGCTGGGACACCGACCGCGCCGCCGCCGTCAAACGCGCGCACGAGCAGTTCCGCTGGTTCGGCGGCGGCTGGAAGGTCAACGCCGAGCTGCCCGACGTCACCAGCTTCGCCGCCGCGACCGCCTACGTCACCCCCGAGGACGTCGCCCTCTCCATCCCCTGCGGACCCGACCCCGAACCGATCCTCGCCCAGATCGACGAGTACGCCAAGGCGGGCTTCACCGACCTCGCCCTGGTCCAGATCGGCGGTGACCACCAGGACGCCTTCCTCGACTTCGCCAAGACAACCCTGCTGCCCGCCCTGACCTGAGAACCCGCGACCAGTCTAAGCACGGCGGCCACTGACGCACCGCCACGGCGAGGGGCGCCTAACGGGCACCCGAGCAGTGAGCGGCCTGCTCAACTGGACAACACTGTGTCCATTGCGTGTGGTGGGGGTCGAAATGCTGGCCGGCATGCTGACGGTCAGTTCCTCGTTCCGTGAAGCCGTGGCCCAGGGTGTGCCGCTGCAGATCGACCTGTCCAACGACGGTTCGCTGCTCGTGTGCGGGTCGACCGAGGCGCTCCAGGTGCTGCGGACCGGGGACGGCTCCGTCGTGCACACCCACCCCGAGCCTGGGAAGTACGGGGTCACGGGGGTGGGGTTCGTCAACGACGATGTGGTGTTCCTGGTCCGGGACAAGGACGAGTGGACCTGTGAGCTGAAGCGGATCCCGGTCGGCGGCGGCGACGTCGAGGTGCTCGCGAGCTACCCGTACGGCACCGGTGTGCACAGCATCGCTCGCAGCCGCGACGGCCATACGTTCGCCGTGCTCGGCACCATGGTGGAGATCTGGGTCGACGGCCAGGTGCTGCGCACGATTCCCGGCGCGAGCGGGTTCAACCCGGTACAAGCGGCATTCTCCGCCGACGGGGAACGGATTTACGTGCACGGCACCGTCGAGAACACCGTGGTGTCCTACGACATCGCGTCCGGTGAGGAGCGAGGCCGGTGGGCGGCGGCCGCCGGGTACGGCGACCAGGTGCTGGTGACCCCGGACGAGCGGTTCCTGGTGAACACGGCCGGGATGTGCGTGGCGATCCACGACCTGGTCCGCGGCGAACGGATCTGGCACGACACCGACGAACTGCACAAGTTCGACTGGGGCACGGACTGGGGGACGTGGGTGACCGCGCCGGACAGCAGCATGGTGGCGGCGCTGCACGTCTCGATGTACTGCTTCCAGCTGCCGATGTTCGAGCAGAGGGGAGACAACCGGCTCGTCGTGGAGATCGGCACCCGGGTCCCCGCCGGCGCCTGGGCCTGGGCGGCGCCGCTGGTCGCGTTCGGCACCGGCACCGGCCAGATCCTGTGGTTCGGTTTGACACCAAGGGACACCCCGGCGGTGCGGGTCGACACCGTCACCTTCGACGACGAGCTGGACTTCGAGGCACTGGCGCATGACGTGCTCAGCGGTGGCGGCGGATACGGCTCCTTGCCGAGCGACAACCATCCGCTCGACTGGATCGAACGCGCCTACCAGCAGGTGGAACAAACGCCGTACGCGGCCCGGCTCGCGCACGGCGTCGCGCAGTGCCTGACCGCGCCCGACCCCCTGGTCCGGTCCCAGGCGTTGATCTTCTTCCAGGCACACCGGCATGCCGCCTGTGGCAACCGGATCGCGACATTGCTGGCCGGGGACCGGACGTTGTTCGCGGGTGTTCCCGACCCGATCCACCCCGGCACCGACCTGGAGTGGCAGCTGCTCGCCGCGCTCGGCGCCCGGATCACCGCCTACGACCGGCACGCGTCGGAACTGGCCATGGACGAGGTGCTCAAGCCCGGCAAGGCCGAGCCGTTGATCGCGGCGCTGTGCACGCAGAAACCCGAGTGGGTGATCGAGAACGCCGAACGGATCACCGCGGCGACCCCGAAAGCGGGCGCCACCCTGCTGATCCAGCTGGCCGACGGCAGCCACGACATGCTGGACCTGGCCCGCCGGGTGGCGCCGTTGTCCCGGTCCGACCCGCGGTTCGTGGACGACATCACCCGGTTCGTCGACAGTCCCCCGGTCCGCCAAGCGATCCTGGCGGCGCATGCCGACGAGACCTTGCCGGCGTCACCGCCACCCGAGCCGGAGCCCGAGCGGGACGAGCTGGGCCTGCCGATGGCCGTCCGCAAGGCGACCGAGGACCGCGCCCGGGAACTCCTCCTGGGCGGGTTCCATACCCGCGTGGAGGTCGCGGACCGGATCTTCGTGATCTCGGGGCCGGAGGACGAACGGGTCTCCATGGAGCAGGCCTTGGCCATCGTCGACGTGGTGTGGCACGAACGGCTCACCGAGCAGGCGGACTGGCCGGCGGTGACCGACGCCGACCGCGTGCTGAGCGTGTTCGAGACGTTGACCGCCAACGGGATCACCGCCCGCGCGAACTTCACCTGTTGCAACAGCTGCGGTTTCGGCGAGATCCGCGGCGAGGCGGCCGAGGACGCGCGGGGTTTCGTGTTCTTCCACGAACAGGACGCGCTCAACCTCGCCAAGGGACGGCTTTACCTGTCCTACGGCGGCTTCGACGACACCGACTCGGCGGTCGTCGGTCGCGAGGTCGTCGAAGCCCTTGCCGCGGCAGGACTTCCAGTCGAGTGGGACGGCTCGGCCAACAGCCGGATAGCCGTGACACCACTCGACTGGAAGAAACGCCTCCCTGAGGTCAGCTCACCGTGAGGGTGACGTCATCGACGACGAACGACGTCTGCAACGAGATGTCCTCCGTGCCGGTGAACTTGAGCGTGACCGTCTGGCCGGCGAACTGGCCGACGTTGAACGACTTCTGCGAGTATCCGGCGGCCTTGTTCAGGTTGGAGTAGGTCGCGAGGGTGGTGGTGCCGACCTGGACGGTCAGCTTGTCGTACTGGACCGTGGTCGTCGACTCGGCGGAGTCGATGTGCAGCCAGAACGACAACGAGTAGTTCGTGCAGCCGGCCGGGATGGTGACCGTCTGGGACAACGTGTCGGTGTGGGTCGTGCCGTAGCCGTCCATCCAGGCGACGCGGGTGCCGCCGTGCGCGGGCTGCTGCGAGTACGCGCCGATCACGCCGGCCGTCGAGGTCCATGGTGCGGTCGCGGTCTCGAAGCCGGGGTTGCCGATCTTCTGGCCCGGCGCCGTGCACTGGCCCGGCTGCGTGATCGTCCACGTGAACGACGCGCTGCCGGTCTTGTTGGCCGAGTCGGTCACGGTAACGGTCACATTGGACACTCCGGCGGTCGTCGGAGTGCCGGAGATCAGGCCGGAGGAACTGGCCGACAGGCCCGCGGGCAGGCCTGAAGCGCTCCATGTGTACGGCGGCGTGCCACCGGTGCCGGACAGTTGCAAGCTGACCGGGACACCCACGGTTCCGGTCTGCGGCCCGGGGTTGTTCACGCTGGGGCTGCCCGGCGGGACAGCGCCGGGACTGGTGAACAGCAACCGGTTCGGCGAGCCGGTGCCCGGGTTGGTGATCTTGTTCGGGGTGGAGTTGTTGACCAGCGCGGTCTGCACGGCCGCCGGGGTGTCGTTCGGGTGCGTCGCAAGCCAAAGCGCCGCCGCGCCCGCGGTGTGCGGGGTCGCCATCGACGTGCCGCTGATCGTGTTGGTCGCGGTGTCGTTGGTGTTCCACGACGACGTGATGTTCACGCCCGGGGCGAAGATGTCCGTGCACGTGCCGAAGTTCGAGAACGAGGCCCTCGCGTCGTTGATGTCGGACGCGTTCACGGTGATCGCCTCGGCCACCCGGGCCGGGGTGAAGTTGCAGGCGTTGGCGTTGGAGTTGCCGGACGCGATGGCGAACGTGACACCGGCGGAGATCGCGCCGCGGACGGCGTTCTCGGTCGCGGCGTCCGAACCCTGGGCGCCCAGGCTCATGTTGGCCACGGCCGGCTTGATCGCGTTCTGCGCGACCCAGTTGATGCCGTCGGCCACCCCGGCGAACGAGCCGGACCCGTTGCAGTCCAGCACCTTGACCGCCACCAGCTGGACGCCCTTGGCGACGCCGTACTGCGAGCCGCCGATGGTGCCCGCCACGTGCGTGCCGTGGCCGTTGCAGTCGGTGTTGTTGCCGTCTCCGACCGTGTTCGTGCCCCACGTGGCCCGCCCGCCGAACGTGGAGTGGGTGATGCGGATACCGGTGTCGATCACGTAAGCGTGCACGTTGGACGCCGTAGTGTCATACGTGTAGCTGCTGTTGAGCGGGAGGTCGCGTTGGTCGATCCGGTCAAGGCCCCAGGACGGCGGGTTCGGCTGCGTGTCGGCGATCCGGACCTCGGCGTCCTGCTCGACCAGCTCGACCCGGGAGTCCGCGGCCATCCGGCTCGCCTGCTCGGCGGTCATCGTGGCGGCGAACCCGTTCAGCGCGTGCTGCCACGACATCCGGACCTTGCCGCCGTAGCGGGCGACCAACGCGGCGGCGGTCTGCGCGGAGGCCGCCTTCGGCGAGGCGCTGTCCTTGATCTGGACGATGTAGCTGTCCTTGATCGCGCCGGCCCGGCCGGCACCCAATACCTGTCCTTGTGCCGCCTGAGCGGGTTGCGTGATGGCTAATGTCAAGGCCGCGACCGCGGCCATCCCCAGGATCCTGGGCACTCGGGGAACTCCCATGACCGGGTTCTCCATTCATCCGCAGGCCAATGATGTGGAGGCGGACGGCGAACGTCCACAGGAGATTGTCGTCCCCGCAAAACGGAAAAACGACCCTTGTTACACAAACGGCCCAGCACGGTCACCCTGGGCGTCCGCGGCCGGTCATCGTGCGTGAGGAGTGGGAATGACCCCATCGTGGCAGTGGCCCGACGAGGTGTGGCGCGGGCACGTCGAGGCCGTCCGCGCCGGGCGCAGCCTCCGCCCGGCCGCGTGGCCGAACGGCGCCCGGGCCGTGGTAGCGCTCTCGTTCGACTCCGACCATGAGACGATTCCGTTGCGGGACGGGCACATCAGCCCCGGACTGCTGGCCGCGGGCGAGTACGGTTCCCGGACCGCCGCACCACGGATCCTGGATCTGTTGGCACGCCACGACATCCCGGCCACGTTCTTCATGCCCGCGGTGTCGGCGTTGCTGCACCCGGACGAGGCGCGCGGCTATGTGGCCGCCGGGCACGAGATCGGCGTGCACGGCTGGATCCACGAGCGCAACACGCAATTGGCCGCGCAGGACGAGAAAGACCTGCTGCGGCGGGCATTGGACACGCTCACCGAGATCACCGGCACCCGCCCCACCGGAATCAGGACGCCGTCATGGGACTTCTCCGAAACGACGTTGCCCGCGATCCTCGAGCTCGGCTTCCGGTACGACTCCTCGCTGATGGCCGACGACGATCCCTATGAGGTACTGGCAAATGGGAAACCCACTGGGCTGATCGAGCTGCCGGTGGACTGGATCCGTGACGACGCACCGTATTTCACCATGGACCGGTTCGGCTCGTCCCGCCCCTACACCCGGCCGCGGGACGTGCTGGAGGTGTGGGTCGACGAGTTCGACGCGGCCTACCGCGAGGGCGGGGTGTTCCAGCTGACCATGCACCCGCACGTGATCGGGCACCGTTCCCGGCTGGTGATCCTGCGCGAGCTGATCGACCACATCGTTGCGCACCAGGACATCTGGTTCGCCACGCACGCGCAGCTGGCCGAGGTGGCCGCGGAGCAGCTGAGATGACCCGGCCCTACGACGCCCTCGCCCTGGTCTACGACCGGTGGAACGCCGAGGCTGACTACCAGCGCTGGGCCGGGTTCCTGCACTCGAGGTTCGCCGGGGAACGGATTTCCCGCGTGCTGGACGTGTGCTGCGGGACCGGCCGGATGATCGGCCCGTTGCAGGAGCTGGGCTACGAGGTCTCCGGGGTGGACGGTTCGGCGGCGATGCTCACCCGCGCGGCCGCCAACGTCTCCCCCGGCACCCGGCTGCGGCACGCCATGCTGCCCGGCGCCGCGCCCGAGCAACCCGTTGCGGACGCGGCGATCTCGTGCTTCGACAGCGTCAACTACTTTGTCTCGGACGAGGATCTGCGCGGGCTGTTTCGGTTCGTGGCGAACTCGTTGCGGCCCGGCGGGTTGTACGCGTTCGACCTCAACTCCCCCTACAAGCTGCGGACGTTCTACGGCGACCACCACCACGGTGACGACTTCGGCGAGTTCGCCTACGTCTGGCGCAACCGCATCGACGGCGCGCGGATCCGGTTCCTCATCACGATCTTCACCCGCGAGGGCGAGCTGTTCCGGCGGCACGAGGAGGTGCACGAGCAACGATTATGGGAGATCGCCGAACTTACCGCCGCCGCCAGGGACAGCGGCTTCGAGGTCGTCGAGATCCTCGACAACTACCAGCCGGTCCTGGCCGACGACGAGACCCTGCGGCAGACCTGGATCCTGCGGCGAGCGTCCGCTTAGGACTCCTTTTGGGCGCGTTTGCGGCGCTTGCCCTCATGCATCGCCTGTACGCGGGCGATCGGGATGGTGTGCCCCTCCGCGATCAGATCGTCGTTGAGCCGCTGCGGTTGCGGCATCTGCGCCGTCCACGGATCCTGGCCGGCCAGCAGCTCGGCGGCGTTGTGCACGGTGAAGTCCATCGGTGTCGCCGAATCGAGGTCGTCCCAGCCCACGGGGAACGACACCGGCAGCCCCGGCCGCAGCCTCGGGCTGTAGGCCGCCACCACGGTCGCGCCGCCCGCGCGGGTGGAGTCGAGGAACACCTTGCCCTCGCGGTCCTCCCGGATGAACGCGGTCGTGGCCAGCACCGGGTCGATCCGCTCGGCGCGCGCGGCGATCGCGCGGGTGGCCGCCGCGACGTCCTCGATCGGATGCGCCTCGATCGGGACGAACACGTGCACACCCTTGGCGCCGCTCGTCTTCACCGCGCCCCGCAGGCCCTCGTTCGCCAGCGCCTGCCGCACCAGGTGCGCGGCCTGGATGGCGAGGCTGAACGCGCCGCCCTCGGGCGGGTCGAGGTCCAGGATCAGGTGCGTCGGGTGGTCCCAGCCGGCCGGCATCAGCGCGGGGTGGTACTCGACCGCGCGCTGGTTGCCGAACCACAACAGGGTTTTCCGGTCGTTGCACAGCGCGTAGGTGACCTCGCGCTTGGAGCTGTCCGCCCAGACCTTCGCCCGCGCCACCCACTCCGGCGTGTACTTCGGCAGGTTCTTCTGCATGAACGGGCCCTGGCCCCGCAGAATGCGCATAACGGTCAGCGGACGATCGGCCAGCACAGGCAGTATGCGTTCGCTGACTGCGTCCAGATAGTCGACCAGGTCACGTTTGGTCGCGCCCTCGAACACCGTCTGGTCGAGGTTGGTGAGCGGTACGCCGTCCCGTTCCTCGGTCATTGGCACACTCTAGCCAGTGGATCATGATCCGGCCCCGCAGTCACTCCTTGCAGCCTGCCGGTAACCTGTTGGTGTGCCCCGAGACCTGCCCGAGATCGACCCGACCGTCCCCAGCATCGCGCGTGTCTACGACGCTTTCCTCGGTGGTAAAGACCATTACGAGGTCGACCGGCAGGTCTACCAGGAGATTCTCAAGATCGCGCCGGACGCGCCGAAGATCGGCCGGGAGTGCCGGGCGTGGCTGATCCGGGTGGTGCGGTTCATGGCCGCCAGCGCCGGCGTCGACCAGTTCCTGGACGTCGGGTCCGGCCTGCCCACCGCGGAGAACACCCACCAGGCGGTGCAGCGGATCAACCCCGAGGCCGTCGTCGTGTACGTGGACAACGACCCGATCGTCGCCGCGCACGGCCGCGCGCTGCTGGAGGAGAACGACCGGACCCACTTCGTGGTCGGTGACCTGCGCTTTCCCAACGAGCTGCTGGACGACCCGGTGGTCTCCCGGTACATCGACTGGACCCGCCCGGTCGGCCTGATCCAGAGCAACACCGTCCACCACGTGGCGGACGAGTACAAGCCCAACGAGGTGATGTCGGCCTATGTCGACGCGCTCCCGTCGGGCTCGTATGTGGCCATCTCGCACCTGCACAACCCGGGCGATGGCAGTTCCGCGGCCGTGCTGGCCGAGGAGTCCGAGGTCCGCTACATGGCGATGATGGGCACCTGCCACTTCCGCACCCGCGAGCAGATCCAGAGCTACTTCGCCGGCCTGGAGATGGTCGAGCCGGGTCTGAGCTACCTGTGGGAGTGGTGGCCGGACGGCCCGCGGATGAAGTCCCCCACCGACGGCGACTACCTGCTGCTCGGCGGGGTCGGCCGCAAACCCTGAAGGGCCAGCTCTACTCGTAACTCAGTGCCACTACGTTTCCCCTGGTCGGCGCAAATAATTTGACGGAGTGAGCGCTCACTCCGCATCCTTGGGGCGTGACGACAGAGACAAGACGCCGCGCCCCCGGGATGAGTCCGGAGAAAAGGCGCGAAATGATCGTGCGGGCCGTGCTGCCCCTGGTGGTGGAGCACGGCGCCGCGGTGACGACCAGCCAGATCGCCCGGGCGGCCGGGATCGGCGAGGCGACCATCTTCCGGGCCTTCACCGACAAGGACGAGCTGGTCGACGCGTGTGTGGCCGAGGCGCTGCGACCGGACCAGGTGATCGACGCGATGTCGGCCATCCCGGCGGACCTGCCGCTGGCCGAACGGCTCGCCGAGGCCGCGTCGGCGATGGCCGCGCACATGGAACGGATGGGGGCGTTGCTGGGCGCCCTGCACGGCTCCGGGTACCACCGCAGCCGCAAGCCTTCCCGGGACAGCCGGCGGGAGTCCTCGACCGCGTTGAACGAGGCGCTGGCCGACGTGTTCGAGCCGGACCGCGACAAGTTGCGGCTGCCACCGAACCAGCTGGCCACGATGTTCGCCAACATGCTGCTCGTGCGCGGGCGGCAGACCGCGGAGCACAACCCCGCCGTGCCCGACCTGGTCGACGTGCTGCTGCACGGAGCGCTCCTATGATGCCTGGGGGGTTCGAGGGGATCATGCTGCGGCGGCGCCGTCGCCGTCAGGCCACGACCGTGGCGGAGAGCGGGCTCACCGGGCCGGTGGACATCCCGGATCCGAAGCCGTCCGACGACGAGCCCAAGGACCTGAGGTCCCGGCTGCGCCGGTTGCGCGACTCCGCGCGGGGGACGCTGCGCGCGTTACCCCGGGTGTTCAAACTGAGCTGGGACACGAGCAAGCCGCTGACCATCGCGTTGGTCGTGATGACGGTCATCAGCGGGCTCGTGCCCACCATGACCGCGTGGGTCACAAAGGTGCTGACGGACTCGGTCGTCGAGGCGATCCAGATCCATTCGTCCGGCCGTCCCGATGCGACCGTGCTCTCGATTCCGTTGCTGGGGTCATTCGGGCTCACGTCGGTCGGGAAGATCGTCGGGGTGGCGGTGATCCAGCTGGTCGTGTTGACGCTGAGCGCGTTGGCCAGCGCCGTCACGACGGTGAGCCAGCAGTTGTTGCAGGAGCGGATGGTGCTGACCATCCGGCATCAGGTGATGGACCACGCCAGCCGGATGCACCTCGGGTTCTTCGAGGGTTCCGCGTCCTACGACCTGATGCGGCAGGCCTCCCAGGAGGCGCCGATGCGGCCGGCCTCGATGATGAACTCGGCGCTGGGCCTGGTGCGGACCGCGATCACGTTCTTCAGCATGATCACGTTGCTGGTGACGGTGAGCCCGATCCTCGCCCTGGTGGCCCTTCTGGCGCCACTGCCCGCCTTCATCTCGCAGTCGCGGTACGGGCAACGAGCGTTCTGGTTGAACTACCTGGTGTCGCCGATCCGGCGGCGGATGGACTATCTGTCCACTTTGGTCACCACGGACCAGTACGCCAAGGAGGTCAAGCTCTTCGGGCTCGGGCCGTACCTGGTGGACCGGTTCGAGAAGCTGGGGCAGGTCTACTACTCGCGGCAGCGCAAGCTGATCCGGCAGCGGACCATCGCCGGGTCGTCGTGGAACATGCTCAGCACGCTCGCGGGGACGGCGATCTACCTGTACATCGCTTTGCGTGCCGTACAAGGGGAACTCACCCTGGGTGACCTGACTTTGTACACCTACGCGGCGACCCAGGTGCAGAGCTCCGCCGGTGGCCTGTTCACCGGGTTCGCCGGGATGTACGAGAACAACCTCTACCTGGACACGTTGTACCGGTTCCTGGACACCAAACCGGAGATCACCAAGCCGGAGTCGCCCGCTCCCCTGCCATCCCCGTTGACCGGGCACATCACGTTCGAGAACGTGTCCTTTGCCTACCCGGGCGCCGGGGAACCGGCGCTGGACAACGTCAGCTTCGACATCGCCCCGGGCGAAACCGTTGCCGTGGTGGGCAAGAACGGTGCCGGAAAGTCCACTTTGATCAAACTCCTGTGCCGCCTGTACGACCCGACCGACGGCCGGATCCTGCTCGACGGGGTGGACATCAAGACGCTGGACCCGGACGAGCTGCAGACCCAGATCAGCGCGATGTTCCAGGACCACGTGAGCTACCAGGCGACCGCGGCGGAGAACATCGGCCTGGGCGACCTGCCGTCGCTGGAGGACCGGGACCGCATCGAGATCTCCGCGTCCCGCGCGGGAATCGCGGAGCGCATCGAACGTCTGCCGCGCGGCTACGACAGCCCACTGGGGCGGTGGTTCGACGAGGGCGTGAGCATGTCGGGCGGCGAGTGGCAGAAGATCGCACTGGCCCGGGCCTTCATCCGTGAGGTGCCGATCCTCGTGCTGGACGAGCCCACCTCGGCGCTGGACGCCCAAGCCGAACACGACCTGTTCACCCGCCTGCGCAAACTCGCGGAAGGCCGCACCACCCTCTACATCTCCCACCGTTTCTCCACAGTTCGCCAAGCCGACCGCATCCTGTTGCTCGACCGCGGCCACCTCTCCGAACAAGGCACCCACGAACAACTGATGGACCTCGACGGCGGCTACGCCGAACTGTTCACCCTCCAAGCCGCCGCCTACCTCGACGCATAACCGCCGGGTGGCAGGCGCCGCGGAGCGCCTGCCACATCTCCCCGGATATCGTGTGGGGCGTGACTGATGTGACGGGGTTGATCGCGGAGTTCGAGGCGTTGCCGGGCGATGAGTCCGGTGGCGACGCGAAGTGGCGGATCATCGCCGATCTCGATGAAAGCCTTGGGGATCCCCGGGTGCTCGAGCTGTTCCTGAAGGTGGTCGCCGATCGGGAGGAGTACGACCTGGCGCGGATCGAGTGCCTCAAGGTGCTGGACCTGTACCCGCCGGACGACCGGGTGCGGGTCGGCCGGGTGATCGCGGGGGCGTTGGACGTCGAGGACGACTATCTGGTCCGGCAGTACGCGGCGATGTCGCTCGGGCCGTACGCGGGGGATCCCGTGGTGTTCGAGGCGTTGTCCGTTGCGGTGCTGGAGGATGAGGATGTCGATGTCCGGCACAACGCGCTCGAGTCGCTGGTCACCGCGGATCCGGACGAGCGGATCACCGCGCTCCTGCACCGCCTGACCGAAGATCCGGAACTCGGGTCGGCCGCGAAGCGGACTCTGCGGGAGCGGGGCTGAGCGGTGTTCGAGTACCACCGGTGGATCAGCCTTCGGTCGACGTACAAGGCCCTTGGCGACGATCCGCCGCTCCGGCTGCCGGAGATCAAGGGGGTGCTCACCGAACACTCCGACGAGTTCCTGTCACCGATCACCCCCGTCCTGGAGGACAGCTGGTGAGGGTTGCCGGCTAAGTGGTGGCCCGGTGGAGGAGGATGAAGTCGCCGCGTTCGTCGACCGTGTGGTAGCCGGTGGTGGTGAGCTGGTTGAGTTTTTCGGTGACCCAGGTGGTGGAGACCGGCCAGGTGTAGAAGCGATCCGCGATGATCCATTCGGGGTTCAGGATCCGGCCCTGGACGGAGGGAAACAGTTGAACTGTGCAGCGGCTGGTGAGGTGTGGGGCGAGGTTGTTGGTGGCTGCGACGAGGGCGCCGTCGGGGATCTGGTCCATCAGCTGCTGGGCTGCGGTGGCGCGCGGGCTGGGTTGCCAGGTTGCGGCTTTGGTCAGTTTGGCGAGGGGTTCGCCGGTGAGGCCCGCGATCACCATCACGACGCTGATCCCGATCACCGCCCTGCGCAGACGGAGGAACGCCGGTGCGGGGAGGATCCGGCGGCCCGCCCCCAGGCCGTCGAGCATCGCCAGGTACATGATCGGCATCAGCACGGCGCTGTAGTGGAAGCCGATGATCCAGTACGAGGAGTTCGTGGACATGAAGCGCCACAACAAGGTTGGAACAGCCAGCAACGCCAGTGGCGAGAACAGCGCTAGGAACGCCGTGGGGACAAGCAAGGCCGAGAGGGTGAACAGCTTCTCCTGAGGCGCCACCAGACGTTCGGGTCCGTCCAGCATGATCTGCCACCACGGCTCGTCCTTGCCCAGTTCATGCGCGAAATCGTACGACCCGGTGGGGTTGAACGACGGGATCAGCACCACCAGGATCAGCAGGAAACCCGCGACCCCCGAAACCATCACCCACACACCGGGACGCCGTTGTCCTTTGAGGACCAAGTAGACTCCCAGCACCGCGAAGGTCAGCGGCAGGTCCTCCTTGACCAGGACAAGGGGCGCCGCCCAAGCGACAGCCGCGGTCCAGCGCTGGCGCAACAAGCACTCCATGGCGAAGGCCAGCAGCGGCACGGCGAACACGACCTCGTGGAAGTCGAAGTCCACAGTGGTCTGAAGGCCCCACGACAGTCCATACGCGACACCCACCGTAGCGGCCAGCCCACTCCCGAACCGTTCCTGTGCGATCCGCACGACCGGCACTGCCGAGACCCCAAGCAGCACCGCCTGGGCGATCAACAGCGTCAGCGGCCCCGGGAAGAGGCGGTAGAACGGCGCCAGCGTGACCAGGATCGGGTGGAAATGGTCGCCCAACAGGACGTACCCGGGGCCCTTCAGGTCCGAGACCGGCGCGCGAAGCTCGCTGTACGCGCGCACCGCCTGCTCGAAGATGCCCAGGTCATAGCCGGTTGTGCCCAGGTGGAGGTGGTTGGTGACCGACAACAGGGCGTACAGCACCGTCAGGACACCGGCCACCAGCCACGGCAACGGGCGCCACAGCCGGGTCGCCACTGGGGTGGGGAGAGTCAGCACGTGGGCCAGCCTCGGCAGGCGTGGCTGAACCCGGGCTGAAGACAGCTGAAGACGTCTTCAGCAAGACGATCACGCTGTGGCACGCTGGAGGGTGATGCGCGTACTGGTTGTCGAGGACGAACGCCGGCTGGCGGCGGCGCTGAAGCGCGGCCTGGAGGCGAACGCGTTCACGGTCGACATCGTCCACAACGGATCGGACGCGTTGTGGACGGCCGCCCAGCGCCCGTACTCGGCGATCGTGCTGGACATCATGCTGCCCGGCCTGAACGGCTACAAGGTGTGCGCCGAGCTGCGCCGCGGCGGGGTGACAACGCCGATCCTGATGCTGACCGCCAAGGACGGCGAGTACGACGAGGCCGAGGGCCTGGACACCGGCGCCGACGACTACATGACCAAGCCGTTCTCCTACGTCGTGCTGGTCGCGCGGCTGCGGGCGTTGCTCCGCCGTGGGCACGCGGCGCCCGCGCTGCTGAAGGTCGACGACCTGGTGCTGGATCCGGGATCGGGCACGTGCAAACGGGGCGAGCAGGAGATCACGTTGACCGCGCGGGAGTTCGCGGTGCTGGAGTGCCTGGTGCGGCGGCCGAACCTGGTGCTGAGCAAGTTCGAGATCCTGCAACAGGTCTGGGACGAGCACTACGACGGCGACGTGAACGTGGTCGAGGTGCACGTGAGCGCGTTGCGCAAGAAGATCGACCAGCCGTTCGGCGTGCGCAGCCTGGAGACCGTGCGCGGCATGGGATACCGGTTGGTGGGCCGTGCTGAGTGAATGGTGGCGGCGATGGCCGGTCGGGCTGAGGTCGGCCGTCGCGGCCGGGCTGATCGCCGGGTTGCTGCTGACCGCTGGGGCTTTGTGGTTGCGGTCGACGATCGCGGACATCGACCGGGAACGCATCGCCGCCCGGATCGCCGGTGGCGAGACCGTGCTGACCGCGGTGCGGAGCACCATCCTCAGTGGACAGCCACCACCGGTGATGGACACCCCCTACGAGATCCTCGGCGGCAACGGCACAGTCCTTCCATCCAGCAATCCGGACCTGCGCGCGGTCGAGGAGAGCCAAGGCCCGGCCACGCCGCCGCCTCAGCTGAACGACCCCGCCGGGACACAGGTACTCACCTCGCAAGATCTGGACTACCACAACGACCTGTGGGGCATCGACCTGCCGTCGTGGACGGTCATCGCGGAGACGATCCCCACTCCGCCCGCGCTGGTGTCCACATTGGGCGAACGGCTGCGGATCAACGTCCTGGTGACCCGCCCGGACGAGCATCCCCTGCCCGGGCTGGACCGGGTGCTGTGGCCGGGAGTTCCGGGCGCGGCGCTGCTCGTCGCGCTGGTCGCCTGGCTGTCCGCGGCGCACGCATTGCGGCCCGTCGAACGGATCCGCAGGCAGGCCAAGGAGATCAGCGCCACCGCGCTGCACCGGCGGATCACGTTGCCCGGCAGGTGGTCGCGCGGGTGGTCGATCGGGATGCGGGCGGCCGTCGCCGCCGGGTTGATCGCGGCGGTGCCGTTCGTCGTGGGCGCGGTCTGGATGCGGCACACCCTCGACGTGATCAACACCGCCCGGATGATGTCCAACGCCGAAGCGGCCGACGCCGCCCTCGACGCGCTCAAGGTCCTTGTCCCCCAGGGCAAGTCCATTCCCACCGCGGAGGCCTACCGGTTCAGCGTCGGGCAGCCGCTGTCCACACCTGACAACTACCGCTTGCTGGACCAGGCGAACGTTGACGGCACAGAGATCTACACCTACGAGAAGCTGATCCCCGGCTGGAGCCCGGCGCCGGAGATGGACCGGGTGCTGTGGCCCGGTGTCCCCGCCGGGATCGCGCTCGTCGGGTTCGTCGCCTGGCTGGCCACCACTCGCGCGTTGGCTCCGGTGGAACGGATCCGCAAGCAGGCCGCGGAGATCAGCTCGCAGGCGTTGGACGTCCGAGTTCCCGTTCCACCGACCCGGGACGCGATCGCGCGGCTCGCGGTGACGTTGAACGAGACCCTCGACCGCCTGGAGAACTCGGTACGCACCCAGCGCCAGTTCATCGCCGACGCGGCCCACGAACTGCGCAGCCCGATCGCCAGCCTGCGCACGGTTCTGGAGGTCGCCAACGACCACCCGCAGAGCGCGGACTGGCCCGCGGTGGTGCGGGACGCGGTGATCGACACGCAGCGGCTGCACTCCCTGGCCGACGATCTGCTGCTGCTGGCCACATTGGACTCGGCGATCCCGTTGCGGATGACCGGGATCGACCTGGCCGAGCTGGTGAAGTCCGAAGTGGGCGGTCGCGTCGAGGTCATTGTGGACGGACCGGCGCCGATGATCGGCGACGTCAGGAAGGTGTCGCGGCTGCTGCGCAACCTCGTCGACAACGCCGAACGCCATGCCGCGGCACGGGTCACCGTCACCGTCCGGGCGACCCCCATGACGGTGTCCGTTGAGGTCGCCGACGACGGGCCGGGAATCCCAGTAGAAGACCGGGAACGCGTCTTCGACCGGTTCACCCGCCTCGACGAGGCCCGCGACAGCGACGCCGGCGGAACCGGCCTGGGCCTGGCCATCGCCCGCGAGATCGCCCACCTGCACGGCGGAGACATCACCGTCGCCGACACCGGCCCAGGCGCCACCTTCGTGGCCCGGTTCCCCCGCGACTAACGACGCTTCCGTGGCGTCAAACGGATCGGCGGCAGCGGGGGCGCCGGAATCCGGTCGGTGCCGTGGAACGGGATGGAGCCGAACCGGGCAGCCTGGGCCTCCCAGTCGGCGCGTGCCGCTTCGATGTCCTCGTGGGACCGGCCCACGAAGTTCCACCACATCACCAGTTCGTCCGGGAACGGCTCGCCGCCGAGCAGCACCGCGCGGGCGTCGCCGGAGATGTCCAGCGAGCAACGGCCGGTCCCGAGGTAGAGCAGTGGCCCACGGGACAGCTCGATATCGGCGGCTGCCAGAGAACCATCGAGGACCAGCAGGCCGTACTCGAAATCGGGCCGCAGCGGCAACGTGGCGTCACCGGAGATCGTCAGGTCCGCGCCGACCAGAGGCGTGTACACAGTGGCCGGAGACACGACGTCGCCCAGCTGGCCCATGAAGACAGTGGCGGACAAGCCGGGAACCGTGAACGACGGCAAGGTCACGTACTGCGCGAACGCGTGCTCGATCTCGACGCCCGACGGGAGCGCGACCCACAGCTGCAGGCCGTGCATCTGGCCGGTGCTGACCGAGAACTCCGAGTGCGAGATGCCCGGGCCGCTGGTCATGAGGTTCAGCTGGCCCGGCTTGAGCACCACGTCGCTGCCGATCGAGTCACGGTGCCGGATCTCCCCCGCGATCGGCCAGGTGACCGTCTGCAGGCCGGTGTGCGGGTGCGGCAGCACGTTCATCCGCTCGGTGCTCGGGCCGAACTGGTCCAGGAAGCACCACGCCCCGATGGTGGGCAGGCCACGCTGCGGCAGCACCCTGGACACCGTGATGCCCCGGATTCCGCCGAGCGGAACCTCACGCGCCTCGAACAGGGTCGCCTCGGGCGTGGCCGGCGCGCTCGTCACACATTCGGTCACAGCCGGCCGGGCGTCGAGGTTACTCACCGATACCGACATCCTTGGGCCATTTGACGTGGCTCTCGTAGCGGTCCTTGTTCCGGATGACGAAACGGGCGATGAACGGGCACACCGGCACGATGGTCCCGCCGTTCGCGACGACGTCGTCGAGCGCGCCCTCGGCGAGGATCTTGCCGAGCCCCTGCCCGGCGAATGCCTCGTCGACCTCGGTGTGCACGAACACCGTCAGGTCACTGATCTCCTCGTACCGGGTGAAGCCCGCGAGCTTGCCGTCCGACCACACCTCGTAGGAGTTGTCGCCCGGGTTGTGGACGACCTTGGTCTCAGCCATCGAGCCCCTTACGCCGCAGGTGGTTCTTGCGCCCATACCGACGCACCCAGGGTGATTTTCATTCCCTCCGCCGGTGAACGCCACAGCGTTACGCTACGTTGTCGTCCTTGTGGAGACCGACGCCGAGATCACCCGGCTGGCGTTCGCCGCCCGAAGGGGTGACCGTACCGCCCTGGAGCGGTTCGTGCGCGCCACGCAGCGTGACGTCTGGCGGCTCGTGGCGCACCTCGGCGACGTCCGGCTGGCGGACGACCTGGCCCAGGAGACCTACCTGCGCGCGCTGGGCAGCCTGGCCCGGTTCGAGGGCCGTTCGTCCGCGCGGACCTGGCTGCTGTCGATCGCGCGGCGGGTCGTGGTGGACCAGATCCGGGCCACCTCGGTCCGGCCGCGCAAGGCCGACCTGGCCGACTGGGCGGCAGCCGTCGAACGCTCCCAGCCGGTGGACGGGTTCGAGGACGCCGTGCTGCTGGCGGAGCTGGTCCGCGGCCTGGACGAGGACCGCCGCGAGGCCTTCGTGCTCACCCAGACGCTCGGACTGTCCTATGCGGACGCCGCGGAGGTCTGCGACTGCCCGATCGGCACGATCCGGTCCCGCGTGGCGCGCGCCCGCGACGACCTGATCAAGGCCATGCGGGACACCGGCGGCAACCGCTCGGCGATGTGAGGACGACGCCGGACCAGTGGGCGGGGAGCCGGACCGGTCCGGCGTGGGCCGGCTGGAATGTCCAGTGTGGACACTATACCGGCGCGGTTTTCCGGGTCGTGCGCAGCCATGCCCAACCCACCACGGCCGCCGCCGCGAACTCCAGCGCCACCAACGACCACGCGAGCCAGTACCCGCCGAGGTCCACCAGGAGGCCGAAACACGGCGGCCCGACCGCGAACCCGCCGTAGAACCCGGCGGACACCAGCGCGGAGTGCCGCCCGACCTGCTCCCCCGGCAACGACAACACGACCAGCATGGACACCGCGTTGCCCGACACGGCGAACACCCCGATCCCCAGCACCCCCACCCAGGCCAGGAAGGTTCCCAGCGAGGCCGCCGCCAGCAGGATCACCGCCGCGACCGCCGCGCCCAGCCCCAGTGGTACCAGCACTTTCCCGGCCGGACGGCCGTTCGCGACGAGCCGCGACCAGCCCAGCCTGCCCGCGATCCCGGCGATCCCCAGCACCGCCACCAAAGCCGCGGCCACCTGTGGACCGAAGCCGAGGTCCTGCGTCGCGAACAACGCCACATAGGTGTTCACCGCAACGGTTCCCGCGCCCAGCAACGCCTGGAACCCCATCAGCCACCACACCGCCGGATCCACCGGGCCAGAAGACCGCGCCGCCCGGCGTAAAGGTGGATCGCGCGGCAGCAACCCGCTCGCGAGCATGGTGACGAAGGCGCACCCCGCGGCCGTCCACACCGCGACCCGCCAGCCCAGGCCACCGGCC
Source organism: Actinocrispum sp. NPDC049592 (assembly GCF_040675465.1). Classification (NCBI taxonomy): domain Bacteria; kingdom Bacillati; phylum Actinomycetota; class Actinomycetes; order Pseudonocardiales; family Pseudonocardiaceae; genus Actinocrispum; species Actinocrispum sp. NPDC049592. The sequence continues at coordinate 679,859 of NZ_JBFAPA010000002.1, read as the reverse complement.
AGCGCGGCCAAGGGCAGCCCGGCGGCCAACGCCCCGAGCTGCACCCCGGACTGCTTGATCCCGACCATGAGCCCCCGCCGCGAAACCGGGATGTGGGAGGCGATCAGCTTGTTCGTGGCCGGGTTGGCCAACGCCTGTGCCACCCCGCAGAAAGCGATCGCGACCACAAGTACCCCGTAGTCCCCAGCCTGTGCGAACACCGCCAACGCGGCGGCGACCACGCCGAACAGCACGAGCATGGCCCGCCGCGCGCCCACGGCGTCCACGACCTGGCCGATCACCAGCGACAACAGCGCGCCCACGCCATAGCCTGCGGTACCCAGGATGCCCAGCAGCGGCCGGGCGATCCCGAACGAGGCCACCAGAGCCGGCGCCAGCGCCCCTACCAGGAACAGCGGCAGGTTCGGGAACGCCATTGCCAACGTGGCAAGCCCTCCAACGATCCTCACCACGACGAAACTAGCGGTCAGAGCGATGCCAGCACTGCTTTCGTCGATGTGATCTCGGCGAACCCACCCGAGTGGAGGTTTGCCGCCGTGGCGCGGGACAGCTCGTCGGCGGTCACGACCGCGCCATCCGGGGTGGTGGCGTCGTAGGTGTGCGTGGCGTCGATCGCAACCCTGACGTGGTAACCGAGATTGCCGCCGACGCGGGCGGTTGTCTCGACGCACCAGTTGGTCTGGATGCCGATCACCACGATGTCCTTGATACCGCGGGCGTCCAGCCACGCCTTGAGGTCGACGTGGCCGTGGAAGGCGGAGTTCACGTTCTTGGTGAACATCAGGGTCGGCTGGACGCCGTCGAGCTCCGGCTTGAACGCGTTGCCGGGCGTGCCGGCCCGCAGCGGCGACTCCGGCTTCAGCGAGTCGTGCCGGACCAGCACGATCGGCTCCCCGGCCGCCTGCCAGGCGGTCACCAGCTCGCGGATGTTGCTCTCGCTCGACGGGTTGTTGCGCGGCGGCAGGTCCGGGGAGTCGAAGCCGAGCTGCACGTCGATCACGATCAAAGCTGTTGTCATGCCGGCAAGCCTGCCGCGGGCAGCGCCACGAAGGGAGTGGCAAAACCGGCGCGATCCGGTACTTTTCTGCCATGCGCACTGTCGGCTTGCTGGTCCTCGAGGGCACCCGGACGTTCGACACGGCGGTCGCCGCCGAAGTCTGGGGCCGCCCGCACGCCGACACCGGTCTGCCGCCCTTCGAGCTGCGGATCTGCACGCCCGGCAAGGTGACCATCCCGATGCACCCCGTCGGCGCGCTCGTCCCGACGCACGGTCTGAGCGGCCTCGACGAGTGCGATCTCGTCCTCGCGACCGGCCGCGGCGACCACCTGGCGGACGTGCCACAGTCCGCGCGAAGGGCGTTGAAGAACGCCTACGCCCGAGGTGCCACCGTGGCGTCCTTGTGCTCGGGCGCGTTCACCCTGGCCGCAGCGGGGCTGTTGACCAACCGCAAGGCGACCACCCACTGGGCGCTGCTCGACGACCTGGCGAAAGCCGCACCGGAAGCGGACATCAGCGGGGACGTCCTGTACACGCAGGACGGTCCGGTCTACACGTCGGCGGGCGTGGTCGGCGGCCTGGACCTGTGCCTGCACCTGATCCGCCGGGACTTCGGCGCGCAGGTGGCGACCCGGCTGGCCAAGCGCCTGGTCATGCCACCGGCCCGGGACGGCGGTCAACGCCAGTACGTCGAAGCGCCGGTCCCCGAGCAGCCGCCGGTCAGCATCGCGTCCACAGTGGACTGGGCAATGGCCCGGCTCGGCGACCCGATCGGCATCACCGACCTGGCCGGGCACGCCCGGATGAGCGACAGGACGTTCCACCGCGCCTTCGTCGCCGCCACCGGCAGCACCCCCGGCAGGTGGCTGTCGATCCAGCGAATCCGCCTGGCGCAACGACTTCTGGAGACGACATCGCTCACTGTGGACAGTGTGGCGCAGCGATCCGGCATGGGCACCGCCGCCAACCTGCGCCGCCGGATGAAGGCGCAGATCGGCGTCAGCCCGGACAGCTACCGCAGGACCTTCGGCGGGTCAGCCCAGCTCGAGAACGGCCTTCCCGGCGACCCTGCGGCCGCGCAGCGCCTCGACGGCCTCCTCGAACCGCTCCCATGACCCCCGCCAGCCCAGGTCCACGGTGAGCCTGCCCTCGGCGGCCAACCGGGCCACCTCCTCGATGTCCGGGCCGAACGGGCTGACGGCCTCGAAGGCCCGCAACGACTTCGGCTGTCCCACGGTCGCGTACGGCGGGAAGGTCGCGGGCTCCAAAGACGTCCAGCCGATGCTCTGCAGCACGCCACCGGGCGCCAGCAGACCCCACGCCTGCACGAGCTGCGGCCCGCCGACGGTGTCGATGATCACGTCCACCGGGTCCAGTCCGTCCAAGGTGGACACAACCTCGTCGGCGCCCAGTTCGGCGAGGCCCTCACCACGACGGGCAGCGGCGATGACGTGCGCGCCCTGCGCGGCGGCCAGCTGCACGGTGTAGCGGCCGACACCACCGGAAGCCCCGGTGATCAGCACGCGCTTGCCCTCGATCGGCCCGGACGCCCGCAGGCTCTGCACACCGGTCACACCCGCGACCGGAACCGCCGCGGCCACAGCGAAATCCACCGCGTCCGGCACGACACCCACGTCCTGCGTCCGAACCGCGCGCCGCTCGGCCCAGGCGCCGTTGTGGTGGAACGACGACACGCGCGCGCCGACCGCGGGCCCGGAGCCGTCCGCCGCGGCCTGCACGACCACACCGGCCGCGTCCCAGCCGGGGACCGTGCCTGGCTTGGCCCGTGCGATGCCGTTCACGTCGCCGAAGTTCAGCGAGACCGCCTTCACCTCGATCAGGACCTCGTCCGGCCCGGCCACCGGATCCGGCGCTTCGGCCAGCTCCAAGCCGGACTGTGTGGTGGGGTTCGCTACCAGTGCTCGCACCGGACTACCTCCGTCAGACGACCCAGTTCGTTCAATTTTGAACGAACTCCCGCGTACGCAGACTTATTCCCCGGCGTACGCGCCAGTGCGTAGACCGAGAGCCGCGTTCGGGCGGACGACCATGCCCGCCCGCCGCCGAACCATAGAGCCCATGACTACAGCACGGGCGGGAAACATCGCCGAACGACCCGCGAGGGACGGGATGCGGCTCGCCAAGAACCCGCGCAAAGGCTTCCTCGTCTTGCACATCGTGTCGTCCGGCGTGTGGATCGGCATGGACGTCGTGATGGGCGTCCTGGTGTTCACCGCGCTGGCCGACACCGGGACCGCGCTCACCATGTACCAGGGCCTGGCCCAGTTCGCCGTCTGGCCGTTGCTCACCGCGGGCCTGTTGTGCCTGGTCAGCGGCATCGTGCTGGGCCTGGGCTCGAAGTACGGGCTGATTCGCTACTGGTGGGTGGCGGTCAAGCTCGCGTTGAACGTCGTGCTCTGCGTCCTGGTGCTGTTCCTGTTGCGCCCGGGCGTCGAGGCGGCGGCCGCCGGCGGCGCCACCGACGACACGATGGTCTTTCCCCCGATCGTGTCCACCGCCACCCTGCTCTTCGCCACGATCCTGTCCGTTTTCAAGCCATGGGGGCGTGTCCGCGATGAATCCGATTGAGACAGACAACCTCACCAAGCATTTCGGCACCACCAAAGCGGTCGAAAAGGTCAGCCTGACCGTCCGGCCCGGCGAGGTCTACGGGTTCCTCGGGCCCAACGGTGCCGGGAAGACCACCACGCTGCGGATGCTGCTCGGCCTGATCCGGCCGACGTCGGGCCGGTTGCGGGTGCTGGGCCAGGAGCCCGGACCTGGGTTCCTGGACCGGGTCGGGGCACTGATCGAGGGGCCGGCGTTCTACCCGTACCTGTCCGGCCGCCGCAACCTGCGTGTGCTGGCCGGGCACGCGGGTGTCGCACTGTCCCGTGTGGACGAGGTCCTCGACGTCGTCGACCTCACCGAACGCGCGGACAGCCGGTACTCGACCTACTCGCTGGGCATGAAACAGCGCCTGGGCCTGGCCGCGGCGCTGCTGAAGAACCCGCGGCTGCTGATCCTGGACGAGCCGACCAACGGCCTCGACCCGGCCGGCATGGCCGACATGCGGGTCACCATCCGCAAGCTCGCCGCGGACGGCTGCACGGTGCTGCTGTCCAGCCACCTACTGGCCGAGGTCGAGCAGATCTGTGACCGGGTCGGCGTGATCAGCCGGGGCAGCCTGGTCGCCGAGACCACCGTGGCCGAGCTGCGCGCGGGCGGCACCCTGCGGGTCGTCGGTGCCCCGCTCGACCGGGCCCGCTCGGTGCTGACCTCGATGATCGGCGTGCACAAGGTCATCGTCGACGGCGACCACCTCGACCTGGAGGTCACGCCCGCGGACGCCGCCCGGATCAACGCCGAGCTGGTCGGATCCGGCGTCGAGGTCAGCGAGCTGCGCTGGCGCGAACCCGACTTCGAGCAGACGTTCCTGCAGCTGACCGGAGGTCACCATGCATAACATCCGGGCCGAACTGGCCAAGCAGGTGCACCGCCCGGCGAGCTGGCTGCTGCTGGCCATCGCCGTGGTGCAGACGATCACGTTCGCCTACATCATCCCGTACGCGGGTTCGGGCGGACCGGTCAGCCGGGGGCTGGACGCGATGCTGCCCAGCGGGTTCGTGTCCAGCTCGATCGCCGGGCTGCCGCTGTTCATCGGCGCGCTCGCGCTGATCTTCGGCGTGCTGGTGGCGGGCAGCGAGTACGGCTGGGAGACCTGGAAAACCGTTCTCGCGCAACGACCTTCCCGGTTGAGCGTGTACGGGGCCAAGCTCGTCACGGTCGCGGTGGGCACGTTCGTGATGGTGCTCGCGCTGATGGCGTTCAGCGCTGCGACCAGCGCGGTCATCGCCGGGATCGAGGGCAGGCCGATGGCCTGGCCGGGGGTGCTCGACATCCTGCAGGGGTTCGGCGCGGGCTGGCTGGTCAGCACGATGTGGGGCGCGCTCGGCGTGCTGCTCGCGATCCTGTTGCGGGGCGTGGCGTTGCCGATCGGGCTCGGTCTGGTGTGGATGCTGGCGATCCAGAACCTGTTGTCCGCCATCGCCGCGCCGATGCTGGACTTCATCGCGCAGCTGCAGAAGGGCCTGCCCGGGCCGAACGCGGGCTCGCTGGTCGCCGCGATCACCGGCCCGAACCAGGCACCCGGGGTCGACGCCCTGGTGAGCGGCGGCCCGGCGGCGCTCGTGGTCACCGCGTACCTGATCGCGTTCGCCGGAATCGGTGGCTGGCTGCTGCGGCGACGGGACATCATCTAGCCATGAAGGTCTCGGATGTCGTCCTCGCGTTCGCGGTGACGGTGGTCAGCGTGGGCGGGTCGATCGGCGCCTCGCGGATGTTCACCGGCGCCGGGCAGCACGTGGACGGCTTCGGGCTCGCACTGGCCGCCGGCTGCGGCGCCGTACTCCTCGTGCGGCGCCGCTGGCCGCTGCCCACGCTGGCCGTCTCGACCACGCTGATCACGACGTACTTGTTGCTGAACAACCCGTATGGGCCGGTCTTCCTCGGGTACGCGATCGCGGTGTACACCGTCGGCCGCTACGAGCCGTTCCGCACGGCCGTGCTGGCCAGCGGGATCTCGCTGGTGGTCCTGCTGACGCACCTGCTGACCAACCGGGGGGCGTTCCCGGATCTCTACGGCCTGATCCCGGCGATCGGCTGGGTGCTCGTGCCGCTCGCGCTCGGCGTGATCATCCGGACCAACCGCGAGTCGGTCGAGCAGGCCAGGGCCGAGGCGGTCCGCCAGCGGGTGGCGGACGAACGTTTGCGCGTCGCCCAGGAGGTGCACGACGTGGTCGGCCACGGGCTGGCGGCGATCAAGATGCAGGCGGACATCGCCCTGCACCTGCTGACCAAGAAGCCCGAACAGGCCGAGATCGCGCTGACCGCGATCAGCCAGACCAGCGAGGCCGCGCTGGACGAGCTGCGCGCGACGCTGACCGTGGTCCGGTCGGCCGACCGCGCCCCCGCGCCCGGCCTGCACAACCTCGCCGAGCTGCAGGACCGGATGAGCAAGGCCGGGATGCAGGTCCAGGTGGACGTGCGCGGCGAGTCCCGGCACCTGCCCGCGGCCGTCGACCTGGCCGGCTACCGGATCGTGCAGGAGTCGCTGACCAACGTTCTCAAGCACAGCGAGGTCAAACGGGCCACGGTGAACGTCAGCTACGAGGATGATGGCGTGGTGATCGCGATCTCCAACCCCGCGTCCGCCCCGGTGACTTCGGGCGGTGGCTTCGGCATCCCTGGAATGCGCGAACGCGTCACCTCTTTGGGTGGTTCGTTCAGCGCCGGGCCGACCGGGGACGGCCGGTTCGAGGTTCGCGCGTCGATCCCGGTGGAGGCGTCGTGACCCGCGTGCTGATCGTCGACGACCAGGACCTGATCCGGCTGGGCCTGCGGACGTTGATGGAGAACGAGGACGGCCTGGAGTTCGCCGGTGAGGCCGCCGACGGGCTGGCCGCCGTGACCGCGGCCCGGGAGCTGCAGCCGGACGTCGTGCTGATGGACGTGCGGATGCCCGGGATCGACGGGATCGAGGCGACCCGGCGGATCGTGGCCGACCCGGCCTGCGAGCGCGCCAAGATCATCGTGCTGACCACGTTCGAGCTGGACGAGTACGTGTTCGACGCGCTCAGGTACGGCGCGAGCGGATTCCTGTTGAAGGACACCAAACCCGACGAGCTGGTCCGCGCGATCCACCTGGTGGCCGCGGGCGGGGCGCTGCTCTCGCCGTCGGTGACCCGGCGGGTGATCAGCGAGTTCACCGGGCAGCCCAGCCGCGCCGCCAAGCCGCACCCGCAGCTGGACTCCCTGACCCAGCGGGAAAGGGAGATCGTGGCGCTGGTCGGCGAGGGCCTGACCAACGACGAGATCGCCGAACGTCTCGTCGTCAGCCCGGCCACCGCCCGCACCCACGTCAGCCGGGCCATGATCAAGCTCGGCGCCCGTGACCGGGCCCAGCTCGTGGTGTTCGCCTACCAGTCAGGCCTTGTCTGAGAAGAACTCCAGCACGTCCTGGACCAGGATCCCGGGTTCCTCCATGGCCGCGAAGTGGCCGCCCTTGTCGACGTCGGTCCACCGCGTGATGGTGTGCGCGCGTTCGACGTACCGGCGGATGCTGATGTCGTGCGCGAACACCAGCGCGGCGGTCGGCACCTTCGAGACCTCGACCTTCGCGCCCCATGCGCCGGTCTGCGCGTAGCCGACGTAGGCCGCGGACCCGGCGGTGCCGGTCAGCCAGTAGATCATCACGTTGGTCAGCAGCCAGTCGCGGTCGAGGATCTCGTCCGGCGGGGTCTGCCGTGGGTGGGTCCACTCGCGGAACTTGTCCATGATCCACGCCAGCTGGCCGACCGGGGAGTCGACCAGGCCGTACGCCAGGGTCTGCGGGCGGGTGGACTGGATGTGGATGTAGCCCATCTCCTCGCGCTGGAACGCCTCGAACCGCTTCAGCCGATCCTGCTCGACCTCGGTGAGGCCCTCGTTGTCACCCAGCGGGTACGCGGGCGGACCGTTGAGGTGGACGCCGATCACCCGATCGGGTGCGACCCGGGCGACCTCCGGGCTCACGATCGCGCCGATGTCGCCGCCCTGCACGCCGAACCGCTCGTAGCCCAGCCGGGTCATCAGCTCGGCCCAGGCTCGCGCGATGCGGTTGGTGCTCCAGCCGCTGTCGTTCGTGGGCCCGGAGAAGCCGAAGCCGGGCAGGGACGGGATGACCAGGTGGAACCTCCGCGACAGCGGCTCGATGACCTTGACGAACTCGGCGACCGAGCCCGGCCAGCCATGGGTCAGCAGCAGCGGAAGCGCGTTCTCCCCGGCCGAGCGGACATGGAGAAAGTGGATCTTCTGGCCGTCGATCACGGTCGTGAACTGCGGGAAGGAGTTCAGCTCGGCCTCGGCGGCGCGCCAGTCGTAGCTCGTGCGCCAGTAGTCGACCAGCTCATGCAGCCACTTCGTGGGCACGCCGGTGTCCCACCCGTCGCCGGGCAGCGGCGCGGGCAGACGGGCGTTGCTGAGACGTTCTTTCAGGTCATCGAGCTGCGCCTGCGGGACCTTGATGCGGAACGGAATGATCTGTTCAGTCATGACATCACCGTACCGGCGATTGCGGTCAGTTTCCGACCGCAATGAACTGCTTCGTGAACTCGTTGCCGAACTTGCCCTCCGGGTCCCAGCGGGCGGCCAGCGCCTTGAAGTCGGCTCCGCGTTCGTAGTCGCAGGTCCGGGTGAAGAGTTTGGCCCAGTGCGGTTTCGGGTCGAACGGCCGGAGCCGGCGCTCGATCAGCTCGATCACCGGCAGGACGCGGTCGGCGTCCGAGTGCAGCGTGAAGTGGATGCTCACCGTGTCGCGGTGGTAGAACGGGCTGAGCCAGAGGGCGTCCGCCTTGATCGTGCGGACCTCGCTGATGTGCAGGACCGGGTGGATCTGGTCGCGGATCTCGTTGATCGCGTGGAGTGCGTCGACCGCGTTCTCCTTGGCGACCATGAACTCGGCTTGCAGCTCATCGCCCGCGCTCGGTGTGAACTCGGGGCGGAAGTGTGGGAGGCGGGCGTACCACGGGCCGGGGACGCCCATCTGCTGCGTGCAGTTCTCGGCCGGCATGCCCGCGACCGGGTGGCGGGGGCCGTCGGCCGGGGTCGCCGGGATGTCCACGTGCGGGTCGGTGGTTCGCTCCTTGACCCAGACCTGGGTGATTCGGTCGCTGGACCAGTCGGTGAAGAAGCTGACGCTGTAGGCGCTGTGCAGGATCGCCAGCAGGTCTTCGGTCAGCGACAGTCCTTCGTAGACATACTGGCGGATTTCGAAGTACGGCACGAGATCCAGGGTCACCGCGGTGACAATTCCCAGCGCGCCAAGGTTCACCACCGCACCGTCGAAGTCGGGGTCGCCTCTCTCGATGGTTCGCAGCTCCCCGTCCGCGGTCACGATCTCCAGGCCGGACACCGCGGTCGAGAGGCTGCCGGTGCCTGAGCCGTGGGTTGCCGTGGCGCAGGCACCGGCGACCGAGATGTGCGGCAGGGAGGCCAGGTTCGGCAGCGCGTACCGCTCCAGGTGGGGGTTGATGTCGGCGTACTTCAGGCCGGCGGTCACCCTTACCCGGCCGTTCTCGATCTCCATCACCTGCGGCAGGCCCGCCACGCTGACCAGGTCCTCGGTCGTGTCGGCGATCTTGTTGAAGGCGTGCCTGGTGCCCAGGGCGCGGATCCTCGGGGTGCGCGCCACCAGTTCCTGGAGGTGCCCGACCTCGGTGGGGCGGTGGATCGTCTTGGCCCGGTAGGTGACGTTGCGTGCCCAGTTCAGTTCTGCCACAACACCATTAGTACTCGTCGTGGTACTTCAGCGCAGGACTTCCCGCCGGGGCGCCGAGGCCGGTGGCGCGGCCTTTGGGTTCCTCCCACGCCTCCTGGCGGCCCAGCGGCGTCAGGTCCAGCAAGGTCGTCGTGCTGCCCAGGCCGTCGAGCCCTCGAGCGTACGTCGAGTACGTGTGGAAGGTGCCGCCTCCGGCGTCTCGCAGGAACACGCTGATCCCTGGGTACTCGCCGTCATCCCTGGTGGCGTGGAAGTCTTCGTTGAAGTCGCTGCCGTTCGAGGAGTACCACGGGATGTGGCTCCAGCCCATTCGCTGCTTGTGCTTGTCCAGCTGGGCTTGTGGGGCACGGGAGACCGAGGCGAAGGTCGTGCCCCGGGCGTTGAGGTGGGCCAGGTGGCCGATCTGGTCGAGGAACGCCGAGCAGCTGCGGCAGCCCGCATCCCACTCCGGGGCGTACATGAAGTGGTACACGATCAGTTGCATCCGGCCTTCGAACAGGTCGGCCAGGCTGAGATCGCCTTCGAACACATAGTCCTTGCCGATCTCGACCATCGGGAGGCGGCGGCGGTCGGCGTTCAGGACGTCCCGGGCCCTCGTGGCCGCTTTCTCCTTGAGCAGCAGTTCGTCGCGGGCCTGCTGCCATTGGTCTCGGGTGACCACCTCGGGGAGACTCATGTCTGCTCTCCTTTCCTCAGGAGTACAGACTGGTGTCGCCGGGAGAACTCATCGCAGTCTCTGGAGTTGCTCGTCGAGCAGGCGTCTGGTCAGGGCCATCACCTGGGCGTGGTGGTCGCCCTCGTAGCCGCGTGGGACCGTCTCCACGATCATGATCAGGTAGAGGTACGTGCGGTAGAGGGCGATCCGGCGGCGAGTGTCCACTGTGAACTCCGGATTGCCGTAGCCTTCCAGGAAGTCCTTGTCGTCCTCGATGTCGCCGAACAGGCTCAGGGAGACGAACTCGGCCGCGGGGTCGCCCCAGAAGGCTCGTTCGCCGTCCACCAGGCCACTGATCCTGTTGTCGTGGATCAGGATGTTGCCTGGCCAGAGATCGAAGTGGACGAGAACCGGTTTGCGGATCGCGTCGAGGAGATGGGCGTTCTTGCCGAGGCTGTCCTTGATCTCGGGGAGGTCGACTCCGTAGCGCTCGGCGTCGTTGAGGACGTCTTCGAGCATGCCGGTGAAGGCTTCGCGCCAGGTGGCTTTGGGTGGCTGCTGGGGGTAGCCGAAGGTCTCGCCTTCGATGGTGTGCAGCTTGGCGACGATTGCGCCGAGTTCACGGCGGAGCTCGGCGTGGTTGGGTTCGTCGCGGCCGAACCAGTTGTGGCCGGGGAGCTCGGTCATCAGGAGGTGTTCGTCGTCGGCGTGGATCACCTCCGGGACCGGGATCCTGCCTTTGGCCTGGGTGTAGAACATGGCCTCGGTGCGGATGAGGTCGTGTTCGTGGGCCAGGCCGGGGGCCGTGGGGTCGGGGGCGACCTTGAGGATCCGCCCCTGGCCGTTGGTCCTGATGCGGTAGACCGTGTTGTAGCTGGCCTCGGTGAGTTCCTCGAAGCCGTCCACTGTGGAGAGACCCGGGATGGCTTTCAGGTCTTCGAGGGTGAGGTGGCGGCGGTAGCGGTGCGTGTTCAGAGCAGTCCCCCAAGGATGGCGCCGAAAGCTACATGGTCCAGGATTTGCGGCAGTTGTGGAAGGGCTCTCACCGCCGGGTACCTCTTCGCCGCTATGCCGAGGTCGAGGGCGGCTATCGCCAGGCCTGCCGCTGCCCCGCCTGTGATGCCCAGCTTCCAGTGCTTGTTGGCCGTGCTGATGACTGTGGTCCAGCCGGTCGAGATGATCGCGTGGGCGACCGCTCCGCGGATGATCGTCGGCTTGCTGCCGGGGAGGAGCGTTCCCGCTGCCCTTGTTGCCGCGAGGACATTCCTGCCGGTGACGAGGGCGTGGACTGTCGACGGGATGCCGCTGGCTGTGGCGGCGATGACTCCGGCTCTGAGGGGCCCCATCCTTGAAACCCTAGACCTGGGGGCGCTCGTGGGCGCCGTGGCGGGGCGTGCGGATCGATTTGGTGTGGGGACCCCTTGAATGCCTTCCTCTAGGTGCGTTTCCGCACGTCTTGCCTCGGGGTTTGGGGTTAGTTGGTGATGAGGTCGAATTGTTCCCAGGGGCCGATGGCGTCTCGGTTGGCGATGAGGGGGGCGGCGCCGGCGTTGTCGGCGCAGACGTAGCGGTTGTTGATGGTGGCGCGGAAGGTGACTGTGGTGTTGGGGTTGTGGATCAGCTGGAAGGTTTCCCAGGGGCCGGCTGTGTCTCTGTTGGCGATGAGGGGTTGGGCTCCGGCGTTTTCGGCGGCGACGTATTTGGCGGTGGCGTGGGCGCGGAGGGCGATGTTGTTGTTGCCGAGGTCGATCATGTCGAACTGTTCGGTGGGGCCGATCGAGGTTTTGCTGGCGATGAGTTGGGAGTTGGTGGCTACGCTGACGTATTGGTTGTTCGCGCGGGAGCGGAGGCTGATGGTTCCGTTGCCGCCGGTGGGTTTGGGGAGGCCGATGGTGACGTTGGCGGTTCGTTTCGCGGTGGTGGCCGGGGTTCCCGTGAGGGCCGCGAACGGTTGGGTGTTGGTGGGGGCTGAGGTTCGTTCGATGAGGTAGGACTTGCCCGGCTGGGTGGGGATGGTGAAGGTGGCGTTTGCCTGGGGGGCAACGACTGTGGCGCGGGTTTGGCCGTCGACGACGGTGACGCTCTGGCCGGGCCAAGGGCTGCGGACGGTGATGGGGTCGGAGGAACCCGCGGCCACCGCAACGGTTGTGGGGACACCCGCGTTGATCTGGAGGTGGACCTTGGTGTTGTGCTGGATGTACACCGTGCCTTCGCCGGTCCAGTCCGAGGGCCAGGCGGGCGCGATCCTCAGCAGGCCGTCGTAGTCCTGGACGAATGCTTCTGCCACAGCGGAAGCGAGGACGCCGGTCTGCTCGATGTACGGCTCGAACGCGGGTTGCGCGGTGAAGCTCGCCAGTCCGGAGGGATACACCTGGTAGCGCTGGATGGCCGCGATCAGCGCGGTCCGCATGTCGCTGGGCAGGCCTAGACGAGCGGCGTGCAGGGCGTCGTAACTCCAGTCGTTTCCGTTGACGTAGCTGCGGGATGTGTAGGTACGGCGGCCCAGGGCCGTCATTGCGTCAGTATCGCCGATCAGGCCATACGGCCAGACTGCCTCCAGGCCGATGTTCTCGCTGTTGTGGCGTTGAGCGGTCGGCTGCCTGGACAGACCGATCATCGTGCGGCCGCTGGCGTCGTCGGCGGGGGTGAGCAGCTGTTGCTGCGTGGCGGTGTCCGTGCGGGGCAACGGTTGGATCTTGGCGATGGCCGCGTTGAGCTGGTCGACCAGGCCAGGATCTTGGCCGAGGGTCTGCGCCGCCTTGATCGCGACCGGGAAGAACGCCTGCATCGCGGCGATGTCCGTGGTCGGATCCGTGACGCCCCATTGGGTCTCGTGCGCGTTCGAGAGGGTGTGCAGCCTGCCGTCGGAACCCGTTGTGGCGTGGGACAACAGGAACTGCGCGGCGCCGCGGATCAGCGGGTAGCTGGCCGACAGGAACGAGCGGTTGTCGGTCATCTGGTAGGTCCACCAGACCCACAGGCCGATCTCCGGGCCGGTGGTCACGTTGAGCGAGTTGTACGAAGGCGCGATCGTCGAGTCGCAGGAGGCGTTGTTCACCGCCGAACCGCCCTCGTAGTAACCGTTCCCGTTGAACCGCATCGTCTCCGGCACGCACAACCCTTGCCGCCCAGGCATGTGGCCCTGCGTCCAGGACGCGATCGCGTTGATGTTGTCCCGGTACAACCGGAAGTACGGGTCGTTCAGACCATTCAGGCCCGCGGACATGTTGGCCAGCATCTGCATGCGCAGGTTCCAGAACCAGTAGCCGCTCGGGTACCAGTCGCGGTGGTCCTGCGAGAACGTGAACAGGTCGGCCACGCCCGCCTGCGAACCCGGCAGCACGCCCCGGCTCTGCGCCGCGCTCAGGTACAGGTTGATGGTGCGCAGGTTCTCGACGTAGTCACCGATGCCATCCGGTGACGTGATCTTGATCAGCCCGGCGGTGTCCCAGTGGTTGTGCCAGAACGACAGGTGCCCGGATCGCACGTCCGGCCGGGTTGTGTCGCCGTTGATCACCGAGTTCGCGGTGGCGATGGCGTCGCCGCCGGTCCACGAGGGGGCCGCGACGACGATCCGGAACGAGCCGTCCGCGTTGGGCTGGAACGAAACCTGCGCGGTCCGAGTGTCCGGTGTGGACGCCGCAACGTTGCGGCCACCCGCGCTGATGCCGGTCATCGCGCCGAACGTCCGCCCCGAGTTGCCGGTCGCGGTGTTGTCCACCCACGTCTCGGCGAGCGTCGCCACTCCCCCGGACGCCCGCGCCTGCGGCGACCGCGGGCTCCACAGCTTGACCTGCGCGGTCTGGGTGCTGTTCGGGTCGGCGCCGGTCACGTCGACGACCAGCTGCTGGGTGTCCGCGCGGACAAACGCGGTCATCGTCATGCCACCGCCGGACTGGCGCAGCATGCCGTCGTAGAGGTCGAGCCGGCCGGTGAAGTCGGTGGCGCCGGTGAGCCGCGAAAGCCCTGGGATCACCACCTGACCGAGCGACTTGCGGTCCGGGAACGTGTCCGTCCGGTTGAGCTGCGCGGTGAACCCGCCCGCGGCCCACACGGCAGCGCCCAGCTGACCGTTGCCCAACGGCATGGACTCGGTGGCGGCGGTGTTCGGCCGGCCGAGGATGACATCGGATCTATGCACCAGGTTGGGGCGGTCGACCACGAACGACCCGTTCTGCCACGCCGTGGTGGCCGGAGCGGCACCGGCGGGCGCTCCGACACTCACCAACGACAGCAGAACCAATGAGGACAGGCATAAGACACGGCGTCGAGTCATCGGCCATCCACTCGGATTAGTTCAATGCATGAATTAACCGAAGGACAGCGTAAGCAGATCATCACAGGCAGTCAAGATATAGATCGGATGTATCGCCATTAACCGGTCACAGCGAGAGCGCTTCCACACAACCCGGAGATGATCTTGCAGTACGGTGCCGGTCATGACGACGGACGGCTGGCTGACCGACACCCGGATCTCGTACGACACAGTGGCGGTCAGCTACCTCGATGTCGTGCGCGACTCGTTGGCCACCCTGCCGTACTTACGCATGGCGCTGGCCTTGTTCGCGGAGAAGGCGCAGAACGGGCCGGTGGCCGACATCGGTTGCGGCCCAGGGCAAGTCACCGCGCACCTGAACGGCCTGGGCGTCGACGCGTTCGGCATCGACCTCTCCCCCGGGATGATCGAACTCGCCAGGAAGACCCACCCCGGGCTGCGCTTCGAGGTCGGCTCGATGACGGAGCTGGACCTGGAAGACGAGTCCGCGGCGGGCCTGATCGCCTGGTGGTCGCTGATCCACATCCCGGACGAGGAAGTGCCGGGCGTCCTCGAGCACTTCCACCGGGTGCTGCGCCCGAACAGCCCGCTGCAGCTCGGTTTCCACGTCGGCGACGAGTCGAAGCTGAAGACCGAGGGCTACGGCGGCCACCCGATGAAGGTGCACGTCCACCGCCGCCGGCCGGAGCGGGTCGCGGAGTGGTTGCGCGAGGCCGGGTTCACGGTCGAGGCCGAGCTGCTGACGGACCCGCACGACAAGCCGAGCGCGATCCTGTTCGCGCGAAGATGACTCAGTTCTTCGCGGGCGCGTCCGCGTCCAGGTCCTGAGCCAGCAGGGCGGCGAGCTCTTCCAGGGCCGCCTCGGCGCCCTCGCCCTCGGCGGTCAGCTCGACCTCCTCGCCACCGGCCACACCCAGTGACATCACGGCGAGGATGCTGGCCGCCGGCACACCCGCGGTGCCCGGGCGGCCGATCAGCACCGGGACCGGCTGGCGGGACGCGGCCTGGACGAGCAGTCCGGCGGGACGGGCATGCAGGCCGACGGCAGATCCGATCTTCACTCGCGTGGTCGCCATGTCACTCCCTTGTCCGCAGGTCAGGAGGACACGGTAACCAGGACGAATGTGGTTACGCAAGGGTTTTGTTTGGTTTTATGTTGGAATACGTGGCTACACCATGACCATCTTCGGACCGGCGGCCCCGATCTCGGCCGCGACCTCGGAGTCGATGGCCGAGTCGGTGATGAACGTGTCGATGTCGCCCAGGTCGGCGAACCGGGAGAAGTGGTCGTTGCCGACCTTGGTGTGGTCGGCCAGCAGCACGCACCGGCGCCCGCACGCGATGGCCGCCTTCTTCACCATCGCCTCCGCGGGATCGGGCGTGGTCAGCCCCCGCTCGACGGAAACCCCGTTGGTGGCGATGAAAGCGACCTCGACGAAGGTGTCCCGCAGCGCCTGCAGCGCCCACGCGTCCACGGAGGCCAGGGTCCGGCTGCGCAGCCGCCCGCCGACCAGCATCACCGTCACGTTGGGCCGGGTGATCAGCGACAGCGCGATGTTCACCGAATGGGTGACGATGGTCAGGTCACGGTCGACCGGCAGCGCGTCGGCCAGCTTGGCCGTCGTCGAGCCCGCGTCGAGCAGGATCGTCCCGTTCTCCGGCAACTCGGCGAGCGCGGCCTTGGCGATCCGCGTCTTCTCGTCGGTCATCACCGTCTCGCGCACCGACAACGCCGGCTCGAACCCCAGGCGCTCCACCGGGATGGCGCCGCCGTGCACCCGCCGCAGCACACCGTGGCGTTCGAGTACGGTCAGATCCCGCCGGATCGTCTCGGTGGTGACGTCGAACTCCTCCGCGAGCGCGGCCACGTCCACACGCCCCTTCGCGCGGGCCCGCTCGAGGATCACCTGCTGTCGTTCCTCCGCGTACATGGATGTGACTTTATGTGGGTTCACACAACTCGGCAACGAAGAATCAACATCCGCCCCTTGCAAAGCCACATGAACACATGCACAATCACTGAATCCAATATTGGCTCAACGTGGAGCAACATGGAGGTGGGAGCAGCGTGTACGTCACGGTGACGGCGAACCCGAGCGTCGATCGGACGATCGAGGTGGCGGGGCTGGTACGTGGCGGGCTGCACCGGGCCACCGGCGTCCACGTCCAGCCGGGCGGCAAGGGCATCAACGTGGCCCGCGCCCTGGTGAGCAACGGGATCAAGGCGCGTGCGGTCGTGCCGGCCGGCGGCGCCGAGGGCGAGCAGCTGATCAGCCTGCTCAGCGACTACTCGATCGAGGTCGTCCGGGTACCGGCGCTGGGGCCGGTCCGGATGAACGTCAGCGTCATCGAACCGGACGCCACGGTCACCAAGCTCAACGAGCCGGGTGCGCGGTTGTCCGCAGCGGAGGCGAAAGCCCTTGCGGACGCGGTGATCACGGCCGCCCGCGACGCCGCGTGGGTGGTGCTCGCGGGCAGCCTCCCGCCGGGCGTCGAGCCGGAGTTCTACGCCGAGCTGCTCGGCCGGCTCGCGGGCGAGGACGTCCGGGTCGCGCTGGACACGAGCGGACCAGCGCTGCGCGCGGCCTTCAAAGCCAAGCCGGCGCTGGTCAAACCGAACCACCACGAGCTGGAGGAGGCCGTCGGCTGTCCACTGAGGACACTCGGGGACGTGGTGGAGGCCGCTCAGGAGATCCGTGGTCTCGGCGCCGGAGCCGTGCTCGCCAGCCTGGGCGGCGACGGCGCCGTCCTCGTCTGCGAAGACGGGTGCTGGCACGCCGAGGCCCCGGTCGTGCAGGCCCGCAGCACGGTCGGCGCGGGCGACGCCACGCTCGCCGGGTTCCTGGCCGGTGGCGGGCACGGCGAGCGGGCGCTGGTGTCCGGGGTGGCCTGGGGCGCCGCCGCGGTGTCCCTGCCGGGCAGCACCATGCCCCGTCCCGATGATCTGCGGCCGGAACTGGTCACAGTGCACGAGATCGACGCCGGCCGGGGGATTCAGGGGGACCACTGAGTTACTGGTTTTGCCGGACGAACAGCAACGGGAAGTGTCGACGATGACAGATACAGAAGCGGCGCCCTCGAAGGCGCACCAGATCAGGGCCTCGGTGCAGCGCTTCGGTGGCTACCTCGCGGGGATGGTGATGCCGAACATCGGCGCCTTCATCGCGTGGGGTCTGATCACCGCGTTTTTCATCCCGACCGGCTGGACGCCGAACGCGCACATCGGTGAGCTGGTCAACCCGATGATCAAGATCCTGCTGCCGGTGCTGATCGGCTACACCGGCGGCCGGCTGGTGCACGGCCAGCGCGGCGCGGTGGTCGGCGCGATCGCCACCATCGGCATCGCGGTCGGCGCGGACATCCCGATGTTCCTCGGCGCGATGCTCATCGGACCGCTGACCGCGTTCCTGCTCAAGCTGTTCGACAACTCGGTGGGCGTGAAGGTCGGCGCCGGCTTCAAGATGCTGGTGGACAACTTCAGCGCCGGGATCATCGGCGGCGTCATGGCCATCCTCGGCCTGCTGAGCATCGGGCCGGCGGTCGAGGGCATCACCAAGGCGCTGGGCAACGGCGTGCAGTTCCTGCTGGACGCGCACCTGCTGCCGCTGGTGTCGATCATCGTCGAGCCGGCCAAGGTGCTGTTCCTCAACAACGCCATCAACCACGGCGTGTTGTCGCCACTCGGTGTCGCGCACGCGGCCGAGAACGGCAAGGCGATCGAGTTCCTGATCGAGCCCAACCCCGGGCCAGGCCTGGGAATCCTGCTCGCGATCACGCTGTTCGGCGTGCGCGCCATGCGATCGACCGCTCCCGGGGCGATCGTGATCCAGTTCCTCGGCGGCATCCACGAGATCTACTTCCCCTACATCCTCGCGGCCCCGCGCCTGATCATCGCCGCGATCGCCGGTGGCGCAACGGGTGTGCTGGTGTTCAGCATCACCGGCGCCGGCCTGGTCGCCACCCCGTCGCCGGGCAGCATCATCGCGGTCCTGGCGGTCACGCCCAAGGGCGGCTACTTCGGTGTCATCGCCGGTATCGTCCTGTCGGCCGCGGTGAGCTTCGTGGTGGCAGCCGTGCTGATGAAGTTCGGCCGCGGTGAGAAGGCAGCGGAACGGGAACGCGAAATCGCCAACGGCGGCGAAGTCAAAGGAGCAGCATGAGCACCATCGAGGGTTCCGCCATCAAGAAGGTGGTCATCGCCTGTGACGCCGGCATGGGCAGCAGCGTGATGGTCGCCTCGCAGCTGGCCAAGCGGCTCAAGCCGTACAAGGTCTCGGTCAGCCACACGCCGGTCAACGACATCCCGGCCGACGCCGATGTCGTGCTGTGCCAGTCGACCCTGCTGGCGCGGGCCAAGAAGGGCAGCGGCGACAAGGTGATCCTGGGTTTCCAGAGCTTCCTGGGCGACCCGGTGTTCGACAAGGTGGAGGCGGCCATCCGGGACGGTGGGTCGCTTGCCGACTGAGCGCACGGCGCTGCTGACGCCCGAGGGGGTCCGGCTCGGCCGGACCGCCTCGGGCAGGGCGGACGCGATCGACCAATGTGGACAGGCGCTGCTGGACGTCGGCGCGGTCAGCGCCGAGTACCTGCCCGCCATGCACGAGCGCGAGGAGTCGGTGTCCACCTTCATCGGCGAGGGTGTGGCCATCCCGCACGGCACCGACGCGTCCCGCCAGTACGTCAAACAGACCTCGCTGGTTGTCCTGCAGTTCCCCGATGGCGTGGACTGGGGTTCGGGCAACGTGGCGAAGCTCTGCGTCGGCATCGCGGCGCACGGGTCCGAGCAGGTCGGGATCCTCTCGTCGCTCGCGATGATCCTGATGGACCCCGCCAAGGCGGCCGAGCTGCGCGAAGCACCCGACGCCGAGACCGTGATCCGCCTGCTGCAGTCGATCGACGAGGAGAACTAGCTGTGAAGGTCGCGCGCTTCTACGCGCCCGGGGACATCCGCATCGAGGAGGCGCCCGAGCCCACGCCCGGCCCGGACGAGCTGAAGATCAAGGTGCACAACTGTTCCACCTGCGGCACCGACCTGAAGATCTTCCGGTTCGGCCACCACCACATCGACCCGCCCCGGGTGATCGGGCACGAGATCGCCGGCGAGGTGGTCGAGGTCGGGTCCAATGTGGACGGTTGGACCACCGGTGACCGGGTGCAGGTGATCGCCGCGATCCCGTGCGGCGAGTGCCCGGACTGCAAGCGCGGCTGGATGACCATCTGCCCCAACCAGGTCTCCATGGGCTACCACTTCGACGGCGGTTTCGCGGAATACATGATCGTGCCGCACGCGGTGCTCAAAGTGGACGGTCTCAACCGGATCCCCGACGGCCTTTCCTACGCCGAGGCCTCGGTGGCGGAGCCCTTCGCGTGTGTCCTGAATGGACAGGAGCTGGCCGGGGTCGGCAGCGGGGACACCGTCGTCGTGGTGGGTGCGGGCCCGATCGGGTGTCTGCACGTCCGGCTAGCCCGCGCCCGTGGCGCCGAGTCGGTGTACCTGGTGGAACTGTCCAAGCAGCGGCTGGAGATGGCCGCGGCGCTGGTCAAGCCGGACGCGGCCATCTGTGCGGCGCCAATGCTCGACCCTGCAAGCAGATCTTCGGCAGACCTGGACCCGGTCGAGGAAGTGCTGCGGCTGACCGACGGCCGCGGCGTCGACGTGGTGATCACCGCGGCGGCGGCCGGGAAGGCCCAGGAGGACGGCCTGAAGATGGCCGCCCGGCGGGGCCGGATCAGCTTCTTCGGTGGCCTGCCCAAGGACAACCCGATCATCGCGTGCGACTCCAACCTGGTGCACTACCGCGAGCTGACCATCGTCGGCGCGAACGGCTCCAGCCCGGCGCACAACAAGAAGGCCCTCGAGCTGATCGCCACCGGCGCGGTGCCGGTCGAGGACCTGATCACCCACCGGATGCCGCTCGACGGCGTGCTGGACGCCATCAACACGGTGGCCAGCGGCGAGGCCATCAAGGTCACCATCGAACCGTAAGGATTCAGCTGGAATCCGGGCCCTGCCCCGGCTGTTGACCTGGTCATGAACACGACAACTCGTGGCCGGGTCCGGCTGGAGCAGGGCTCGAAGCGCGTCCGCGTCTACCTCGGCGGCGAGCTTGTGGCCGACACGTTGACCCCCACGTACGTCTGGGAGGTCCCGTACTACCCGGCGTACTACTTCCCGCGCGGCGATGTGCGCGCCGACCTGGTGGAAACCGGGGAGACGGCGCCCTCCCCCAGCCGCGGCGAGGCCACGCTTTACACCGTCAAATCCGGTGGCAACCAGGCCGTCGGCGCGGCCCGGATCCACCAGGACTCCCCCATCGAGGAGCTGCGCGACCTCGTCCGGTTCGACTTCGACGCCATGGACAACTGGTTCGAGGAGGACGAGGAGATCTACACCCACCCGCGCGACCCGTACACGCGGGTGGACGTCCTGGCCAGCTCCCGGCACATCCGGGTGGAGATCGACGGCGTGACGGTGGCCGAGAGCACGAACGCGCGGCTGCTGTTCGAGACCGGCCTGCCGACCCGCTACTACCTGCCGAAGACCGCGGTCCGCCTGGACCTGTTGGAGCGCACCGAAACCAAGTCGCACTGCCCGTACAAGGGCACCGCTGAGTACTACTCGGCGCGCATCGGGGACACGCTCCACGAGGACATCGCCTGGTTCTACGACACCCCGTTGCCGGAGTCGCAGAAGGTCGCCGGCCTGGTCGCCTTCTACAACGAGAAGGTGGACACCTTCGTCGACGGAGTCCGGCAACCCAGGCCGAAGACCAAGTTCGCCTAGCCGTTGAACGTGTCGGGGTGCGGGCCGAGCCGGGTGCCGTTGTCCAATGTGGACATCTCGGCCAGGTCCGCCTCGTCTAGCCGGAAGCCGAACACGTCGATGTTCTCGGCCATCCGCGACGGCGTGACCGACTTCGGGATGACGATGTTGCCGATCTGCAGGTGCCAGCGCAGGATCACCTGAGCCGGGGTGCGCCCGTGCTTCCCGGCGATCGCGGTGACCACGGCCTCCTTGAGCACGTCCCCGCCCTTGCCCAGCGGGCTCCAGGCCTCGGTGGCGATGCCCAGCCGGTCGTGCACGGCGCGCAGTTCGGCCTGCTGCAGGTACGGGTGCAGCTCGACCTGGTTGACCGTGGGCACCAGGCCGACCTCGTCGATGAGCCGCTCCAGGTGCGCCGGCTGGAAGTTCGACACACCCGCGGCGCGGATGCGGCCCTCGCCGAGCAGCTTGTTGATGGCCTTCCAGCTGTCGACGTACTTGTCGTTCGCGGGCGCGGGCCAGTGGATCAGGTAGAGGTCGAGCTGCTCCAGGCCGAGCAGGCCGAGGCTGCGGTCGAACGCGCGCAGCGTCTCGTCGTAGCCCTGGTCGGAGTTCCACAGCTTGGTGGTGATGAACAGCTCCTCGCGGGGCACACCGGCGATCGCCTTGCCCACGCCCTCTTCGTTGCCGTACGCGGCGGCGGTGTCGATGCTGCGGTAACCGGCCTCGAGCGCGGCGGCGACGGCGTCGTAGGTCTCCTGCTGCGGGACCTGGAAGACACCGAAGCCCAGCTGCGGCATCTCGATGCCGTTGTTCAGCTTGACGGTGGGAATGTCGGGCACAGCGAGTGTTCCTTTCAGCGTGACGAGCGGCGTGAACAATAGTTGCACACGCCGTATGTTGTCAACGCTTCCTATTTTACCCCGGTCTGCCGCGCCCCGCTTGACGGACCGCGGCAGACCCGGTGGCCGGGCCGAGCCGTCCGATGTGGACTCTCGGCATCCGGTGCGGCGACGGGCTTTCACGCAGTGACGGCGAGGGTCTTCCCGGCCGGGACCACGTGGCGGCGACGGACCGGAAGCATCGACGTCGGGTGGGCGACGCTCCAGGCGGCGACCTTGCAGATCATCTCCTTCAGGCGTGCGGCCGTCCCGCCGGTGACCGCGGACGGCTTGGGCTGGTCGTCCGGCGTCATCCACTGCACGACCGCGTCACGGCGGCCGAGGCTGATGCACTGGGCGGTGTAGCCGACCTTGTTCGGCGGGATCGGGCGCCCGGTCAGGCGCGCGGCGATGACGTCGGCCGCCAGGTGTGCCGAGGGAACTCCCGAAGCGCACGACATCCGCAACGGTGTACCGCTCGCGCCCGGTGCGAGCGCGGCATCGCCGACGGCGTAGACGTCGGGGTGCGAGACCGACCGCATGGTGTCGTCGACGACGATCTGCCCCGTCGCGGAGACCTGCAGGGTCGTGGCCGCGGCGATGGGGTGGACGGCGAAGCCCGCGGTCCAGACGGTCACCTGGGCCGGGAGCACGCGGCCGTCGGCGGTGACCGCGCGGGCCGGCTCGACACCCACGATGCCGGTGTGCTCGTGCACGGTGATGCCGAGCCGGTCGACCGCCGCGCGCAGGTGGCGCTGGGCCTTCTCGCTCAGCCAGTCGCCGAGACCGCCGCGGGCGGCGAGTGCGACCTCGAGGTCCGGCCGGGCCTCGGCGATCTCGGTGACGGTCTCGATGCCGGTGAGGCCACCACCGACGACGAGCACCGTGCCGCCCGCGGGGAGGTCGGCCAGACGGGCACGCAGCCGCAGCGCGGACTGCTTGCCCGCGATGAAGTGGGCGTGCTCGCCGATGCCGGGAACGTCACGGTCGGCGGCGGTGCTGCCGAGGGCGTAGACGAGCGTGTCGTAGGCGATCCGCTCGGCACCGTCGGTGTCGACGACGACGACCGTCTTGTGTTCGGCGTCGACCTCGGTGACCCGAGCGATCCGCAGCCGCACACCCGTGCCCGCGAAGACGTCGGCCAGCGGGCGGCGCTTCAGGTCCTGGCCCGTCGCGAGCTGGTGCATGCGGACACGCTCGACGAACTCCGGATCGGCGTTGACGAGGACGATCTCGGTGCCGGCGGGGTGCAGTCGCTTGGCCAGGCGCGCGGCGGCGTTGGCTCCGGCGTAGCCGGCGCCGAGGACGACGATGCGGTGCTTGTTCATGGTCTCGCTCCTGTCCGGTCGGTGTGTGCTTCCTGAACCGGGCAGCGACGCGAACCCTGACAGCAGGTGGATGTGACCCGCGTCACCAATCGCCGGCGAGCGGCTCCCCGTGCCCGGACACGGCCCACTGGCGCGTCGCGCGCTCGAGCTTGCCGGGGTTCGCCTGGGCGTGGACGCCCGCGATGCCGTCGGTGGTCACGTCCAGCGAGAACACCCCGGCCACCCGGTCGCCGACCACCATCACCAGCGCGGGTGAGCCGTTGGCGACCGTGGCGAACAGGTCGGGCCGGCCGCCGATCATCTCCCACTTGGCGTCGCTGGGCGTGAACAGCCCGCGCAGGAACCTCGCCACCCGCAGGGCACCGGTGATCGGACGAGGCACCGAGAAGACCACACCGCCACCGTCGCCGACGCTGACCACGTCGTCGGTGAGCATCCGCACCAAGGAGTCGGTCCGGCCGCTGACGGCCGCGGCGAGGAACTCCTCGACGATCTTGCGGGCCGCGGCCGCGTCGACCTCCACCCGGCGCCGGTCGGCGGCCAGGTGCTGCTTGGCCCGCCGGTAGACCTGCTGGCAGTTCGACTCGGTGATGTCGAGCAGCTCGGCGATCTCGCCGTGCGAGTACCCGAACGCCTCGCGCAGCACGTACACGGCGCGTTCCTTGGCCGCGAGCCGCTCCATCAGCGTGAGCATCGCGACCGAGACCGATTCACGCTGCTCCACGGTGTCGGACGGGCCGAGCATCCGGTCCCCGGCGAGGACCGGCTCGGGCAGCCACTGGCCCACATAGGTCTCCCGCCTGGCACGCGCCGACGTGAGCCGGTTGAGGCAGATGTTGGTGAGCACCTTCGTCAGCCACGCCTCGGGCGTCTCGATGAGCTCCCGGTCGGCGGACTGCCAGCGCAGGAACGTGTCCTGCACGGCGTCCTCGGCATCGGTGGCCGACCCCAGCAGGCGGTAGGCGATCGCCTCCAGCCGCACCCTGGCCCCCTCGAACAGCTCGACCTCGTACGCACCGACCAGCATGGCCCCAGTTAACCATCCGCGCCGGTCACAGCGATCATTCGCGGTGATCATCTCCCGGTGATCATTTCCCGGTCCGGATCCACTACACACCCAGCCTGGCTCGAACGCTGTCACCGAACCACTTCCGGGTGACCGCGGCCAGTTCCGCGGCATCCGGGTCCGGCGAAGCCGACGCCCACGCCACGTAACCGTCCGGCCGGATCAGGATCGCGGTCAGGCCCGGGATCTCGGCGTTGATCGTGTCCACTGTGTCCGGTGCCGTGAGTGTGCCGGTCGAGTCGACCAGGATCGGCCGCGCGTTGGTCAGGCTGCCGGGTGGCGGCGCGGAATCCGGGACGAACCGGCCGACGAGGGGATGCGCATCGCCGATGTCGTACCGGATGTCGCAGCCCGCGGCCCAGTCGGCGAGCACCTGCACGACGTCCCTCTTGGCCATGAGTTCGGTGAACAGGGCACGCAGGCCGGTGATGTCCTTGCCGGGCGCCAGCAACGCGCTGTACGCCTCGCCGTGGGTGATCATGCGTTCGGCCACCGGGCGGCGCTCGACCTCGTAGGTGTCCAGCAGGTCCTCGTCCGCCTCGCCGCGCAGCACCACGCCGAGCTTCCAGGCCAGGTTGATCCCGTCCTGCATGCCGACGTTCAGGCTGGAGCCGCCGCTGGCGTAGATGTGCGCGGCGTCGCCGATCAGGAACACCCGCCGGTCACGGTACCGCTCGGCCAGCCGGGTGTTGCCCTCTCGCCTGCGGCGCAACAGATGCGGCCCCTCCCCGGCCGGCGGGCCGAACGGCACGTCCACGCCCAGCACGCGCCGGATGCTTTCCCGCAGTTCGTCGAGGGTCATCGGTTCGTCGGACTCCGGCTCGTCCCACTCGGTGGTCGCGAGCATCGGCGGCAGCCCGGGCATCGGTGCGTACGAGAACCCGCCGGTCTCCGTCCGTACCCCCACGAACGCGTGCACCATGCCGAAGCCGGGGACGTTCAGGCCACCGGTCGCCTTGTCCACCAGGTCTTCCGGGACGCTGACATGGGCCGTGCGCAGGGTCGTGCGGCTGTAGGTCACTCCGGGGAAGTCGATGCCGCAGAGTTTTCGGGTCACGCTGTGCGCGCCGTCCGCGCCCACCAGATACCGCGCCCGCAGCTCGTACTTTCCCTGCGGCCCTTGGACTTCGACCGTCACCGACTCGTCGTCCTGGGACAGGCCCACGAGTTCGTGGCCCCGGCGGATCTCCACCCCGAGTTCGAGCGCGCGTTCCTCGAGGATCTTGTTGATCTGCCGTTGCGGGACCGGCAGTACGTGGATCGGGCTCTCGTCGAGCAGTGTCATGTTCAGCGTCAGCCCGCCGAACAGGAAGTAGGGCGTCGGCTTCGGCGGCTCCGAACTGCCGGTGTAGCGCTCGTGCAGGCCCCGGTAGTGCAGCAGCTTCACGATCTGGCCCATGATCCCGTTGGCCTTGGGCTCCAGGCTCGGTTCGGTCAACGCCTCCAGGACCACCGGCCGCAAACCGGCGAGCCTCAGCTCACAGGCCATCAGCAACCCGTTCGGGCCGCCACCGGAAATGACCACATCCAGCATTGGGGTTTCTCCTTTTCAAGGCATGACGAAGAAGCCTGGCGTCGAACCAGGCCACAGCGGACTTTCCTCAGGTGACCGGCAGGCCCGCGCGAATCCGTTCGAACGCTTCCCGCAGGTAAGGAATCACCGACCCCCTCAAGTCGGTGATGAGTACCCATTCACGCAGGCCCGCGGCGATCGCGCTGCCGATCACCCCGGCGACCAGATGCGGGTACAGGCCTTCGGTCCCGGTACGGCAAGCCACCGCATCGGCCAGCGCATCCTCAGCGGCCACACTGGCTTTGAGCACCTCGCCATGCACGGCCGGTTGCGCGAGAACGCCTTTCACGCCCTCAATCCAGCGATCATGGCCAGGGCCCGGCGGTCCGCCGTCGAACTGGGCCAGCACCGCGGCGACGACCGCGTCCCAGAACGGTTCCTCCGCGGGGCGCGCCCGGATCTCGTCGGCGATCCGCAGGGTACGTTCGGCATGGCTGGCCGCAACCGCCTCCGCCTTGCTGGAGAAATAGTTGCGGAACGTGCGCACCGAGACGTCCGCCTCGGCGGCGATCTCGTCCACGGTCACGTTGTCCCAGCCGCGCTGGACGCACAGCCGGAGCGCCGCCTGGCTCAGCGCCAGGCGGGTCTCCCGTTTCTTGCGCTCGCGCAGGCCCTCTTCGCCGGTCACGAGGACGACACTAGCAAAACTTGCCAAAAGTGCAAGATTGCCAAGTTGGCAAGATCGCTACCGCTTGCGCTTGGGCACCGGCTTCAGCTCGACCGGGCCGGCCGGACCGACCTCGCCGCGCGCGGTGCCGTCCACGCTGACCTTGTCGCCCACCTCGGCGGCGACCACGAACTTGCCCTCTTCGTCGACCTCGGCCGCGCCGTGCGGGGTGGACACCAGCGTGCCCGCCGCCTGGTCGGTCCGCCCCGCCACGTACAGCCGCTCCTCGGGCTTGCCGTCGGCCGGGTTGGTGATGATCGCGAACCGCTGCACCGGCGGGCCGGCCGCCACCAGCAGCGAACTGTCCACTGTGGCCGTCACGGTGACGTCGAGACCGGGCTTGAGCTGGCCGCCAAGAGCGGACCAGAAGTCGGAGTTGTCCCGGCCGTCGCCGGAGGCGATCTCGATGCCGGGCAGCGGCTGGATGGTGCGGTAGGCGCCCTGCAGGTACTCCGCGTCGATCCGGTCGTGCTTGAGCAGCGCGGCCAGGGTCGCGCCGAGCAGCGAGTGCTCGTCGCGGATGTCCGAGGTCCACGCGGTCACCAGGTAGCGGCAGTCCACCCGCGGCAGCGGCGGGCGGCGGTGCGGGCGGCCGTTCTCGTCGTGCACCGTCTCCAGGCCCAGCTCGCGCTCGGACACGTTGCGGCGCACGTCCCACAGGTACATGTTGATCGTCGGCCGGGACACCCGGGCCGACCAGTCCTTGTCCGGCGCGTCGAACGAGATGTCGACCTCGCGCTTGGGCAGCGGCACCACCGCCCGGAGGAACTCCTCCAGGGACTCATCCAGCAGGTTCAGCATCGGTGTCCCCGTTCACAAGGTCGAAGTAGCGGTCGAACTCGGTCTCGGTCCGCAGCCGGCCGAGCTTCTGGAACTCTCTCTTCAGTGCCAGCGCGACCCGTTCCATGGTCACCGGCCCGTCCTGTTCGGCGGCGAGGAAACCCGCGCCCAGAGCGGCGTTTCTGATCAGGCCGCCGGTGATCCGGAACTGCCGGGCCAGGAACTCGTAGTCCAGCTCGCCCAGCGGCGCCCCGGCCGGGAAGGCCTGCTGCCAGATCAGCTTGCGCTGCGGCTCGTCCGGCGCCTCGAAGTCGATGGCCACCGAGATCCGGCGCAGGAACGCCTCGTCGATGTTGCGCTGCAGGTTGGTCGCCATCACGACCAGGCCCTGGTAGGACTCCAGGCGCTGCAGCAGGTACGCGACCTCGATGTTGGCGTACCGGTCGTGCGCGTCGCTGACCTCGGAGCGCTTGCCGAACAACGAGTCCGCCTCGTCGAAGAACAGCACCAGGTCACCGGCCGCGGCCGCGCCGAAGATCCTCTCCAGGTTCTTCTCGGTCTCGCCGATGTACTTGCTGACCACCGACGAGAGGTCCACTTTGTACAGATCGAGGCCAAGCTCGCCCGCGATGATCTCGGCCGCCAAGGTCTTCCCCGTACCGGACGGGCCGGAGAACAACGCCACGACACCCTTGGAGGGGAACGGCGAGTAGCCCCACTCGTTGTACACAGTGGACCGGCGCCGGTAGCGCGCGATCAGCTCCCGCAGCTGGGCGGTCTGGTCTGACGGCAGGACAAGGTCCTTCATCACGCGCTTCGGCCGGATCCGCACCGAGAGCCCGTCCAGGTGACCGCCCGCGAGCCTGCGCACACCGGCGGAGATCCGGCCCGGGTTGCCCGCGGAGGCCGCGCTCACCAGCCGCAACTGGTCGCGGGACAACGGGAACGCCGGATCCGGCGCGATACCAAGGGCTTGCTGCCAGTCGGCGGCCCCGGCCAGCCCGGACTCCAGGTGGATCTCCCGCCATGGCCTGCGCGGCAACGAGTCCAGCGCGAGCTCGACCGGTGAGCTGAGCACCCAGCTCAGGTGCGCGGCCCGGTCGATCCGGTCGGCGGCCTTGCGGTCCGGCGGCCCGTCCAGTTCCAGCACCACAGCGCGGTCGCCGACACCGGCCTCACGCACGACCGCCGCCCACTCGGCAGGGCTCGACGGTACCGGGCACACCAGCAAGGCCTTGCCGGGCCAGCGTTCCCGCAGCGCGTTGAGCCTGCTGTCCTCGTCCGCGCCGGTCACCAGCAGCAGCTCGGGCTCGATCCGGCCGGTGCCAACGGGTTCCAGCCGCCGGGCGCCTGCGGGCAGCGCCGAGTCGGCGGAGTCGTCGCCGGACATCGCCCACGTGACCCGCAACGCGGGCCAGCACATCCTGGTCGCCCAAGGACCTTCGGTGCCCAGCTCGACCAGTTCGGCCCGGCGCAACGGCGCATCCGGCGAGACCGTGCGCGCGCCGCCGTCGAGCATCCGCGTCAGGCTGGCCATGGTCAGCCGGGGCAGTTGCACGTTGTCCTGGAAGTACGACACCAGCCGCATCCGGTGCGGGGAGCGTTCCACCGCGATCAACAGGGCAAGCGCTTGAGCGGCGGTCTCGTCGAGGCCCGCATTGCGCACCAGACAGTCGAAAACCGACGTTCCCTCGGCCAGTGCCTCGGCGAACTGCTTGCGCGCCAGGACAAGCTCGGGCTCCAGCCGGTTCAGCAGCTCCTCGACCCGTTGCGCGGCAGGGCCGGACGCGCCCGGCAGCTCGGCCAGGATCCGGTCGACCTCGTCGTGTCCGATGTAGAGCCCGGCGAAGTCGTGCGGCAGCAGGCCCTCACCGAGCCGGCACACGAGCGCCTCTCGCTGCAGCAGTGTGTCGGCCAGCACCTGCCACGGCGGCGCCGGGCGCCGGCCTTGGTCGCGCACGTCACCCCCGGGCGGAGTAAGTAATGGTCAAACGCCAGCCGAAGTTAGCACCAATCCGGACGCACCAGCGCGAATCGTGCCCTTTTGGGCACACGAAATGCCTCCCCCGGGCCAGGAAAGTCAAACATAATGGCGCTATGGCCCGATACACGGCGGAGCAGATCTACGCCTTCGCGCGGGAGGCCGGCTTCTCGCCGGACCAGGCCGCGACGATGACGGCTGTCGCTCTGGCCGAGTCCAGGGGCGACAGCAACGCGCACAACCCATACGGCGAGGACAGCAAGGGGTTGTGGCAGATCAACTCGGCCGTGCACCCGCAGTTCCGCGGAATGGACCTGTACGACCCGGTGCAGAACGCGAAGGCCGCGTTCTCGGTGTCGCACGGCGGCAACGACATCTCACCGTGGACGACGACCCACAACGGCGCCATGGCCAAGTACGTCCGGTACAAGGCGGACGCGCAGGCAGCGGCGGCCGCGTACGGCGACGGCCCGGGCCGCGGCATGTGGAGCGGGTCCAGCGGCTACGGCGACGTGACCAGCGCGGGCGACGGGCGCGGCGCGGGCCAGGGCATTCACCAGACCAACACCGCGCCGAGCGGCGCGGGCAGCGACAACGTCAACGTCGCCCAGCCCGTGGTCAACGCCGGTCAAGGCGGTGCCGGGCCGGCGCACACACCGGTCTACGGCTCCGCGCTGGACGAGGACGTCATGCCTGGCCAGGGCGGTGAGGCGCAGGGGTTCACCACGACCGGGCAGCCTGACGCCGCGGCGGCCGGTGGCGCACATACCCCGGTCTACGGCTCGGCCTTGGACGAGGACGCGCAACAGCAGGTCCAGCAGCCGGTGAACACCGTTCCCGCGCAGGGCACGAACGTCCAGCCGATGGGCACCGGCAACCCCGGCACGCTGCAGAAGTTCCTCGACTCCGCGGTCGCGCAGTCCGGCGACCGGTACGTGTTCGGCGCCGAGACCAACCTCGACGACCCCAACCCAGGCGTGTTCGACTGCTCGGAGCTGGTCGAATGGGCCTCCCACCAGGCCGGGGTCAAGATGCCGGACGGCGCGTGGAACCAGTACCGGCACCTGGCCGCCGAGCACTCGACGATGTCGGTCGAGCAGGCCATCCACACCCCCGGCGCGCTGCTGTTCAGCTTCGACCGCGACCCGATGACCGGCAAGCCGGGCGCCGCGCACGTGGCCATCAGCCTGGGCAACGGCAAGACCATCGAGGCCAAGGGCACCCAGTACGGCGTCGGCTCATGGGAGGCCAACACCCGGCGGTTCCAGTACGCGGGCTACATGCCGGAGATGATGTCCGGCGCGGGCGGCGCCCCGTTCGTGCCGACCCCGCACACCCCCGCGCCGCCGCCGGACGCGTTCAACCACCGGGTCAACAACGACCCCGTGCACATGGACAAGCAGCCGGAGACGGTGAACATCAGCCACCAGATGACGGCCGCGCCGCCACCACCCGAGCCGCCGCACGCCCCCGAACCGCCACCACCACCGCCGCCGGACCCGCAGGAGGTCGCGCACGTCGAGGCGGCCTACGGCGACACGAACTCCGACGGGCACGACGACGCGCTCCAGCACGCGATGTCCTGGACCACTGACGACCACGCGCTGCACCCCGCCGACTACCCGGTCCACGACGACACGCACACCGACGACCACGCGCCAGGGCACCCATGACGACAGCGACCCATACCGCAGCAGACACCGCGGAGATGCTTGCCCTGCTGGACACGTCGATCGCGGAGATGCGCTCGGCGGGCCGGCCGGACCTGGCCGAGAAGCTGATCAAGTGCCGGCGGCAGCTGACCACCGGCGCGTGGCACGTGCTCGTGGCCGGCGAGTTCAAGAAGGGCAAGAGCGCGCTGGTCAACGGCCTGCTCGGGGTGCCGTTGTGCAGCGTCGACCCGGTGACGTTCACGGCCGTGCCGACCCTGGTCAAGCACGGTGAGACGGCTTCGGCGGTGCTGGTGCCCGAGACGTCCGAGGACGCCGCGGTCACGCCGCCGCCGATCAAGATCGACCCGCGCAAGGCCGCGGACTTCGGGCGGACCGGGCTCGCCGATGACGGCACGCGGCTGCAGGCGATCGAGGCCACCCTGCCCCGGGAGCTGCTCGCCGACGGGCTCGTTCTCGTTGACACGCCTGGACTTGGTGGCGGGTTCGCGGCGGCTGCCGCCTCGGCGACCATGCGGGCGTTGGCTTTGGCGGACGGCGTGATCGTCGTGACCGATGCCTCGCAGGAGCTGACCGCGGCGGAGGTCGACTTCATCAAGCACGCGGCCGATGTCTGCCCGAACCTGATCTGTGTCATGACGAAGATCGACTTCTACCCGCAGTGGAAGCGGATCCTGGACATCAACAAGGCACACCTGGCCGAGGCGGGGATCGACGCGGAGATCATCGCGGTGTCGGCGGTCTTGCGTGAGTACGCTTTGGACACCGGCGACAACGCGCTGAACGCCGAGTCCGGATTCCCGGTCCTGGTGGAGCGGCTCGGATCTCGTTTGCTGGCCGAGCATGCGGCGAAGTCGGTGCTCGCGGCCGCTGGTGTGGTGCGGAGTTCGTTGCGGCAAGTGGCCGAGACGTTGTCGACCGAGCACGCGGCGTTGACCAAACCCGAGCAGCGCCAGGCGACCATGCGGAAGGTCGAGGAGAGCGGCAAACGCGCGCAGGCGATGTCGAGCCCGTCCTCCCGGTGGCTCAACACGATCAACGACCGGTTCGCCGACATCCAGGCCAAACTGGACGCCGACATCACCGACGTGGTGCGGCGGCTGGACGCCGAGGCGGTCAAGCGGATCAAAGAGGGCGACCCGACCAAGGAGTGGTCGGAGATGGTGCCCTGGCTGTACAAACGGACCAACGAGGAGATGACCGACGCGCACGCCCGGCTGCTGGCCCAGATCGACGGCCTGGCCGGGGAGATCGCCGGGCTGTTCGACAGCACCGCCGAGGAGGTCAACGCGGTCACCGGCACGAACATGATGCCCGCACAGGACCTCAAGCTGGAGAACCTGGGCAGCAAGAAGGGCGGCAAGCTCGAGGTCGGCATGCACGCCGCCCGTGGCTGGTCGCTGTCCAGCTCGGTCGTGACGACTTTGCTGGTGGCGACGCTGAATCCGGGCCTGATCATCGCGTTGCCGATCACCGCGGCGCTCGGTTCGGTGTTCGCCTGGCGGGCGGTGCGCAGCTACAAGACGACCAAAGTGGACGCTGCCCGCAACGAGGCCCAGCGGGCGGTGTCGGTCTACCTGACGCAGGCGCGGTCCGACGCGGTGCGCGCGTCCAACGACCTGATCCGGCACAGCCGTGGCCGGATCCGGGACTATTACTTGGATCAAGCCGCCGAGCTGGTGTCGGCGGCCAAGCACGAGCAGGCGGCCGCGGCTCGTGCCGTGCAGGCGGACGGGCAGGCAGCGGCCTCCCGTGGCCTGGCCGCCAAGGCGGAGCTCGACCGGGTGTCCCACCTGATCGCGACCGCTGACCATCTCGCCGAGGGGGCACGCCGATCGTGAACGTTTCTCTCTCGGCCCGGGTTCGTGCGCTGCTCAGCGAGGCTTCGGCCGCGTACCAAGGCAGACCGAGCGGTCGCCTGCTCGCGGACGTCACCCGGCACCTGGACGGCCCGCTGCGGGTGGCTTTGGCCGGCCGGGTGAAGGCCGGGAAGTCCACTTTGCTCAATGCCCTCGTTGGAACCCGCATCGCCGCAACGGATGCCGGTGAGTGCACGCGGATCGTGACCTGGTACATGCGTGGCCCCAACCCCGCCGCGACGGCTTTCCCGCGTGGCAGCAGGCCCGCTGGGCTCGCCGTCGGCAATGATGGGACCAGGTGGACGATAGACCTCGGCCAGCTCGATGTGGATGGGGTGGACCGGATCGAGGTCACCCTGCCCAGCGACTGGCTCGGGCAGATGACCCTGGTGGACACGCCTGGGATGGGCTCGCTGACGGAGTCAGCCGGGCGTCGCACGCAGGACTTCCTGGGTGAGACCGGCAGTGTCGACGCGGTGCTGTATCTGATGCGGCACTTGCACTCCACCGACATCGACTTCCTGGATGCGTTCCACGACACCGATGGCGCCGAGACCTCGCCGGTGAACGCCGTGGGTGTGTTGTCGCGGGCCGACGAAGTCGGTGGTGGCGAAGGAGATCCGATCGCGCAGGCCGCGAAGGTGGCCGCCGGGTACCGGGCCGACTCGCGGATCCGCAGCCTGGTGCACACCGTGCTGCCGATGGCGGGGCTGCTCGCCGAGACCGCGTCGGCCATGAGTGAGGCGGAGTTCAGGGACCTCGCCGAGATCGCCGCGGTCAGCGAGTCCGGGGTCGCGCCGTTGTTGTTGTCCGCCGGCCGGTTCGTGTCTCCGTCCCGGGTTGTGCGGGTGGCGCCGGAGAAGCGTCAGCGGTTGCTGGGTTTGCTTGGTATGTATGGCATCCGGCTGTCGTTGGACACTTTGCGGTCTGGTTCCGTCGACCGGGCTCAGTTGTGTGCCGTGTTGCGGGAACGGAGTGGGCTCAACGAGCTTCGCCGGTTGCTGCTGACCCAGTTCGCGCAGCGGCGGGACGTTTTGAAGGCCGATGGGGCTCTGCGGGCGATTGAGTCGGTGACGCGCACGGATCCCATTCCGGCGGCTCCCCGGTTGCGGCAGGCTGTTGAGCGGTTGCGGGCCGGGGCGCATGAGCTGACCGAGCTGCGGCTGCTGACCGAGCTGCGGATGGGTTCGGTGCAGGCGCCGGCCGAGCAGATCGCCATGATGGAACGGTTGCTGGGCGGTCAGGGTGCGTCGTTGGCCGACCGGCTGAACCTGCGGCCGGACACTCCACTTGAGACAGTCCAGGCCGCGATCACGGGTATGCACGGGCACTGGCGCCGGGTCGCGCAGAACCCGTTGATCGACCCGAGCGTCACCCGGGCGGCGCAGGTTCTGCAGCGCACGTGTGAGGGTCTGGCTGCCGCAATCCGTTCTGCTCCATCCGGTCCCCCTCAGGGTGGGCCGCCTGGAGGTCCTCCGCGTGGTGGTCCTATGCGGCCGCCGCCGCGTACGCCCACGCCGCCGGGCGGGTTCCAGCAGCCGATGCGGCCGCCGCCTCCGCCTCCGCCGTCACCTCCGTCACCGGCGGAGGAGAAGACCACGACCATCGCCCGGCCGGGGCAGCCGCCGCGCTAGCACCGGACAAGGTCTAGACAACTTTCTTGACCCCGGTGTCGCGGTGTGCGCACACTCGATCGGCTACCACCCTGCGCTGGAGGCCGACCATGGACCTGTCCCGCCGGAGCATGCTCGGAGTTCTCACCTTGGGCGGGCTGGGTCTGTTGCCCGGCACGGCGTCGGCGGCCCTCGGCCCGGGCAATCCCACGCTCGCCAACGACGTGCGCCAGGAGTTCCTCACCGCGTGGACCGCTTACCGCCGGTTGACCTGGGGGCGTGATGAGCTGCGTCCGGTGAGCGGGACCGGCAGTGAGTTCTTCATCAGCGGCACGCCCGTCGGGCTGTCGATCGTCGAGTCGCTGGGCACGATGTACCTGATGGAGCTGGACGGCGAGTACGCGGCCGCGGTGAACTGGATCAACAACAACCTGAACTTCGACCGCAACGCGAGCGTGCACGTCTTCGAGATCATCATCCGGATGCTGGGCGGGTTGCTGTCCGGGTATCACGCCAGCGGCGACGCGGTGTTGTTGAACCGCGCCCGCGACCTCGCCGACCGCCTGATGCCCGCGTTCAACTCCCCCACCGGCGCGCCTTACCAGTTCGTGAACCTCCGGACCGGTGCGGTGTCGGGGAACCAGGTGCCGCTGGCCGAGGTGGGCAGCAACATCACCGAGATGGGGTTCCTGTCGCAGCTTACCGGCGATCCCAAGTACTTCAACGCCGCCAAGCGCGCTTTGAAGGCGGCCTATGACCGCCGTTCTTCGCTGAACCTCGTCGGCACAACGCTCAATGTGGACAGTGGTCTGTGGACGGACGCCACCGCCCGGGTCGACCCGCCGGTGGACTCCTACTTCGAATACCTTTGGGACGCTTACCAGTTCTTCGGTGACACCGAGATCCGCGGCTGGTACCAGACCTTGACCTCGGCCATCTTGTCGCGGCTCGCCACGACGATCAATGGGCGGTTGTGGTTCCGTCAGGTCAACATGAACACCGGCGCCCAGGTCGGTACCAACCAGTCGGAGCTGACCGCGTTCTACGCCGGTTTGCTTGCGCAGGGCGGAAATCTGTCCCAGGGCGAGTCTTACCACACCTCGTGGACAGCCGTCCTGGGCCAGAACAAGCTCCCACCCGAGGCCGTCAACACCTCGACCTTGGCCGCGCTGAGCAACGCGTATCAGCTGCGGCCCGAGTACGTCGACTCCGCGCTGTTCTTGTGGCTGCTGACCGGTAACGAGGTGTACCGCACGCGCGCGCAGGACATGTGGAACCGCCAGAAGGCGCACTGCAAGGTCGCCAACGGCTACACGATCGTCAACAACATGACCACGAACCCCACCACCAAGGGCGATCTGACCCCGGGCTACTGGTTCGCCGAGAACATGAAGTACTACTACCTCATGTGGGCGGCGGCCCCCAGGTTCAACTACACCACCAACTACCTCACCACCGAAGGCAACGTCCTGCGCGGAATCAACCGCACCGCAACAACTTTCGGCAACACCACGTACCGTATCGTCCACCGCGCCTCCGGCCGTGTCCTCGAGGTCCGTGGCAGCGCCACCACCGACGGCGCCCAGGTGAACCTCTGGGACAGCAACAACTCCAACACCCAACGCTGGATCGCCACCACCACCGCCGGCGCCACCCGCCTCACCTGCCTCAACAGCGGCAAACTCCTGGAAGTCCCCAACTCCTCCACCACCAACGGAACCCCCCTCGCCCAACACGCCCACACCAACACGCCAACCCAGCAATGGACCCTCCAACCCTCCCCCACCCCCGGCTACCACACCCTCATCAACCGCAACAGCAACAAAGCCGCCGACACCACAACCACCACAAACGGCACCCCCATCACCCAACAACCCCCATCCGACAGCACAACCCAACAATGGCAACTAATCCCCAGCTGACCGCCGGGCTCAGGCCTTAGCGCTGGGAGCGGCATGGAAGGCTCCGCTCGCCTGCAGGGCCCGAGGCCAGCCGGTTTTGACGACGAGGGCCTTCCACGGGGTTGACGGGATCGGGGTGCGGAGGTGAGCTTGGGGCGGCTCGAAGGCACCGGGGCGCGGCCTGGAGCACGAATGACTCGGGATCGCTGGAGTGGCCGAGAAACGGGCCACAGCTCGGGCTGGAAGCTGGAGCGTGCTCGACTCGGGTCGTAGGCTCGCGCGGGTATGAGAGCGGTTCAGCGCGGGATCTAAGGTGGGTGCCAGACTGGGTGCAGCTCAACCCGGGTTACGGGTGGTTGCCGGGCTGGGAGCGGCTCAACTCGCGTCCGCTAGGGGCGTGCAGGGCTGGGAGCGGTTCAGCCTGGAACTACGGGTGGGTGCCGGACGGAATGCAGATCAACTTGGGGTCCGTTAGGGGCGCGCGGAGCTGGCAGCGGTTCAGCGCCGGGGCTACGAGTAAATGCCGGGCAGGGCGCAGCTCAACTCGCGTCCGCCGGGGCGCGCGGGCTGAGAGTGGTTCAGCCCCGGGGCTACGCGGAGATGCCGAGCTGGGCGGCTCAACACAGGGTCCGCTAGGCGCGCGGGGGCTGGGAGTGGTTCAGCTCGGGTTACGGGTGGGTGCCGGGCTGGGTACAGCTCAAGTCGGGTCCATTAGGAGCGGGGGGTTGGGGTGCAGTTCAATTCGGGATCCGCAAGGGATGTTCAGGGCTGGGTGCAGCTCAACTTGGGGTCCGTTAGGGGCTTCGTGGGTTGGGGCGCGGTTCGGTTTGACATGGGTCCCGTCGGCGGCCCTACGGCAGGGAAAGCGGCAGGTCCACACTGGGGCGTGACTTCAAGGCCGAGCCCGATCGCGGCTGGCCCTGGACCTGCCGCGCGGCGAGCTTAGGGCCGCCGCCACCCATGTAAAACCGAACCGCGCTCTGTGCCTACTGCGGGCATCCCTGTAGCCCCAGGGATGGCGGTCCCTGGGGTTATGCGGCGATGGGCAGGGGTGTTCGTGGTTGTGGTGGTCTTCGGGCGGAGTTGGTTCTGGGGCGGCGGTGCGGGTCGATGTAGGCGGGCGGGATGAATTGTGGGGTGCGGTTGAGCATCTGGATGGTCCAGTCGCTGCGGTGGACCAGGCGGTGGTGGTGTGGGCAGAGAAGTACGAGGTTGTCGATTTTGGTGGGGCCGTGGTTGCGCCAGTGGATGATGTGGTGGGCGTCGCAGGCGCTGGCGGGGGCTCCGCAGCTGGGGAAGGCGCAGCCTCCGTCGCGGAGGATCAATGCTCTGCGGATGTGGGCGGGGACGGTGTAGGAGCTGACCCCGATGTCGAGGGGTTCGGACTTGCTGCCCAGCACGGCGGGGAACACGTGGCTGTCGCAGGCGATCCGCCGGGCCTCGCGGGCGGTGAGATAGGTGTCCGGACCGACGAGGATGCGGTCGTCGAGGTCCCGCAACAAGTCCTGGTAGGAGATGGTGATGGCGACCGGCGTGCGCAGCCCGTTCTTCGTAGACTTGGCCGGGCACTGCGTGGCCATCCGCAGGGTCTCTACGAACGCATCAGCGGTGCGCTCGGCCTGGCAGCGGTCATCGGCACGGTCGGCGGGACGCTGCTCGCCCTTCTTGATCATGGGGTGGAGCAGGTGGGCGTCTTCGGCGGGGAGGTGGCCGCGGAAGTCAATACCGCCGTCGCGGCGGGTGCGGGTGTGCAGCATCCGGTCCGGTTGCTTGGGTTCCGGGTCGGGTGGGGGTGGGCCGTCGGGGTCGACGATGTTGCGGACCCGGGTGCCGAAGCGGGCCAAGGCGTTCGGATCGTCCTCGGCGGCTTGAGCGACCATCGTGGACTCCGCCAGAGCGAACTTCTCGGGCGCCAGATCCGGCAGGTCATTGAGAGTCTTGCGGATGACATCCACGGCTTCTGAACCGATGTCTCCAGAGGCCAGAGCAGCCGAGGTCGCCGGGAGGGCAGGCTCGATGACCGACCCGGTAGGCGTGATGCTGGGAAACAAGGCTTCGGCCTGCGCGAGGCGGAGTTTGGCTTCCCTGGGTGAGATCCGCAGCGCGTGCACCAGGAGCGCGGCGGGGTTGGAGTAGCCGAGTTCGGTGGCGAGGCCTTGGTTGTTCAGGAAGGCGATCAGTTCCAGCTCCGCGTAGTAGGTCCGCCGGACCTGGGACTCAAACTCCTGCAGGGCAGCGACTATCTCTTCTTTTGTTTTACCCCAATGGTTCCCGCTGTCTTGCATAGCTCCATACTACCGGGCAGAGCCCGTGATTTCAGTGCTGTACAGGGGCTTCACTGATGTGGGTGACCCGCCAACGCGAAGCGCAACAGACCCCGCCTTCGTGCCCTGTCCCTCTGCGTGGCGCTGCCGCGCGGCGAGCGCTCTTTCACCCAGCTGCCCGTCCGGCGAGGACAAACCCCACCTAGAAGCCTAGGCCAGCGGACACCGGCTACTTGTGCGGCCCGAAGTTCACGATCCACATAGCAGCGTCATTCCCAGAACCAGACTTAGGCTGCCCCAGCCCAACGATCACGGTCTGAGTAGCGGGATACATCCCATACAGCAACAGCGGCTGAGGTGAGTTGGCATCCGCCTTGACCTCCCACCGCTCCCAATGCTGATCAGAAGCCTGAGTCCAGCACCCGAGTGTCGGCGGCACGGCCGTCCCGATGGTCCCGCAAGCCATCAACTGCCCGTTGGGCTGCCGAGTGATCCCCTGCAGGGAGGGCTTCCCCTCAGGGTGGTACGGCGAGAGATCCCACTTCTGCCCATCCGTGGAAGTCCAGAAAGCAGGCCCCCGCCCAGCCCCGTCCAGCACCGACCCCATAGCAACGAAAGTCTTGTCCGAAGCCAAAGTCAGCCGCGCGACGTCCTGCGGCCCAGTCCCGGACAACCCGGAGGTCGGCGCCGGGGCCCAAGTCCGGCCATCACCAGAGGTGTAGACCTGGCTGTCGCCATCCTTGTCGTTCCGCACATCGGACCCAATGGCCAGCAACTTGTTGTCCGGCGTGACAACCACCGCGTTCAACTGCTTGATCCCGCTGTTGGGCCGGAACTCCCCCGCCGGATCAAGAAGTGTCCACTTGGAACCATCGGAGGTCGTCCACACCGCGGCCCGAACGGTTGTCCCCTCACCGGTCCACCCCACACCCACCACAGTGGACCCAAGAGTGGCGACGTCCAGAATGGCG
The DNA here is from genome assembly GCF_040675465.1 of Actinocrispum sp. NPDC049592. NCBI lineage: Bacteria > Bacillati > Actinomycetota > Actinomycetes > Pseudonocardiales > Pseudonocardiaceae > Actinocrispum > Actinocrispum sp. NPDC049592. The sequence goes on along the minus strand of NZ_JBFAPA010000002.1, from coordinate 640,297 downwards.
CCCTGCTTGTCCACCTGAACATCAGAGACGGTGAAGTCGCCGGACCCCGGATAAACCCACGCCCGAGGCTTACGAGTCACCGAATACCCCACGGCGACAACATTGCCGTTGGGCATCCCGGTCACGGCGGTCATCTGGTCCCCACCATCCGGCGCCGTCACCAACTGCCCGCCGCTCAAAGTGATCGTCCCCACCGGAGGCGGCCCCGGCACGGCAGGCGCGGGTGTCACACTGGCCGAAGTGGACGGTTCCCCGGTAGTCCCGGTCTTGTCCTGCAACACAAAGATCAGCACTGCCACCACGGCGGCGATCAACAACACGACAAGCAAAGCCACCCAACGCCCGCGGCTGGAGGACTTCCCCGTCCGGAACTCGGTGACCCCATCCCCCCGGGGCGGCGGCGGAGTCATCACCACAGGCTCGGACGGCATCATCGACGCCAGCACCGCGCGCACGTCGGTGATCCCGGTCAGCCCCGACCGCGCCAAGTCCACCTGCTGGCTCACCGCCGGAGCGGGTGGCGCGGCAGGCGCCTGGATCCCGACGTCACTCCGCTGGCCAGGACCGGGACCACCGGCGCCAGGAGGCGGCACCGGCTGGAACTGCGGCCGGATGGGTGGCGGTGGCTGCCGGTTGACAGGTGGCGGCGGCATCGGCCGCACCGGCCCCGGCGGCGCGAACCCCGCCGAAGACCGCACCCCGGCGAACCGTGGCGCAGCGGCAATGGCGGCGCCCAGACTCACGGTGTACTTGGGGTGCGCGTCCACCGCGACCCGGATCCCCAGCTCCTGCGACAAAAGCTGACGCACCAAGGGAATCCGCGAGGACCCGCCGACCAGCAACACCCCGTGCAGCTTGGCCGGATCCACCCCGGCCCGCCGCACCACCTGACCGAAAACTCCCACGGTCCCCAGCACGCGCTGCCGGATCAGGTCCTCGAACTCCGCGCGAGTGATCAGCACCTGCCGGCTCAACCCGGGTAGCACCACCGGGATGACGACCTCGACGTCCGCGGACAAGGCCTCCTTGGCCTCGACCACCGAGCCGAACAGCTGCGCCATCTGCGAAGCGGTCATCTGGTCGGCCATGTCCAGCTGCGACACGTCCGCGCCGGCCAGCGACCCGACGTGCCGGAACAGCGCGTGGTCGAAGTCGATGCCGCCGATGGAGTCGTCCCCGCCCGCCTCACCGAAGATCTCCACGCCCGTGGCCGTCTTGCGCACCACGGACGCGTCGAAAGTACCGCCACCGAAGTCGTAGATGCCGATCAGCGAACCCGGGTCGATCCGCTCCTGTGAGGCGTACCAGGTCGCCGCGGCCACCGGCTCGGGCAGCAGCCCCACCTCGCGCAGTCCCGCCTGCCGGGCCGCCTGCACCAGCAGGTTCTTGCGGTAGTCCCCCCACGACGCCGGGTGGGTCAGCACCACGTGGTTGGGCGGGCCGCCCTGCAGTTCGGACACCCGTTCCAGCACGAACCGCAGCACCTCGCCGGTCAGTTGGTGCGCGGTCATCCCCCGGCCGCCGATCAGGATGGGGATGTCGTCACCCATCCGCCGCTTGAACTCCCTGGCCTGCCGGTCGGGGTCGATGATGCCGCGCCGGGCCGCCGCCTCGCCGACCAGCATGCTGCCGTCCTCGCGCAGGAACAGCACCGATGCCACGGCGTTGGCGCGGTTGCCGAGGGGAACGGTCTGCACCCGGCCGTCGCGCCACAACGCCGCCGCGGTGTAGGTCGTGCCGATATCGACACCCAGCGGATACGTCACTTGGCAAACAGTAGTGGCCCGGCACCGTGAATCGTCGGCGATCCCCCGGCGAAGGTCACGTTCGTCGCGACCGGACGCCCGGAACTCTGCCCGAAGGGGCAGGCCCCCACCGGCCAACCGGTTTAGCCTTTGACGAAAATAAGTACCGGGACGGGGGCGGGATGACCTACGGCACGCAGCTAGCCGAACGCGTCGGCTGGGTGCAGCGGCGGTGCAATGACCTGGTCCGCAACGTGGAGCATTTCATCCATGGCAAGACCAACGTCATCTGGAACGCCGTGGTCGGCCTGCTCGCCGAGGGGCACCTGCTGATCGAGGACGTGCCCGGCGTGGCCAAGACGTCGCTGGCCAAGGCGATCGCGCACTCCGTCGGCGGCTCGATGCGGCGCATCCAGTTCACCCCGGACCTGCTGCCCTCCGACGTGGTCGGGGTGCAGATCTACGACTCCGGCAAGGGCGAGTTCCAGTTCAAGGAAGGCCCGGTCTTCGCCAACATCGTGCTGGGCGACGAGATCAACCGCGCCTCGCCGAAGACCCAGTCCGCGCTGCTGGAGGCGATGGCCGAGCGCCAGGTCACCGTGGACGGCGTCACCTACGCCCTGCCGCGGCCGAACTTCGTGATCGCCACCCAGAACCCGGTGGACCAGCAGGGCACCTACTCGCTGCCGGAGGCCCAGCTCGACCGGTTCATGATGCTGCTGCGGATCGGCTACCCGACGCCGGAGCACGAGGTGCGGATCGTCGGCGACGCGATCGCCCGGCGGCTGCCCGAGCAGCTGCAGCCGGTCTGCACGATCGAGGACATGCAGCAGATGATCGAGGTGGTGCGCGGGATCTACGTCGCGCCCGCGCTGCAGGCGTTCATCGTCACGATCACCAACGCCACCCGAACGATCCCCCAGCTCAAGCTCGGCGCTTCGCCGCGGGCCAGCAACGCCCTCGCCACCGCCGCGCAGGCGCGCGCCGCAGTCGACGGCCGCGCGTTCGTCACCGCGGACGACATCAAGCAGATGGCCAAACCCGTGCTGGCGCACCGGCTCGTGCTCACGCCGGAGGCCGCGGTCCAGGAGTTCAAGCCGGAAGGCATCGTGGACCGCATCCTCGCGGCGGTCCCCGTGCCGCAGGCGCCCGTCGGAGCCTGACATGCCCACGCGGTCCGGAGTGGCCATGGCCGTCGCGGCGGTCCTGCTGCTCGCGCTCGGCTGGTACGCCGACTATCCGGAGCTCATCGCGCTCGGTTTCGCCGCGCTGGCGACGTTGGTGGTCGCGGCCGGCTGGATGGCCTTGCGGCCGGACCTTTCCGCGGTCCGGGAGGTCCGCCCGCAGCGGGTCTCCGAGGGTGAGAAGGCCATGGGCGTGATCACCCTGACCAACGAGTCGAAACGGCGCAGCCCGCCGATCGTGGCCAGCGAGCAGATGGCCAACCGGCACGTGCAGGTGCCGATCCCGAGCCTGGCCGGTGGCGGCTCGCACACCACCACGTACTACCTGCCGACCAACCGGCGCGGCATCTACCAGGTCGGGCCGATGAGCATCGGGCACACCGACCCGTTGCGGCTCATGCGGGTCGGCCGGGTGTTCTCGGCGTTCTCCACTTTGTACGTCCACCCGCGACTGCTCAATGTGGAGCCGGTGCCGACCGGGCAGACCAGGGACATGGACGGCCCGACCTCCAGCTACGCGCCGCAGGGCGGGGTGGCGTTCCACAGCCTGCGCGAGTATGTGTCCGGTGACGACTGGCGGCTGATCCACTGGAAGTCGACCGCGCGCACCGGCCAGATGATGGTGCGCCATAACGTTGTTCCGAATCAGCCGCGGCTGATGGTGGTGCTGGACACCAACTCGCTGGGATATTCCGAGCAGTCGTTCGAAAACGCCGTCACGGCAGCGGCTTCCCTCGCGATCGCGGCCATTCGCGGCGGTTTCCCGCTGGAGCTGCGGACCACCGGCGGTGGCGCCGCCGCGAGCGACCGGGCCGCCGAGGGTGCGGTGGGCGCGCTCGACATGCTCGCCGCGGCCCAGCCGACCCGTGACGACCCGGGCCTGGCCGCATTGCCCAGCATGGTCTCGACCGACGACAGCGTCGCTCTCGGTGTGGTGACCGGGTTGCCCGATCCGCGGATGCTCTCGGTGCTGCCGACCATCCGGCGGCACTTCCTGATGGTCAGCCTGATCCAGTTCGCCGACCGGTTCAACGCCCCGCCCGCTCCCCTGCAGGGCGTGGTCTCGCTGACCGTGCGCAGCGCCGAGGAGTTCCAGGACGCGTGGAACAAGCTGGTGCGCACGTGAGGCCCGGCGTTCCGCAGAACACGCAGATCCGGCCGCAGAGCGCCCCGGCGGGACCGGCGAGCGCCAGCGGCAACGTGATGCACACTGTCGGCCAGACCCAGCGGGCGTTGCAGCAGAACCCGAACATGCGGCCGCCCAAGCAGAAGAAGCGCAGCAGCCAGCACATCCCGCAGCAGCCGGCGTCCCGAGGACCGCGGATCAAGGTCGGGCTCGCCCTGTACGTGCAGCTTGTGCTCGCCGGGGTGGCCGCGGGGACGGCGAGTCTGGCCTACCTGCGGTACTTCAGCACCTTGGGCTTCCTGATCTCGACGCTTCCGGCGGCGGCCCTCGGTGTGCTCGTGGGGGCGTTCACGTCGGTGCGGCGCTGGAAGTTGTTGCCGTCGTTGGGTGCCGCGGCGGTGGGGTTCCTGCTGATCGCGATCTTCGCGGTGGAGCGGGGAACGCTCAGCCATGGCGTGCCTTCGTGGACGACGATCAAGGCGTTGGGCACCGGGCTGGTGTCCGGGTGGACCAAGATGCTCAGCGTCAGCCTGCCCGCCGATCCCGCGGGCGAGCTGGAGTTCGTGCCCGCGCTGATCACGTGGGCGGCGGCGGCCGGCTCGGCGACGCTGATCCTGCGCTACAAGTCTTTGCTGGCCCCGGTTCTGCTGCCGGTCCTGGCGTTCCTGATCGCCCTGCCGTTCACCGCGCCGCGGCCGGTCGGCGGGATGATCCTGATCGGCGTGCTGCTGGGCGAGGTGCTGCTGCTGACGCTGGTGCGGGCCGGGGTGGCCGATCCGTTGCAGCGGCAGGTCGCCGACAAGGCCACGCTGAGCCGGTTCCTCTTTGGACTCCCGGTGGTCGTCGTCGCGGTCGCCGCCGGGCTCGCCGGGATGAAGTTCATTCCCTTGGCCGACGGGACCGACCGGTTCGACCTGCGCACGATCGTGCCGCCGGAACTGCGCATCGACGACACCATCTCGCCGTTGTCGACGCTGAAGAGCCAGCTCAAGAAGCCGGACAACAGCCTGTTCACGGTGAAGCTGTCCGGGGACACCACCGGGATCGACCGGGTCCGGACGGCCACTTTGGACCGTTACGACGGCGCGATGTGGAGCTCCGGCGACAAGTTCATGGTGTCCGGGCGGTCGCTGGCGCCGGACGAGTCGCTGGTGAACCCGCGCCGGGTGACGATGAACGTGTCGATCAGCGGCCTGCAGGGGCCGTACCTGCCCGAGATCGGCGCGCCGGTGGAGCTCACGCCCGCGCCGAACACGTTGCCGCGGTTCGGGTTCAGCGAGGACTCCGGCACGCTGGCCACCAACGAGACGCTCAGCGGCGTGAGCTACGACCTGGTCGCCGAAGTCGGCAGGCAGGCCGGGCTCGACAAGAGCGTCCCGTACGTGACCTCGAACTCCGAGATGACCAAGCTGCCCGACGACCCGCCGGTGCCGGACGCCATCCGCACCAAGGCCGAACAGCTCGTGGGCAACGTCAGCGAGCCGTACGCGAAGCTGCTGGCCATCCAGAAGTACATGCAGTCCTTCCCGTACAACCTGGAGACCCGGCCCGGGCACTCGTACGACGCGCTGAGCCGGTTGTTCGGCGCGAACCTCACCGAACAGGTCGGCTACGCCGAGCAGTTCGCCGCAGCGTTCGTCGTCCTCGCCCGCCAGCAAGGGTTCCCGGCCCGGGTCGCGGTCGGCTACCTGCTGAACAAGGACCACAAGAAGGGCGACGCCTACGAGGTCAAGTCCGGCGACGCGCACGCGTGGGCCGAGGTCGACCTGGCCGGCTACGGCTGGGTCGCGTTCGAACCGACCGACCCGCAACGGCACCCGGCGAACGCGCCCAAGAAGCAGGAGACCGAGACCCCGGCGGACAACAACAAGCCCGAGCAGACCACCACCGCCTCCCAGCCCGCCGAGGACCCGAACCTGCCTCGCCTGGCCGGGGCCAAGATGACCCTGCTGGACTGGGCCATCTACGTCCTCATTGGACTCGGCGCGCTGCTGCTGCTCACCCCGATCGGGATCGCCATCGAGAAGTTCCGGCGACGGCGGGCACGGCACACCGGCAGCCGGGCGGCGCGGATCGTCGGCGCCTGGCAGCAGGCCACGGACCGGTTGATCGAACACGGTGTTCCGGTAACGGCGTCATCGACGACCTCCGAGGTCACCACCCAGGCGCAGGAGCGGATCGGTTCGGAGGGAACGGGTTCGCTCGCCGTGCTGGCCCCGATCGTCACCGCCGCCATGTACAACCCGGAGGAGCCGTCGGACACCGCCGTGCAGGAGGCCTGGCAGCTGGAAGCCCAGCTGCGCAGGGAGTTGCGCAAGGTCCGCAGCACGTTCTGGACCCTGCGGGCATGGCTGGACCCACGGCCGCTGTTCGCGCGATGGCGTGACGAACGCAGGCGCCGCAAGGACATGGATAGACTCACCCGCGGTTGACACGAGTTTCTTCCGCCCAGTGGCCACCGGACGATCGGAACTGACCGAAGGTACGTCCAGAGGGGCAGGTTTCCCCGCCAGAGCTTGACAAGGATGGACGCCAGTGGTGATGCGCGGCGTGCTCCACCGGCCATGGATGAGGGCCGGGCTGGCCGCGGCGGCAGGTGGTGCCGCCGTGGGGCTGATGGCTGTCTTCGGCGCGCAGCAGGGCTTCCCCGCGCAGGACGTGCACCTGCTGTCCGGGGCCGCGTGGCTGCCGTCCGGCCGGGTCGGCCAGCTGACCCTGCTGGACGGGCCGAGCGCCGAGGTGTCCGCCCAGGTCCAGGTGTCCGCCGGGAGTGACGTCCTCGAGGTCGTCCAGCAGGGCATGACCGCCTACGCGGTGAACAAGACCGCGGGCACGATCCGCCGCCTCGACGGGGCCACCTTCCAGCTGACCGACAGCGAGTCGCCGATCCAGGGCGCCGGTGAGGGGCTGACCGCGTTCGCCGGGCCGAACGTGCTGTACGCGCTGGACACCCGCCGCGGCCTGTACGTCCCGGCCGACCCGAGGACCGGCCGCGCGCTGTCCCCGCAGCCCAAGTCGCTGTCCCAGCACGTCGCCGCGAACACCACCGCAATCGACGGCCAGGGCCGGTTGTGGATCATCGACAACGAGACCGGCGACCTCGCCTACGCCGACCGTGACGGCGTTACGCCGTTCAAGAACTTCACCAAACCCGGCCGCAGTGTGCTGACCATGTCGGCCGGCCGGCCGGTGGTCGTGGACACCCAGAGCCGCAAGGCGATGACCGTCGACACCGACGGCAAGCCGGTGAGCTCGATCGACGTCGACCTGCGGGCGGGCGAGGACATCCAGGTCAGCGGCTCGTCGGGGCCCCAGTTCTACGTCGTCACGCCCCGCGGTGTGCTCACCGTGTGCGAGCTGGACCGCAAGTGCGACAAGGTCATCCCGCTCACCGACGCCGGCGCCAAGCTCGGCGCCGCGGTCGAAGCGGGCGACAAGGTGTTCGTGCCGGACTACGGCACCGGCCAGGTCTGGGTCGTGGACGTCAAGCACACCAAGGTGGTCGCCAAGCCCACGGTGTTCGCCAAGGCCAGGCAGTTCCAGCTGGTCAACCGGGACGGCGTGGTGTTCTACAACGACCCGGACTCGCAGGAGGCCGGGGTCATCCGGCTGAACGGGGAGTTCGAGCCCGCCGCCAAGTACGATCCCGCGGACCCCAAGAAGGGCCTGAAGTCCGACCTGACCGCGGTGGGGCCGTCGCAGCCGCCGACCTCGAGCGAGCCGGCCTCGCAGACCCCGGTCGCGCCGCAGCAACCCGTTCCGCCGCAACAGAACCCGCCGTCGGCGCCGCCGCCGAGCGCTCCCCTGCCACCGCCGCCCGCGCCACCGGCGCCCCCGCCGCCGACCGTGCCGACCCCGCCCGGTCAGCCACAGCCTCCGCCGCCGCCGGACGAGACGCCGGTCGTCAAGATCACGCCGTCCAAGGACAAGCCGGTCGTCGGCGAGGACATCACGCTCAAGGTCGACGACCAGCACGGCAACGCGCCCGCCAAGGTGGAGTGGACCTTCGGCGACGGCCAGACCGCGACGGTGAACGCCGCGATGACCAGCCACCACTGGACGACCGCGAAGTCCTACCAGGTCAGCGCGACTGCCACGATGCCCAACGGCAAGCAGGCCACTACCTCGCGGACCATCGAGGTCACCGTGCCGCCGGACGTCGACGTGCCCAATGTGGTCGGTCAGACCAAGGCGAAGGCCATCGAGAACCTGACGAAGGCGAACCTCCGTAACGCCGTTGCGGACGTGCCGAGCCACACGGTCGCGGCGGGGCTGGTGATCTCGCAGAACCCGGCCTCGGGCAAGGTTCCGCCGCAGACCCAGGTGGCCTTGCAGGTGTCCAGCGGCCCACCGGCGCCGGTGGACCTGCTGGCCAAGGCCTCCGGGGCGTTGTGGCGCAACGGCGGCGGCGTCACGTTGCCGTTCGGCGGAAGTGATGTGGACGAGCGCGGGTTCGTGCTGATCCGCGACAACTACCCGATGGAGGACGGGTCGAACCGGACCATCCTGGAGACCCACCCGCAGTGGATCGCCAACGGCGCCATCTCCGGCCTGTACACGCTGCCCCGGCCGATCGCCGCGGGCGACCACTTCAAGGCGACAGTCGGGTTCATCCCGCCTTGCTGCGCACCGTCCGCCGGGGACGTGACGTTCCTGTTCTACGTCGTCAAACCGAACGGGCAGAGCGTGCTGGTGCAGTCCATACACGACACTGGCGCGGACGGTGTGCTGCGGACGTTCAACGCCGACCTCAGCCCGTACGCGGGCTCGACCAAGATCCAGCTGATGGTCCAGGCCGGGGCGTCCGCGGCCCAGGACTGGGCGTCCTGGATCCAGCCACGAATAGAAGGATGACTATGGCCACCGCGTTGAAAGTGACCGTCGCTCCCGAGCGGATCTCGCTGCGGCCGGGCGAGTCCGCCGATGTCGAGCTGACCGTCCAGAACGCCAGCCAGGTCGTCGAGCACTTCACGGCCACCGTGGTCGGGCTGCCCAGCAACGACCTGTTCACCTGTGAACCGGACGTGGTCAAGCTGCGCCCGCGCGAGGTCGGCACGCTGCGGATGAAGATCTCGGTGCCCGAACGCGGCGGGCTCGTCGCCGGGCCGTACACGCTCGGCCTGGTGGTGAAGTCGCCGTACAGCCAGGACGTTTCGCGGTGCGAGGAGCTGCCGCTGGACGTGCAGCCCGCGCCGTCGCTGAACGTGTCGATCCAGCCCGAGGTGGCCACCGGCGGCAAGGTCGCGCACTACGGCGTGAGCCTGTCCAACGAGGGCAACATGCCGATGGCGGTGACCTTCTCCGGCACCGACCCGGAGAACCGGGTGGGATTCCGGTTCGAGCCCAAGGAACTGCGCCTGGAACCGGGCATGGCCGCGGGCGCGAACCTCGTGGTGAACTCCGACCCGCCACTGACCGGCCAGGAGATCCGCCGCTCGATCACCGTCCGCGCGCACGCCGGTGAGACCACAGTGGACAAACCGCTGACCTTCGTGCAGCGGCCGCGGATCAAGGGCGGGATGATGAAGTTCGGCGCGCTGGCCGCGGGACTGGCGGTGCTCGGCGGGATGACCTACGGCGGCGCGAAGCTGTTGCGGGACTTGAAGACCACGAACGCGGCCGCCACCAGTGCGTTGCAGCCCCCGGTCAACCCGACGCAGGGTGGCGGCGGGCAGAACGGCCAGAACGGGCAGAACGGGCAGCAGTCGCAGCCGGCTTCACAGCCACCGTCGGCTCCGGCCAGCCAGCCGGCCTCCGCCCCGGCCAGCCAGCCGCCGTCGGCTCCGTCCGGGCCGCCCGGTGCGCCGCAAGCGGTGGCGGTCACCGACAACATCGACTTCACGATCGACACCAAGACGCAGCAACCGGTAGCGGACAACGAGTTCATCGAGGACGACCACTACGCGGCGCGGGGCCTGCGGCTGGCGAACCTGACCGAGAAGGCGCCGCTGGAGTGCAAGAACGCCACCAAGCAGGCTATCAAGATCAACCGTGCCGGGACGACCATCCCGGTAGCGGGCGTCGGCGCGTACCTCACCACGGTGAAACCGGCCGAGATCCGCGACTGCAACATCGTCCCGGTCCGGATGACCTTCGACACCGCGCTGACCGCGGTGAACATCTGGTTCGCCGGACTGCCGGACGTGGAGTACACGGCGACGGCGAACTTCGCCGACGGGACGACGGCCAGCGCGAAGGCCTTGGGAGCCGGGGTGACGAACCTCGTGCCACTCGGGTTCCAAGCCGCCAAGGAGAAGCCCATCAAGTCGGTGGACTTCGCCGTCAGCCCGCAGATCCAGCTGTCGAACAAGTCCTTGATCATGCTGAAGAAGGTCGGCTACACCCGCATCCCGGCCTGACCGGCCCGAAATGGGTCGCGGCCCAGGCGAGGGGCGTTAGCCTGGGCCGAGTGGATCTCCCAAAGACGACAAGACCAATGATCATGGCCATGGCCGACCTGGGCACGCCGATGTCCATCCGGGTGGCCGCGACGCTCCGGCTGGTGGACCGGGCCGGGAGTGCGGGGGCGACGGCGGAGGAGTTGGCGGCGGAGACGGGAACGGTGGCGTTGGCGCTGCGGAGGGTGCTGGATCACCTGGTCACGGTGGGTGTGTTCGAGGTGCTGGAGTCGGGGCGGTATCGGGGGACGGAGCTGGGGGCTCAGATCGGTGAGTTCCGGCATCTGCTCGACATGAACTGTGCGGGTGGGCGGGCGGAGTTGGGGTTTGTGGAGTTGCTGGGGACTGTGACCAGTGGGGTGCCCGGGTATGTGCAGCGGTATGGGCAGGAGTTCTGGGCGGACATCGATGCTCAGCCGGAGTTGCGGCGGTCGTTCGACGCGCAGATGAACTGGCGGTTCCGGGGGCAGCAAGCGCAGATTGCCGAGCGCTTCGACTGGGGGCGGTTCGCCGAGATCGTCGATGTGGGTGGCGGGGATGGGATGCTGCTGGAGGCGATCCTCACCGCGCACCCGGAGGTTCGCGGGAAGGTGGTGGAGCTGGCGCCCTCAGCGGCCGCAGCGGCGGAGCGGTTCGAGAAGGCGGGGCTCGCTGACCGGGCCGAGGGCGTGCCGGGGAGTTTCCTCGATCCGCTACCTACAACAGGCGCCGATGCCTATGTGCTGTCCGACATCCTGCATGACTGGGACGACGAGCACGCGAACACGATCCTGGCCCGGTGCGTCGAGGCCGCGCGGCCGGACAGCGCGGTAGTCCTCATCGAGGCGATGCACGGCCGGGCCGGGACCGGGATGGACCTGTTCATGCTGATGTGCTTCGGCGGCCACGAACGAACCGTCGAGGAGCTGACGGAACTCGCCGCCGGACACGGTCTCGTCCTGAACAACGAGACCGACGTGTCCGACGAGCGGGTCGCGCTGGAGTTCCAGCTGGGTCAGAGGAAGTAGGCCAGCGCCCAGACCGTTCCCATCGCCAGCAACGGCAGGCCGATCAGCAGCGCGGTCTTCCACCAGTCGCTCCGGCGCTTCGGGCCCGCGATCACCGCCGGGGGCTCGGGCATCCACCGCGGCGGGAAGGCCGCGCCCGGCCACAACTCGGTACCGCAGATCTCACACCGCTTGCGGTGGGGTGGGTTCACGTGGCGGCAGGACGGGCAGTGCGGGCCGAGGACGCGCGCCTGCTGGGGCTGGCGCATGACCTGCTGCGGTGCCTGCTGCTGTTGCTGTGGTGGCGGGGCACCCCAGCCACGCGGGGGCATCTGCTGGCCATAGCCCAGCTGCGGGCGAGGTGGCGGCGGGGACGGCATCTGGCCGGTGTAGCCGCCGGGTTCCTGCTGGGCGGTCGGCTTGTGGGTGACCTTGTGCGGCTGCTCCTCCACCACTGCGGGCTTGTCCAGCAGCAGGGGGTACCCGCAGTGCGGGCACAGCTTGGCGCCCGGCTGCTGAACCGGGCGGCCGCACTCGGGGCAGGTCATCGCCGTCGCTCCTGCTGTTGCTGCGGTTGTTGCTGCTGCTCGGACCGGACACGCAGGTCGACCCGCACGCCGATGGGCAGCTCCTCGGCGAGGAACGCCAGCACCTGCTGGCGGGTCAGCAGTCCCGTGTGATCCAGCTCCACGACCACCACATCGGATGGCGGCGGCACATTGTCACGGGGACCGAACACCCCACCAGCATCCAGCACGTCGACCCGGCTGTCAGTAAGCGCCTCCAGCAACGTCTCCAGCCCGCGCCGGGTACCGCGCCAGACCAGGGCCTGGCCGACCGCGCGGATCAGCCGCCGCTGGGCGTCCCGGACCTCGGGGTCGGCCGAGGCGGCGAGCGCCGCGTCGACATCCACACCGATCCAGGACGCCATGTACGACAGCATCTCCGGCGAGGCGAGGTTGACGTCCAGCTCGTACTCGATGTCGGTGACCTGCTCGCGGACCGAGTCGCCGATCTCCTCGAAGGCGCGCACGAACCCGGCGATCACCCGGTCCCGCCGCATCCCGGCGGGCAGCTGCTCAAGCAGCCACCCCGCATGCCCATTCACGCTCATTGGCGGACCACGACCCGGTGCGAGACGGACATGAAGAGCTCCTCTTTGGACAGTCGCACCCGCTGGCCGACCTCCTCGGGCTGCTGCTGGCCGCGCAGGTCGGCGAGGAACATGTGCACGGTCTCGGCCCGCGCCACGCCCGCGACCCCGCGCAGCACCGAGAAGATGTCACCGATCGACAGGTCGGTGTCGAACGGCCAGCCGTTGCCGTCCGAACCACCGGTGATCGGGTTCACGAAGTCGTACAACGCCTTCTCGGCGTCCGCGCGGACCTTCTCGGGCCGCACGGTCGGCGCCGCGTGCACCTCGGCGACCACGGTGATGCCCTGGTAGGACGGCACGTCGATGCGGACCTGGGTGGTCAGCAGGCGGCGGTCGTCCAGGTAGCTCTGGATCTGCCCGACCAGCTCCGGCGGCAACGCCAGATCCTGCAGCTTCAACGCCTCCGGCGCGATGTCCACCCGCGGCACGACCAGCAGCCGCACCGGGTCGCCGGACTTCAACGGCGGCAGGCAGCGGGCTCGGGCGGCACCGGGAGCGGCGGCGAGGGTGAGCCGCTCGAAGTCCTTGCCGGTCACCGCGCGGTGGCCGCCGCGCAGGTAGAGCGGGCCGCGAACCTTCGCGTTCTCAACGGTTTCCGCGTCGACACCGCCGGTCGCGGGCTCCAGGTTGCGGACCGAGTCGACCGACTGGATCGCACTCAACGGCACGGTCAGCTTGCCCGCGCCCACGTTCCCGCGCCGACCACCGCCGTACCGGTAGCCGGTCACCCAGATCTGCGACTCCTCGTCCGGAACGGCGCCGTACTGCCGGATCCGGCCCTCGCGGGAGATCACCCGCGGGCCGAACCGGATCTCGCCGGTCGCGCCGGACCACGTGTACACCCGGTCGTTGTCGGTGGCGTCGGTGAAGTCCGCGACCTCCCGCCACGGCACGGGTTCCTCCTCTACGCCGGGCTCGCGGCGCACCGGAACGATCTCGACGCGCTCACCGCCCCGGCGCGGCAGCACGGGCGCGCGGCGAACCACGTGCACCTGCCCAGGCTCGCCGGTCGAGGTCCCGATCAGCTCGCGCGGCGCGGGCTCGGCGTGGTGCGCGGCCACCGCGCCGCCAAGCCCCACCACGGAAAGCGACGCCAGCAGCGGCGGGGTGTCGTAGGTCTGGCCGGGCACGTCGGGGTCGATCAGCTTGGCGCGCACCCAGTGCGCGCGGACCGGGCCGATGGCCAGCTGCTCGTGCCGCCCCTTGAGCAGCATCGTGACCTCGCCTGAGGTGTTGAAGCCGTCACTGGTGTCCGACAGCACGCGGGCCGTGCTCCAGTCGCGGCCGTTCCAGCTCTGCCACACGCGCGGCGGGTTGCGCGGGTCGATACCGCGGCCGGCCGCGCCGTCCACCTCGATGTCGACCCGGATCATGTTGCCTTCCAGGCTTTCCTCGAAGCCCAGGTACATGGCGTCGTCGACGTGCAGGGAGGGGAACACCGGGATGGTGGTGTTCTCCAGGCCCAGCTCCTCGGTGTGGTTCTCGAACCGGCCGTCGGTGCGGGTCATCAACGCGTTCAGCTTGGGCCGCACCAGGATCAGGTCCGAGTCGGTCATGAACACGATCTGGTCCTCGCCGTGCCCGCGCTCGGTGCCGACCTGCGTGCCCGCCGGCACCCGGATCGACTGCTCGGGCGGCGCGGCCAGGGTGAACAGCAGATCCGTGCGCGCGGGCGAGGCCGACGCCAGCTCGATCCCGACCAGCTCGAGGAACTTGATGTAGAGCCGATCCGGCACCTGGTTGAGCCGGTACAGGATCATCTCGGTCATCCAGGCGAACAGCTCGATCAGCGCCACGCCCGGGTCGGACACGTTGTGGTCCGTCCACTCCGGACAGTGCCGGGCGATCCGCCGCTTCGCTTCGTCCACGATGTCCTGGAACCGGCGATCGTCCAGGTTGGGCGCTACGAGGCTCACGGTGCGGGCTCCTCTTGCGGGATCACGTAGAACGGGTAAACCAGGTTGCGGTGGTCGTTGGTGGCCTTGACCCGGTAGGAGATCTCGATCGCGATCACCGAGCCGTCGCCCTCGGGCAGCGCGTTCACCGAGTTCAGCTCGATCCGCGGCTCCCAGCGGGCCACCGCCTCGTGCACCGACTGCTCGATCAGCCCGAGGGTGTCCGCGTTGACCGGCGCGAACACCTGCTCCCACATGGCACAGCCGAAGTCCGGCCGCATCACCCGTTCGCCCGGCGCGGTGGTCAGGATCATCCGCAGCGCCGCGTCGATCTCCTCGCCGCCCTGTACCAGGCGGACGCTGCCGCCCGGGGTGATCTGCCCGGGGAACGCCCACCCGGAGCCGATCAGGTCGCCGTTGTTGCCCGGCTCGCTCATTTCCCAGTCCCTAGTTCAGCTTGATGGGCTTGCCGGACGCGGTCAGGCCGCTCTTCGCCGTGATCTCCACGTTCTGCGCGCTCAGCGACAGCTTCTGGTCGGCCTTCAGCTCGATCTGCTGTGCGCTGATCACGAGTTTCTTCTCGCCGGTCAGTTTCGACTCGTCCTTCTCCAGCACCAGCTGGCACTCGGCATCACCCAGTTTGACCACAATGGACGTCTTCGGGTCGTCGATCAGGGTGATCCGGTTGTCCTTGCGGCTGGCCATGATCCGCTGCTTGACCTTGCCGTCGCCGACCGGCTTGGCCTCCGGCGGCTTGTCCTTGCGGCCCCAGAGCCCGCCCAGCACGATGGGTCGGGCCTTGTCGTCGTTCTCGAACCCGACCAGCACCTCGTCGCCGACCTCGGGCAGCCACTCGATGCCGCGGGACGCGCCCGCGCCGATGGTGGCCACCCGCGCCCACGCGCTCTCGTCCTCGGACAGGGTCGGGAACTTGACCTTGACCCGGGCCTGGCTTTCCTTGTCGTCGTTGTTGGTCACCACGCCCACGACGAGACTGCCCCAGCCGCGGTGCTCCTGCCGGTTGGCCGTCCCGCCACCGCCCAGCATGTCGACCAGACCGTCGGACTCCTTGGCACCACAGGTGAAACGCGTGACATACGGCCGGTCCGAGCCGTAGGTGTGCTCGACGGTGGTGACCCGGTACTTGCCCGCCAGGCGGTTGCCGACCTTGTCCAGGGTGACCTCGTTGCCCGCGCCGATCCACGGGTTGCCGACGCACTCGCCCTTGAGGATCACGCCACCGCCGGATGCCTTGAGCATCAACGACTGTGCGCGCGCGTCCGCCTCGGCCTGACTCGCGGCGGGGAACTGCCCGGCCCGCCGGGTGACCGCGCCGAAACTGCGCTTGGCCGCCGCGGCCATCTGCGCGGCGGCCGGGGCGTCCGTGCCGTGGTCGGGTGTGCGGGCCCGGCCGGTGATCGTCTTCTTGTCGACCGGATCCCAGGCGGTGACAACGACTTCGTCGCAACTGTCCACAGTGGCGAACCGGACCTTGAAGCTGCGCAGGTTCTCCCCCCAGGTCAGCTTGGGCGCCTGGGACCGCGCGGACGGCTTGCGCTTGAAGTGGAACTTGTTCTCGGTGATCCAGAAGTCGTAGCCGATCGCGCTGGCCATCCGGCGCAGGAACGCGTAGTCGGTCTCGTTGTGCTGCAACGCGTGCTGCCGGATCTCCGAGGTGGAGTCGATGTCCGGCTCCAGGCCGTGGTCGCGGGCGATCTGCCCGGCGATGCCGGAGTCGGTCATGTTGGTGAACGCCTTGGACTTGGCGCCGCGGGCCATCCGGTGGGTCAGGTCCAGCCCGGTGACCACCAGCTCGTGCCGCCCGGACACGCCCGGCTCCACCGACACCGCGGTGACCTCGCCGGAGGTGACCACGACCGGCTCGCCCTCGGCCCGGAAGGCGATCTCGATCTTGGTGCCCGGCCGGAACCTGTCCTCGTCGAACAGCTCGAAGTGCGGGTCGTCGAAGTGCAGCGCGAAGGAGTCCGGCAGCTGCACGGACTCCTCCACCTGCACGAGCATCAGCCGCCCGTAGAGCTCGGTGCGCAGCGGCGAGCCGTCGACCTTCAGGATCACGCCATCGAGGCGCCGCTGCTCAGGCATACCGGCCGTCCCGCCGGCGGGTGCCCTGCTCCGGGATCGCCAGCTGCTTGCCCTTGGGCAGCCGCAACGGGTCCAGGATCCCGTTGGCCTCGGCGATCTGCCGCCAGCGGGTGGAGTCGCCGTAGTGCGCGGCCGCGATCCGGTCGAGCGTCTCGCCCGGCCGCAGCTGGTGCACGGTGTGCAGGGTCGGCGTGGAGGAGGTCGGGTTCTGCAGCGGCAGCTGGTCCTCGTCCTTCCACTGCTTGAGCGACAGGTCCGCCTTGCAGCGCAACGGTTTTCCGCTGCTGGCGAAGTAGGTGAACCGGATCTGCACGCGTTCCACGATCGCCTTGAACGAGCTGGTCTCGCCCCAGTGGAACTCGACCCACGGCGGGCGGGCCTTGTTGCGGCTCGGGTCCGCGCCGGCCAGGCTCGGGTTCACCTTCATCAGGTTGAGCAGCTTGTTCGTGTACTCGGTGACCGGCTTTCCGGTGCGAGTGGTGTCGAACGTCAGCGAGAGCGTCAAGGTCGCCGACTGCCCGGCCTGGAACCGCAGCTCGGGCGCGTTCTTGCCCTTCGCCTCACCGCCCTGCCAGCTGTTGGACTTGCTGATGGTCAGCTCGGCGGGGTTGAACATGCACTCGATCTTCTCGCCGCCCTCGGTCTGCAGATAAGCCTTCACTGGTGCGGCCATCTAGAACACCCCCGCGTAGCGCCCGCCGCGGCGTTCGAGCTGGCGGAGCAGTCGTTCCTCTAGGGCTTCGGCGATCCGGTCCAGGTCCGGGCCGGAGATCTGCGGCATCGCGCCCGCGCCGAGCGCACCGGCGGCCTGGCTCGCCAGACCGCTCACACCGCTGGACACAGCGTTGATGCCGTTGTTGACCATGTTCTCGGCACCCGCGACGGCTCCGGACACCTGGTCGCCGACGCCCTGGGCCATGCCACTGGCCTGGCTCATGGCGCCGTTGACCCACTGGTTGGCTTGTCCCGCGGCATCGTTGACCATGCCCGACGCCATGTTCTGCAGGTTGCTCGCGGCGCCCTGGGCGGCCTGCGTGACCTGCCCGACCGCGTTGCTGGCCTCGGCCATGGTCGTCTCGCTGGCGTCGCGAACCGCGTTCTCCACAACGGATCGCGCCACCTGCGTGAGCGCGCCGACGGTCGACGCGGCACCGCCGCCGACCGGAAGCTGGTCGACCAGGCCGGCGGACACGGCACCGGCCTGGTCGGCGACCCGGTTGCCCAGGTCGCCCACGCCCGACGTGAACCGCTGGCCGATGTCACCGGCAGCGCTGGACAGCTGCCCGACCCCGGAGCCGAACGCGTCGGTCGCCTGGCCCGCGAGCCCGCTCACCGCGCCGGTCGCCCGGTTCGCCAGCCCGCCCATGTACGCACCGGCCTGGTTTGTCAGCCCGCCAACGGCTCCGCTCGCCCGATCGGCCAAGCCGCCGACGGCGCCGGTCGCGCGATCGGCCAGTCCACCGACCGCGCCGGTCGCCTGGTTCGCCAGTCCGCCAACGGCGCCACCCGCCCGGTCCGCGAGGCCGCCGACGACCCCGGTGGCCCGGTCGGCCAGGCCACCGGCCTGACTTCCCAGTCCGCCCAACGCGTTCGAGGCCCGGCTGGTCAACCCGTCCAGGCCACCGCCGAACAGGCGCTGCACCGCGATCGGCGGGCCGCTGCTCATGCTCGGCGGGGCGGCGAACTGGTTGCCGACGGTGCGGGCGTTGCGCTCGTCGGTGTCCATCGAGCCGAGGTGATCGTGCAGCATGAACCGCGGCCGCGTGACCGGCGACCGCGCGTGCGTGAGTTCGTGCGCCAGGACGCCCATCGCGGCCTGGCTCATCGCCGTGGGCGCCTCGGTGAGGTGCACGGTCCGGCCGGTGGTAGCGCCGAGCGCGCCCGCCTCGGTCAACGCGTGCTGAGTCGCGGGGCCCGCGGTGTAGGAGACACCGTCCGCGCTGCCCGCCAACTGGGCCACCATCGGGCGCATGTGCGTCGGGAACGCCCGCGGCGCCTCCAACGGACGAGCCGCGACCGCCGCCCGCCACCGCTGTTCCGGCGACTGCGGCTTGGGCTGCGCCAGGACGGACCGCTGGACCGTCGGCAGCGACGGTGGCCTGGTCAGCCCTCGTGAGTGGGTGCGGTCGTGAGAACGACCGAACCCACTCACGAGGGGGTCGGCTGCGGGAGACGCTGTGGTCTCGGGGGTGGCCGCAGCCTCGATCGAGAGTGCTTGGGCGGCAACGGATGCCGCGTGACCGCCGCCGACCGGGAGGCTGCCGGTGGCGATGTGCGCGACCGAGGCCGCCGTTGGCGGCGCCGTCAGCGGTACCTGAGTGGTGATGGCGAGCGGACGAGCGCCCGGCTGATCCGCGGCCTTTTTCGTTGGCAGTACTGGGTCTTTGGTGGTCAGCGCGTTCTTGGTCAGCGCGTCCTTGCTGGTGAGCGGCCGTCGCCGAGCCAACAACGGCTGACGGACAGGCGTGTAGGTCGGCTCGGCGACGGGGGTGTGCTCACTCTGGCCGGCACGGAACCCCGGCCAGAGGCCACCGACCATACGCCGTACGGCCATCCGCCACCACGGAGGCCGCACGGCGAGTCCCGAAGACGGCGCCAAAGAGGGTGCCAAAGAGGGTGCCGCCGGGGCCGGACCGGTGGGCTCGGTCCGGCGGCGGAAGAACGGGATCAGGCCGCGGCGGCGCGGCTCAGGAGGCTGGTTTGAAGCCACAGTGGCACACCTCCAGCTCCTCGGTGGCCAGGTCGCGGCCGGTCGCCGCCAGCTTCGGGCCGGACCACTTGACCGGGAAGGCGTCGGTGAAGTTCCACCGCCGGATGGTCTTGCCCTGGCTGTCGAGCAGCTGCACCGAGCCGTGCCTGCGCTCCAGCTTGGAACCGGCCGAGTCCAGTCCCTCGCCGGAGCACTTGGCGAACCACTCGAACAGCGCGTCGGAGTCGGTGATCCCGCGCTTGAGCACCAGGTTGGGCCACTTCATCGCCTTGGGCAGCTTGTGGGTGAACCCGTTGTTGCCGCCCTCGACGACCTCCTCGGTCTCGATCTGCACCGACAGCCCGGACACCTCGATGAACGAGCCGATCGTGAGACCGTCCACAGTGAACACGAACCGGCCTGCGTACGGCGGGTCCATCTTCCGCGTCTGATTAGTCGCCATCGCCGCCGATCCCCTGCCAGAAACGCTCGTTCAACCCGCTGACTTCCTCAAGCAACGTGATCCGGTCGTTGTGCTCCAGATCCAGCAGCTGGTCCAACCCCCAGTGCAGGTGATAGGCCAGATACGTGATCTCTTTCCACAACGCCTTGACCGAGTACCTCGTCAGCCCACCGCCGCGGCCTCCTGGGGGAAAGGGCTACCCGGCTCCATGCCCTCCAGGATGGACGGGTCACCGAAGTTGATCACCCGGTAGAAGTCCTGCAGGTAGCGGTAGTCGCTGGCGAACAGGCGCTCCACCGTGCGGGTGGTGACCCGGCCGGAGGTGCCCAGCTCGGTCACCACCCTGGCCAGCACGATGATCGTGGCGTACGCCTCGTTGTCCTTCACGCGGGGGTCGCGCAGGGGCTCGATCTCGTCGCGGGCGGTCGCCAGGCGCATCACGCCCTCGCGGTGGATCACACCCTCGTCGTCGACGTAGCCCTTGGGCAGCGTGAAGGGGTACTCGGTGTTCAGGCTCATACCCGCTCAAGACCCTCGTGAGTGATGGTGACCTTCTCGGTGGACACGGTGTTGGAGTCGGCCGACAGCTCCGAGCCCTCCCACTTGGAGATCCACGCGTTGGTGAAGTTCCACCGCGCGACCTCCTCCATCTTGGAGTTCTTGGCCACGATGGAACCGTTGCGGCGGGCCTTGGTGATGTCGCCGTCGATGATCTCCTTGCGCCACTCCCACAGGCCCTTGTCGTTGTCCACCCGCCGCTCCAGGCTGATGTCCGACCACTTCAGCGCGCCGATGGTCTTGATGATCATCATGCGGCCGTCCTTGTTGAGCTCCTTGTGCTCGATGACCTCGGACTCGTTCACCACGCCGCTGCACTTCATGAACGTGCCCAGCTCGATGCCGTCGGCCTCGATCACGAAGATGTTCGTAGCCGTCACGTCTGACATTGCTGCTCCCTATTCCCTCTCGCTCGCCAAGGTTCCCGCGTCAGTCGGTTGTCTCCGCGCCGCCCTGCCACTGGCTCAGGCGGAACACCACGAACTCGGCCGGCTTGACCGGCGCGATCCCGATGTCCACGACGAGCTTGCCCTCGTCCACAGAGGACGCCGGGTTGTTCGACTCGTCGCACAGGACGTAGAAGGCCTGCTCCGGCGTGCCGCCGACGAGCGCCCCCTGCATCCACAGGTTGCGCAGGAACGCGTTGATCGTGCGCTTGACCCGCGCCCACAGGTCGCTGTCGTTGGGCTCGAACACCACCCACTGGGTGCCCTGCCGGATGGTCTCCTCGACGAAGTTGAACAGCCGCCGCACGTTGATGTAGCGCCAGCTCTGGTCGGAGGCGGCCAGCGTGCGCGCGCCCCAGACCCGGATGCCGTTGGCACCGAAGGAACGGATGCAGTTGACCTGCTGCGGGTTGAGCAGGTCCTGCTCGCCGGTGGTCACGTCGAGCTCGAGCCGGGCGATGCCGCGCACGACCTCGTTGGCCGGGGCCTTCCACACGCCGCGGGTGGCGTCGGTGCGCGCCCACACGCCGGCGATGTGGCCGGACGGCGGCACGGTCAGGAACTTCTCACCGTTGGTGGCGCCGGGCCGGGCGAGCGGGTTCTGCACGACCAGGTGCGGG
The DNA here is from genome assembly GCF_040675465.1 of Actinocrispum sp. NPDC049592. Lineage (NCBI taxonomy): Bacteria > Bacillati > Actinomycetota > Actinomycetes > Pseudonocardiales > Pseudonocardiaceae > Actinocrispum > Actinocrispum sp. NPDC049592. Next base: position 618,928 of record NZ_JBFAPA010000002.1, on the reverse strand, counting down.
TAGTACGCGGCACCGAAGGCGCTGTCCTTGCCCAGGGCCGCACGCCACTCGAGCGCCTGCTGGGCGTTGAGGCCGGGCGGGGAGTCGAGGATGGCCATCTTGGTGTGGCTGCGCTCGCACCAGTCGACCAGCTTCGCCTGCGCGGCAAGGTATCCCTCGTGGTCGAAGGAGCCGTCCTCGCCGGTGGCCACGGTGATCAGGTCGGGGATGGCCACCATGGTGACGTCCTCGGCGATGGCCAGGCCCTCGTAGCCGGTCCGGTTGACCTCGGAGCCCTCGAACTCGGTGGGCGACACCGAGTTGGTGACCGGCGCGGTGGCCTGGATGGCGTACTTGCCCGGTGCGGGCGCGCGCTCGGCGACCGACAGGCCCTGCGCGTTGCGGACCTCGACGCGGACCAGCTTGGAGCGCTCGTTGACGAGCTTCTCCACGCTCTTGGGGCCGCGGCCGAGGTGGACGTTCGGGAACTCCTCGCGAACCTGGCCGTTGTCGACGATCTTGAGGGTGAACTCCTGGCTCGGCGTCTCGCCCTCGGCCGGGGCCGGCTCGACGACGACCTCGTAGCTGGCGGCCGGGTCGAGCGCCTCGACGTTCAGCGTCTCGATCTCGTTCTTGCCGGACGCGGGCAGCCCGCGCTGGGCCTTGGCCTGGCCCTTGCCGCTGGGGATGCGGACGATGTAGGCGATGCCGCCGCCGTTCTCGAAGAAGCCCTTCACCGAGTGCGGGAGCAGGATGCCCGGTGCGAACCCGCCGTAGACGCGCTCGTACTGCGGCCAGCTGGTGACCAGCTGGGGCTTCACACCATCGGGGTCCGTCGGGTCACCGGCGTCGGCGTTGTACGTCGCCGTGAACCCCACGAACGCAGCGACCGCGGTGCCCACACCCTGCAGCGGCATCGACCCGCTGGGACGCTCCTCGATGTAGACGCCTGGGGCGCCGTAAGTCGCCGCCATGAAATGCTCCTTCTACCTCGGCTTGGTTCGGCCTACAGGTTCTCGCGCACCGCATAGATCAGCCCCGCCCTTTGGGGCAGCGATGAGTGCTGACCTCTGAGACGTCCGGCTGTCGTCACGTCGTCCCGAATCGTTCGAACACGCGTTCTAAACTCCGGCAAAACACGGTATGATGACGACATGAACCGAACCACTCGACAGACCACCCTGGTGGACGAGCTGCGCGCCGCCGCTCCGGAGACGCGCACCGCCCGCTGGCTGGCCGAACGGCTGGACGTGTCGGTCCGGACGATCGAGCGCGACCTGGCCGAGTTACAGCGCTCGGACGTCCCGGTCTACGGCGACCGGGGCAGGCGCGGCGGCTACGTGTTCGACGAGGAGCGCCTGCTGCCCATGGTGAACCTGACGCCGGACGAGGCGGTCGCTGTCGCGGTGGCGTTGCGGGAGCTGCGCGGGTTCCCGCTGGAGCACGCGGCGAACACCGCGCAGGCCAAGATCGACGCGGTGCTGCCGGAGCGCGACACCGCGATGGTGCGCCGGATGGTCGACCGGGTCCGCCCGGTGATGTCACCGGCGGAGCGTTCGGCGGTGCCGCGCGTCGTGCAGCGCGCGTTCGACCAGAACCGCGTGCTGTACCTGCGTTATCGCGACAAGAACGAGCACATCACAAGCCGGGGCGTGGAGCCGATGGGGCTGCTGCACGGCCCGCGCGGCTGGTACCTGCTCGCCTGGTGCCGCCTGCGCGAGGCCCCGCGCGGCTTCCTGCTCGACCGCGTCGCCGACCTCCGGCTCGGCGAGAAGATCACCACCGACCGCCGGATCACCCCGCCCACCCTCAGCCACGCCAGCTGAGTCCTGCCCGTCCTACAGACTTGGAGTACTTCTTGTTCGGTGCGAGTGGATTCGTAGCAGCGGGACCGGCCGACGACCGGGATTGGTGACCCAGACGGTTCAGGCAGGGGCCGCCGCGGCGGCCCCTGCGCCCGGGACACCGGCTAGCCGACGTTGCGGGCCAGCCAGGTGCGAACCGTGTCGCGGTAGAGGGATGCGTTGGCGGCCAAGGCGACCGAGTGCCCCGACCCCGGCAGGACGTAGACCGACAGCCGCCCGGCGCCGAAGTACGGTGCCTCCTGGGCCAGGAGGGCCTGGGCGGTCGAGCAGTCGCGGATCAGGCCGCAGAACCCGGTGTCGTTGGTGCCGTCCACCAGCAGCACGGGCGCGTTGATGCCCGCGGACATCGGGCTGACCAGGCCCAGCGAGATGATGTCGACGAGGCTGGTGGCCGAGACGGTGTCCTTCGCGTAGGTCTCGTCGGCCTGGACGGCGAGCGGGTCGAGGTCGCCCGCGGAGTGGTACATGGTGCCGCGGGTGCCGGGTCTGGTGGTGAGGTAGCCGGGGTCGTCGCCGCGCGGGCCCAGCTGGGGGTCGAGGGTGACCGGGTACAGTCCGAAAAGGACATCCTGGCCGACGACCGGGACGTTCGGCAGGTGCGTGACGCCGGTGAGGATCACGCCGTCGACGTCGTGGTACGTCGCCGCTTCCACAACGGCGATGGCCGAACCCGCGGAATGACCGTGCAGAACGACCTTGCCGTAGCCGCGCCGAAGATAGTCGACCACCTGATGGACGGCGGAGGCCTGCGTGACGCCGGTGAGCAGCGTGCTCAATGGCCGCGTGCTCTGACCGACACCCAATTCGTCGATCGCGAAGGTCGCGAGTCCCCGCGCGGCCTCTTGACGTTGATACGAGTAATCACCGTACGGCAGATCCCAATACATGCGGTTATATGTCGCACCATGCAGCAGGACCTGCACAGTTGTGGCGCCGGCCGGCGCGCACAACTGACCGCGGACATTCATTGGCAGTAAAAGGATCACCGTCACCGGAACCGTGACGGAGGAACATTGGGCGGGCGCCGCCGAAGCGCCCGGCGGAACAACGATCACACCCGCCATGACCAGCAGAGACAGGACGAGTCGCCGGATCTGTCGCATTCGTGATGACCTTCTCGAGGTCGGCTCGGACAACGAAGAGCGCACCGTACTGCCGGGCCGGTGATCCACACAGTCACCTGATCGGTTATATCGTTCACCCGGCCGGTGACTTCGCTTTTTCGCACAATGCCGTACCACTGATGGAGCAATCGTGGGATCAATTGCGTGAATGCGGGTAGGCTGTGCGTTTTCCCTGACACACCGGATGGAGCAAGATCCGTGGTCGGCGACCCCGCAGAACTGACAGCCCGGCAGATCGACCTCAAACAGGCCAGCCCGTCCCGCGTGTACGACTACCTGATCGGCGGCGCCTGCAACTTCGCCGTGGACCGCGAATGGGCGAACGAGGCGATCAAGCGGATGCCGTGGATCCGGGCCGCCGCCCGCTCGAACCGGGCCTTCCTGCGCCGCGCGGTGCGGTTGTGCGCGAGCCACGGTGTGACCCAGTTCCTCGACCTGGGCTCGGGCATCCCGTCCGGGCAGAGCGTGCACGAGATGGCCCGCAAGATCGAACCGGCCAGCAACGTGGTCTACGTGGACAACGAGGCCGTCGCGGTCGCGCACAGCCAGCTGACCCTGGACGCGGTCAGCGGCGCGGGCATCATCGAGGCGGACCTGACCGACACCGACTTCGTGCTGCGCCACCCGCTGACCCGGTCGCTGCTGGACTTCAGCCGGCCGGTCGCGCTGCTGATGACCGCGTCGCTGTACTACATCCCCGACCACGACCTCGTGCGCCGGACCGTCGCCCGGTACGTCGACGCCGTCCCCTCCGGCAGCTACCTCGTGCTGTCGCACACCACGCTCGGCAAGAGCCAGCGGGACGCGCTGGAGCTGGCGAACGTCCTGGAGATGACCAAGTCGCTGACCTCGGCGGCCACCGCCCGCACCCCGGCCTGGATCGCCGCGCTGTTCACCGGCTTGGAGATGCTCGATCCCGGCCTGGTCTACACCTCGTACTGGCGGCCGGAGGGGCTCCGGGTGCTCAACCAGGCCCCTTGGCACGACTCGGTTCTCGCAGCAGTCGCCCGCAAACCATGAGGGGTGGGACGTGGTCGATCAGCACAGTGTCGATCAGTACAGTGTCGATCAAGTGCGCGGCGGCGATCCGGCGCGGCCGCCGGCGTTCGAGCCCGGCCCGGCCCGCCGCGGCCGGCTGACCACCGGCATCGACGCCTGGCTCGTCACCCGCTACGACGAGGTCGCGGCCGGTCTCGGCGACGCGCGGCTGGTCATGTCCGCGCCGGCGATCGAGGCCGAGCTGGTGGCGCGCGGCGAGCTGCCGCAACGGTTCGGCTCGATGTTCCAGCGCCGCACCAAGAGCCTGCTCAGCACCGACCCGCCGGACCACACCCGGCTGCGCAAGCTGGTGGCCCGCAGCTTCACCGCGCGCCGGGTAGAGGACCTGCGGCCGCGGGCCGAGAAGGTCTGCGCCGAGCTGGCCGACGCGATGGCCGCTTCCTCGGGACAGCCGGTGGACCTGGTCGGCGCGTACGCGTTCCCGTTGCCGGTGCTGATGATCTGCGAGCTGCTCGGGGTGCCCGCCGACGACCGCGAACAGTTCCGGACGTGGACCAACGCGATCGTGTTCGACCAGGGCGACAAGGCCTCGATGGACGCCTACCGGACCGCGGTCGCGAGCCTGGACTCGTACTTCGGGGTGCTCGTCGAGAAGAAACGCTCGGACCCGGGCGACGATCTGACCAGCGCGTTGGTCGCGGAGGACCAGCTCGAACCGGACGAGCTCCGGATGATGTTGTCGCTGCTGCTGGTCGCCGGGCACGAAACGACGGTGAACCTGATCGGCAACAGCGTTTTGACCTTGCTGCGCAACCCTTATCAGCTCGCGCTGCTGCGCGCGAACCCGAGCCTGGTGCCCGCCGCGGTCGACGAGTGCCTGCGGCTGGCCGGGCCGGTGGCGTTCAGCTCCATGCGGTTCGCCACCACCGACATCCCCTTGCCGGACATGACCATCCCGGCGGGTTCGGTGGTCGCGTTGGGACTGTGGACAGCGGACCACGATCCCACGCATTTCCCCCAGCCGTACCGGTTCGACATCACCCGCACGGGTAACTCTCATCTGGCGTTCGGCCGCGGCGTGCACTTCTGCGTCGGCGCCCCGCTGGCACGGATGGAGGCCGAGGTCGCGATCGGGACTTTGTTGCGGCGCTTCACTTCTCTCGCCCTCGCGGTGCCCGAGACGGAGCTGGTGTGGCGGCCCGCGAACACCCGCGGCCCGGTGCGGCTGCCCATGTACCTCACCGGACGGCCTACTGCATCTGTATGAGCACAGATGCGTGACCGTCCTGCACAGTGGGTGCGTGGACCGGGCGATGGCGGTGTGGCCGGCCGCCTGGGACGTGGCGGTTCTCATCGTCGCGCACAACGGCGAGGACCGGATCAAGGCGGCTGTCGAGACCGCCGCCCACATGGTCCCGCTCGACTGCGTTTTCCTTGTGTCGGACGCTTCCTCGGACCGGACGGTGGATCTGGCCGAGCAGTGCGGGGTTCAGCTCGCGGAGACCATGCGGCCGTTGGGGCGGACCGGTTCCTTCGCCGCCGGGCTCGATGCCTTCCGGCTGCTGGACCGGTTCGAGTTCGTGGTGCTGATCGACGCGGACACATCGCTGGACCTGCACTACCTCGAACAGGCAATGGCATTGTTCGCCGATCCGTCGGTCGCGGCCGTGGACGGGCGCACTTCGTTGCCGTGCAAGGGAGTTCTGGCGGCGTATCGTTCCCGGATGTACGCTTTGGCCGAATGGGGGCCTTCGCGGTCGCGGTCGGTTCCCGGGGTGGCGCGGATCTACCGGAGCAGTGTTCTGCGGGAGGTCACCCCCGACGACTTCGGCGCGGTGCACGAGATTTTCTCGAAGGGCTTGGGGCGGGTGGTCTTCTGCCCCACCGCTCGGGTGTTTCCACCTCAAGCCGGGCGTTTCGGCGAGCACTGGGCGCAGATCCGTGCGTGGGCTACCTCTTTCCTGGTGGTTCGCCGTGTCTTGCCGGTGGCTTTGTCTCCGGCTTTGCTGTTGCCGGCTTTGATCTCGCCTTGGCTGCTGCTGGTCTCCTTGTGCGTGATGGCCGTTGACTATGGCGTCACCATCGCGGTGGCTCTGCGTCAACGGGAGCCTCGGTATTTCGTACCTGGTCTCGTCTTTCCGTTTCTGCGTGTTGTTGATGCCTGGGTTGCGCTGTCCGTCTTGCGGCACTCGCCTCAGGCCGAGTGGGTTCAGTTCCGGGCGGCTCGGCCGCGGGTTCCTTTGGTTCAGTGGGTTCTGGTTGTTGCCGCCGCTGGGCTTGTTGCGGGCCGGGTGGTTCTTTCGCTTGTCCGGGTTCCGGCCGCCGGGGTTGAGCCGTCGATTGTGGATGCCGCGTATGCGACTTCGTCGGGGATCGATGGGCCTTCTGCCGGCACACCGTTGGCTTTCACGTCGTGGCAGCTTTCCGGGTACGCCGGGGTGACTGGGGCTTTTCGTCGGTATGCCAGCACTTTGACGGGCGCACGTGAGCTTTCCGTGGTTGCCGTGGTGATGATGCTGCTCGGCCTCGTTTGGGTCATGCGGTTGGTGCGGATCCGGGTGTGGGTCGTGGCCATCGCGTTGGGGATGCTCGCCGTCAGCGGGGTTGCCGTGACCGCTTTGACCGGCATGAGTCCCGGATTGCTGGGCGCGGCTTGGGCTTCACTGGCCGCCGCTGCCGGTTTGGCCGCTTTGCCGCGGCCGCGAGCGTTCTTGGTGTTCCTGGCGGCGGGTCTGGCGTTGCTGGCTTTGGCCACCGCGCCTTTGCTGCTTGTGCCTGTCGGAGCCGGGTTCGCTGTGTGGTTCGCCATTTCTCACCGATGGCGTCTGGTCGGCGCCGCTGTGGTGGTGACTGCGGGGCTCGGCTATTTCTTGTGGCGCAGCGGTTTTGTTTCTGGTGGGGTTCTTTCTCCTGGTCAGCGGTATGCGCTTCTGGGGGTTGTCGCTGGGGCGGTTGTCGGCGGGCTGATTGTCGGGTGGGCTCGTCCGGTGGCTGCTGGCGTGCTGGCTGGGGCGTTGCTTGCGGGGCTGCTGGATGCTTCGGTTCTGGTGCCCGCGCTGGTGGCTGGGGCTGCTGTTCTTGTTGCCGCCGCGGTGGATGAGGCCGTGTCGCGCCCGGTGTTGTGGCTGGTTCCAGGGACGGCTGTGGCGGGTTCGATGGCCACCGTGTTGTGGATGCCTGCCGCCGTTCCTTCCGACCACAGTGGACTTTCCTCGTGGATGACGGCCGCGTTGGACCGGGATGTGCGAGTCGCTGTTCCTCCGGGGGTGTGGTCCGATGTGGTGCGGGACCGGCCGGGTTTCCCCGCTCCCGCTGTGGGCGCCGGGTCCGGGGTCGAGGTGGCGCGGTTCGGATTTCCGGTGGTTCTGCCGGTTCCCGTCGAGTACTTGTCGTCGGCGTCCCGGGCCAGCGCCGGACGTCAGCTCGCGAACAACGTCCGGTTGCATACCCCAGCGGAGGTCCGGTCGGCGTTGGAGGAGGGGCGCGTCGATCTGGTCGCGATGACCGTGCTGGCCCAGCTGTGCCGGGACCATGACGTTTCGGTGTCGTGGACCGGGAAGCCCGCGCCCGAGGCGGGATCCGCCCTGCCCGACCGCGTTGTCGTTGTGTCCGCTGTGGATGGCCGCCCGGCCGGTGACGATCTCGTTGACTGGCTTCGGGCCCAGCTCCCGCCGTACGCGCCTTCGGCCGTGCGGCTCGATTCCGATGGCGCCGTTCTCAGCTGGCGCATCCCGTTGCTGCCCGCTCAGGCCGCGAACTAGGAGGGTCGACCATGATCCGGACCGTGCTCTGCGCCGCGCTCGTGCTGCTGGCGGCGCCGTTGCCCGCACATGCCACCGCGGGAGGGTGCTACCTGCGCTTGGCCCATCTCTCCCCCGACACCCCAGCGGTCGACGTCACCGTGACGACCTTCGGGCGCCCGGACTGGTCGATCAAGCTGAACGGCGTGGCCTACGGCGACATGTCGGGCTACCAGCGAATCGAAGCGGGCACGTACACGATCTCCATGCGCCCCGCGGGCGCCGACCCGGCCAGCAAACCCGTGATCTCCGCATCCCTCGAGGGCGCCGACGGCCAGGCGTACACCGTCGCGGGGCTCGGCAAGTTCGCCGCGCTGTCGCTGAAGGTCCTCAACGACGACATCAGCCTGCCGCCCACCGGCCAGGCCCGGATGCGCGCCATCAACGCGGCCCCCACCACCGGCGCCATGGACATCACCCGCGACGGCAGCCCCGTCATCACCAACGCCGCCTTCGCCGACCCCAGCCCGTACCAAACCCTCGCCGCGGGCACCACAACCCTCAAACTCACCCCCAAACAAGCCGCCCCCACAGAGCTCCCGGTGAACCTCGACGCCGGAGCCGTCTACACAGTGCTGGTGCTCGAACGCAACGGAACCCTCACGGCCGTCGCCCGCCAGGACGCCAAAGGAGCCGAAGTAGTGCCCTCAGGCCCCATCGAGGCAGGCTACGGCGGAACCGCCCCACAAAACACAACACCCTGGACCCTGATCCTCCTCACCACTCTCACCGCCGCAGCAGCCCTCACCCTCCGCCGGAAAACCCCATACCGGACCACACCATGACCCACCCCCACACCCCCACGCACCCCTCCCCCACGGAACCGCCCCAACCCCTCCATCCCCGCCCAGCCCCCATTTCCCACCAGGAAACAACCGCCCACCACCGGCAGACCGCGGCCGACCTCGCGGCCCTGGCGCTGCGCCTGCGCGAAGCCCGCGTTCCCGGCCGCCACCGCCAGCTGCCCGGCGCCGACACCGGCCGACACCGCAACAGCCCAGAGCACCTGCCCTGCGACGACCTCCTCCACCGGGAAGGCCGCGAAGTCCAGCGCACCCGTTCGGTGCTCAGCTCCATCAAGACCTGGGTCACCACCGGGCAGTGGCCAACCGAATGAGGCTCCTGCTCGTTTTGGCCGCGGTGCTGGCGACCGGCGCGTCGGCAATGCCCGCTGCTCCGAAAACCGTTGCGCCCTTGGCTGTTTCGCCGCGATGGGTTGTTGGTTCCGGGGTGGTGACCGCGGTTGCGGGGCCGGTGAGGGTGCGGGTTCCCGCGGTGGGGGTTGATGGGCCGGTGGTGGGGATGGGGGTGGATGCCAAGGGGGTGTTGGTGCCGCCCGCGAATTTCGGGGATGTCGGGTGGTTCGGGGTGCGGCCCGGGGAGGTGGGGCCGGCGGTGCTGGCGGGGCACGTGGATTCGCGGAGCGGGCCCGCGGTGTTCTTCCGGTTGCGGGATGTCCGTATCGGCGACCAGGTTGTTGTCGACCGGGTGGATGGGTCCAGTGTGTCCTTTACCGTCGTGTCGGTGATCCGGGTCGCGAAGACCGCTTTTCCCACCGCGGACGTGTATTCACCCGTGCCGGTGCCGACGTTGCGGTTGGTGACCTGTGGCGGTTCGTTCGACCATTCGGTGCGCAGTTACCGCGACAACATCATCGTCGAGGCAACCTGAAACGCGCGGCGACCGAGGGTCGATACCCAGTGGTAGTCCACCCTGGGGGTGCCATGGAACCGTTTCAGGACCGCAGATACGGCCCCGGCCGCCGCCGGGACGACCGCCGTACCGCGGCGATTCTCCGTACCCTGGAACAGGATCTGGGCACAATGGCGAACCTCGTCGGTGCCACCCGGACCGACCTCACGCTGAGTCCCGAAGTGGCCGAACGCCTGGAGATGCTCGACCGTGAAGTCACCCGTTTGGCTGATCTCGCGCGTCACGCCACAATGCCCCGCCCCGACGCCAACGAGATCGCCGACGCCCGCCACCTCGCGGCCCACCTCACCGACCGCGAATGGGAATGCCTCGGCCTGCTCGTCCAGGGCCTGAACACCACAGCCATGAGCACGACCCTGGGCATCTCGCCCACCACCGCGAGAACCCACATCCAGTCCCTGCTGACCAAACTGGGCGTGCACTCCCGCCTCGAAGCAGTGGCCCTGACCTTGCGAACTTCCCTGCTCGACAACAACTTCAGCTGACGAGACGAGGGAACAGGTCACGAGCGCCGCACCGGAGATCGTCCAGAGCCCCTTGCGCGCCGGCGAGGTGGCGCAGCAGCGCCTGCTGGAACAGGCCGTCGAACATGGCGTAGGCGTCCGACGGGGAACAGGTCGGCCCGGCCCCGGCGAGCTCGGCGTACGCGCAAACGTTGCGCCAGATCATCTCCTGCAGGCTGTCGTCGATCTCGGCGACATCGCCGCGGAACGCCTCCTCGAACATCGACTGCGCCCGCAGGTCGTACCAGAGCCGGTGCATCAACGGCGCTTCTTCGAGCGCGGCGGCCAGCCCATCGCCGCAGGCGGTCGCCAGTTCGGCCGGAGTGGACGCCTCGCTGACGCCGCTCTCGTACCGCTTCACGCACGCGGCCTTGTACCGCTGCACGCAGTAGGTGATCAGCTCGACCTTGTCGGCGAAGTAGTAGTGCAGCAGGCCGTGGGAGAACTTGGTGTGCTCGGCGATCGTGCGCAGGCTGGTGCGGGCGTAGCCGAGGTCGGCCATGGCAACCAGCGCCGCATCGGCGAGTTCACGGCGGCGGTCCTCGAACTTGTCCACCCGAGGCCGGCGCTTCGCGGCTGCTGCGCTGGTCATGGGATCAAGGTACCACCCGGGGTGATTCTTTGACCGATCGTCCAAGAAAATCTTGACATTCGTCCAAACGAAAGCGAGGGTTGTGCCACGTCCTCGACGGCGTCGGCCAAGGTCAGCAGGACTCAGACGGAGACAATGATGTCGCTGTACTTCTATCTGGAAAAAGGCGCTTCGCTGGACACCGGTGCGCCCTGCCTGACCCTCGACGGGGTCTCGCTGTCCTACGGCGAGGTGGTCGAGCTCGCCAATGCCGTCGCCCGAGCGCTGCGGCGTTCCGGCGTCGCCCCCGGGGACAAGGTCGGCATCCTCTCGGCCAACGACCCGACCGCGTTCGCCTGCGTGTTCGGCATCGCCCGGGCGGGTGCCGTGTGGTGCCCGATCAACCCGCGCAACGCGGCCGGTGAGAACGCCGAACTGCTCGACCTGTTCGACTGCGCCACCCTGATCTACCAGCCCGCGTTCGACGAGCTGGTCGGCCAGATCGTCCCGAGACTGCCGAAGCTGACCACGCTGGTCCGGCTGGGTGACGGCGACGAGCGCGCACCGGGTTTCCACGACTGGCTGGCGGCGGCCGAAGACGATCCGGACGCCGAGGCCGCGCCGCCCGGGGACGTGGTCGCCCTGGTCGGCACCGGCGGCACCACGGGACGCCCGAAAGGGGTCATGCTCACCGACCGCAACCTCGAAGTGATGTCGGCGATCACGCTGATGAGCTACCCCTTCGAGGGGCGGCCGGTGTACCTGGCCCTGGCGCCGCTGACCCATGCGGCCGGCGTCCTGTGCTTCCCGGTCCTGGCCCGCGGCGGCGAGGTCGTGATCATGGCCAAACCGGACGTCGGCCGGTTCCTGGAACTCATCGAGCGCCACCGGGTCACGCACACGTTCCTGCCGCCGACGCTGATCTACATGGTCCTCGGCCACGAGGCCCTCGATCGCACGGACCTGTCGTCCCTGCAGTGCTTCTGGTACGGCGCGGCCCCGATGTCGACGGCCCGGCTGACCGAGGCGCTCGACCGGATCGGGCCGATGGCGCAGCTGTTCGGCCAGTCCGAGGCGCCGATGATGATCTCGACGATGTCGCCCGCGGAGCACCGCCGTCCGGACGGAACTGTCCATACTGGACGGTTGTCGTCCGCGGGCCGCCCGTCGCCATTGGTCACGGTGACGATCCTCGATGAGACAGGAAAGCCTGTGCCGCAAGGCGAACGCGGCGAGATCTGCGTGCGCGGCTCGCTGGTGATGGCCGGGTACTACCGCAACCCGGAGGCCACGGCGGAGGCATCCGCGCACGGCTGGCACCACACCGGTGACATCGGGTTCCTCGACGACGAGGGCTACCTGCACATCGTCGACCGCGCCAAGGACATGGTCATCACCGGCGGGTTCAACGTCTACTCCGCCGAGGTCGAACAGGCGGTGATGGCCCACGACGCCATCCGCGACTGCGCCGTGATCGGCCTGCCGGACGACAAATGGGGTGAACGCGTGACCGCCGTCGTCCAGCTCCAGCCCGGCACCGAGCTGGACGTCGACGACCTGATCACGTTCGTCAAGCAGCGCATCGGCGGTGTCAAGGCGCCCAAGCAGATCGAGATCTGGCCGGAGCTGCCCCGTTCCACCGTCGGCAAAGTCCTCAAGACCGAGATCCGTTCCGTACTCACCGGTGGCTGAGCCACCCACGCAGCGAGGAGGCCACCATGAAGCTCGCGCTCTACCTCCCGAACTTCCGCGACAAGGTCACCGTGCGGGAACTCGAGGACCTCACCAGCCTGGCCGAGGACCTCGACTTCGACTCGGTCTGGACCCTCGACCGGGTCATCGTCCCGGAAACCTCGGACACCGTTGAGATGCAGTACGCCTTCGGCATGATCGAGGGGTTCCCCAAGGGGCTCCCGGTCAGCTCACGCGGTGAGTTCCTGCAGGGCATGCCGCTGATTCCGTGGCTGGCGGCGAAGACGTCGAAGGTGCGGATCGGCATGAGCATCATCGACACGCCCTACCGCGCACCCGGCGTGCTGGCCGCGGAGCTGGCCACCATCGACCACCTGTCGAACGGCAGGCTCAACGTGGCCGTCGGCTCCGGCTGGATGCCCGAGGAGTTCGCCGCCGCGAGCGCGTCGCACATCTTTCCCAAGCGGCACAAGCACGTGCGCGAGACGCTCGAGATCATGCAGGGCATCTGGACCAATGAGGTGTTCGAGTACCATGGCGAGTTCGCCGACTTCCAGCGCAGCGGGTTCGGCGCCAAGCCGGTGCAGAAACCGCACCCGCCGATCTTCTTCAGCGGCCTCAAGGACCCGAAACGCTCCGCGAGCCGGATCGCCAAGTACAACCTGTCCGGCTGGATCGGGATCCAGGACTCGCCCGAGGACATCCAGCGCTGGCGCACCGAGATCCGGCGCGAGCTCGAGGCACTGGACACTCCGCGTTCCGTGGACGACCTGGAGATCTGCAGCATGATCTGGTTCGTCATCACCGACCAGGAGATGGACCAGTCGCCGATGGGCAAGGGCACCAACCTGCTCGCCGGCACGGCCGCGCAGATCACCGACATGCTCAAGCGCTACAAAGAGGCCGGTCTGACGATGCCGTTGCTGTGGCCGCCGTTCCAGGACGTGCCGGTGGCCAAGACGCTCGACGACATGAAGCGCCTCACCGAAGAGATCCTGCCCAAGGTCAACGCCAACTGAAAGGAAGCGAAATGTCGGAACTGCAGGGTAAGCGGGTCTTCGTCACCGGCTCCGGCGCGGGGATCGGCAAGGCCATCGCGGCCCTGTTCGCGCAGCGCGGCGCCCAGGTCGTGGTCAGCGACATCAACGCCGACTCGGCCAAGCAGTCGGCCGACGAGGTCGGCGCCGCCGGTGTCGCCAACTGCGACGTCACCGACGAGGGCCAGGTGCAGACCGCCATCCAGCAGGCGGTCGACCTGCTCGGCGGCCTCGACGTGCTGGTCAACAACGCCGGGATCGAGGTCTCGTCGCCGTTGTTGCAGCAGTCCACCGAGAGCTTCGACAGGATCTTCGCGGTGAACGTGCGCGGCACGTTCGTGGCGATGAAGGCGGCGATCCCGCATCTGGTGGCCGCCAAGGGGAACATCGTGAACATCGCGTCGATCGCCGGCATCGGCGGCAGCCCGCTGCTGGGTTCCTACTGCGCGACGAAGGCCGCGGTCATCCAGCTGACGCGGGTCGCGGCGGTGGAGATGCGGGCGTCGGGCGTGCGGGTCAACGCGGTCTGCCCGGGGTTCGCCGACACGGCCATGGTCGAACGGCTCGTCCCCGACTTCGAGGCGGCCACCCAGATCCCGTTCGGCGACCTCGTGGCCATGAAGCAGGGCCGTCTGGGCACGCCGCAGGACATCGCCGAGGTCACCGCGTTCCTCGCGTCCGACCGGGCTTCGTGGATCACCGGCAGCCATTACGTCCTCGACGGCGGGCTGACAGCGTCGCTCGTGTGAGCCTCAGAACTCCAACCGCATGATCCGGCCGACATCACGCAGTTTCGGGATGCGGTCGACCAGCCTGAGGTTGAGGCGGCCGAAGAACGGGAGCTTGTCGAGGTCGGGCAGGTCGGTGCTGCGCCGGTCGTCGAGACAGCGCATTCCGGGGTGCAGGGCCAGGATCTCGTCCGGAGAGTCCACTCCCCAGTGCAGGGTGGCGTTGGCGTTGCGGACCGCGGGCACGAGCTTCTGCAGCTTGATGCCCATGGTCCCGTATACGTCGAACAACAGCTGCCCGCTGGGAAAGTGTGAGGTGATCCGGCGGATCAGATCCTGGCCTTCGTCCTGGGTCAGGTACATCGTCAGGCCCTCGAACACGGCGACCGTGGGCCGGTCGGCGGGGACAACGGACAGCAGGTTCTGGGCGGTCACCGACGAGCCGATCAGGTGGTAGTCCCCGTCGGGCGGTGTCAAAAGCTTGGAGCGCAACGACACCACATCGGGATAGTCCACATCGAACCACCGCACCGACGGGCCGGGGGCGATGCGCTGTGCCCGCGTGTCCAGGCCGCAGGCGAGGTGCAGCACGGTCGCCGACGGGTTGGTTTTGAGGAAATCAGTCGTCCACGTGTCCAGGAGCTTGGCGCGGATGGCGACGCCCACCGAGCTGGTGGTGTTCATCCTGGTCTTGCGGAAGTCGTAGTCGATCCGCGAGACGGCCTCGGCCGCGGCATGGTCGTGCAGCACCGACTGCGGCCGGCGGCTGTCGACCGCGCGACCGTACAGCGTGGCGAGCATTGTCTCCGGCGCGCCGGTCAACGTGACTTTCTCACGGTCCATACCCACCAAAGGTACTCGCGCCGGATACCCTGGGTTTGATCCCCTGCGAGAGGTTCAGATGCTCATCGTGACCGGCGGCCTCGGCCGGGTGGCGTCCGTGCTGCGGCCCGCCCTGCCAGTGGACACCCGGCTGGTGGACGTGCGGCCCGGCGCGAACCAGTTGGACCTGGCCGACCCCCGGCAGGCCGCCGAGGCGGTGCGCGGCGCCGACGCGGTCCTCCACCTGGCGGCGAATCCCAGCCCGGGACAGGACTGGGATTCGGCTTACCGGAGCACTGTTGCCGTCACCGAGGTCCTGTTGCGGGCGTGTGGAGATCGGGTGCCGCGGATTGTGCTGGCCAGTTCGGTGCATGCGATGGGGCTGTACCACCGGGCTGGCCGGGAGTTGATTGGTCCGGAGTGGACTCCCGCGCCGTGCTGTGCCTATGGGGAGGGGAAAGTTGCTGTCGAGCAGCTTGGCCGGGAGCATGCCGAGCGGTATGGCGTTTCGGTGATCTGCCTTCGGCTGGGGTCTACTGGGTATCCGGATGCTGGGCCGCGGTTCGCCGACATGCGGTTGTCGGATCGGGACGCTCGGCGTCTCGTGTTGGCGGCGCTGACCGCTGATGTGCGGTTTGGTGTCTACTTCGGAGTTTCCGCGAACACTCCGGCGCGTTGGGACATCAGCAATGCGCGCGCCGAACTGGGTTACGAGCCTGTTGATGACAGCGCGCTGCTTGATGTGCCGGAAGACGAGCCTTACGAGTTTCCGAACTGTCGCTTGTTCGGGTAGTGGGCTTCAGGCTGGTGTTGGCGCCGACCTCAGGGTGGGTGGAAGAGCGCTCGCCGCGCGGCAGCGCCACCCAGAGGGGGTTCAGGGCCGTGCCCTGTCCCTCCGGTATGGCCTGCCCGGAGGGAATCACATCTGTCAAGTGGGGCCGGGTTTCCGGCGGGGTGCCGGTCCGTATGGCTTGGGTGGGTGGTTGCTTTGGATTGGCGGACCGACGTTTGGTTTTTGGCCCCCACTTGACAGATGCGATTGCGCAAGCGCCAGGCCATACCGGAGGGACAGGGCACGAAGGCGAGGTCTGTTGCGCTTCGCGTTGACGGGTCACCCACATCGGTGACGGCCTTGCGCAGCACTGAAATCGCGGGTTGTGCCCGGTATTGTGGAGCTATGCAAGGCAGTGGAAACCATTGGGGTAAAACAAAAGAAGAGATCGTGGCTGCCCTGCAGGACGTTGAGGCGCAGGGTCGGCGGATCGAGTACACCGGGCTGGAGTTGGTGGCCTACCTGAACAATCAGGGCCTCGCCAACGACCTCGGCTACTCCAACCCCGCCGCGCTGCTCGTGCACGCGCTGCGGATCTCGCCCAAGGAAGCCAAACGCCGCCTCGCGCAGGCCGAAGCGCTGTTCCCCAGCATCACCCCCACTGGCTCCATCATCGAGCCCGCCCTGCCCGCAACCTCCGATGCCATGGCTGCCGGAGACCTCGGCTCCGAAGCCGTGGACGTCATCCGCAAGACCCTCAAGGACTTGCCCGATCTGGAGCCCGAGAAGCTCGCTCTGGCCGAGTCCACCATGGTCGCCCAAGCCGCCGAGGACGACCCCAACGCCCTGGCCCGCTTCGGCACCCGGGTGCGCAACATCGTCGATCCCGATGGCCCACCCCCGCCCGATCCGGAACCCAAGCAGCCCGACCGGATGCTGCACATCCGCGCCCGTCGGGATGGTGGCCTTGACTTCCGCGGCCACCTGCCCGCTGAAGACGCCCATCTGCTGCACCCGGTGATCAAGAAGGGCGAGCAGCGCCCCACCGACCGCGCCGACGACCGCAGTCAGGCCGAGCGCACCGCTGATGCGTTCGTGGAGACCCTGCGCATGGCAGCCCAGTGCCCATCCCAGCCCAAGAGGAACGGGCTGCGCACGCCGGTCGCCATCACCATCTCCTATGCGGACCTGCTGCGGGACCTCGACGACCGCATCCTCGTCGGCCCCGACACCTACCTCACCGCCCGCGAAGCCCGCCGCATCGCCTGCGACAGCCACCTGTTCCCCGCCGTGCTGGGCAGCAAATCCGAACCGCTCGACATCGGCGTCAGCTCCTACACCGTCCCCGCCCACATCCGCCGCGCCTTGATCCTCCGGGATGGTGGCTGCGCCTTCCCCAGCTGCGGTGCACCCGCCAGCGCCTGCGACGCCCACCACATCATCCACTGGCGCAACCACGGCCCCACCAAAATCGACAACCTCGTCCTGCTCTGCCCCCACCATCACCGGTTGGTGCACCGCAGCGACTGGACCATCCAGATGCTCAACCGCACCCCACAGTTCATCCCACCCGCCTACATCGACCCGCACCGCCGCCCGCGAACCAACTCCGCCCGAAGACCACCACAACCACCAACACCCCTGCCCACCGCCGCATAACCCCAGGGACCCCGCCATCCCTGGGTCAGAGGGATGCCCGCAGGAGGCACAGAGCGCGGTTCGGTTTTACGTGGGCGGCGGCCTGAGCCAACAGGTGATCGGGCGCGGCCCTCAAGCCCGCACCCCAACCCACGAAGCCCCTAAAGGGCCCGCTAGCCCAGTGCCGCCCGGATGGTCAGCCCGACGCCCACGATCAGCACGAGGCCTGCGGTCAACAGGGGTGCGGCGGCGATCACTCGTTGCACGACTCCATTCGACACGGTGAACCGGTCGAACCGGTCGCGGAACTTCACCAGCAGCAACCCGGCGGCGGTGAGCATTCCGGCCATGCCGATGCCGTACGCCAACACCAGGAGGATGCCGAACCAGGTCCGTCCCAACGCCACAGCGCCCAGCAGAACCACCAGAGCCGAAGGACTCGGTACCAGGCCACCGGCCACGCCCATGCCGATCAGGCTCCCCCGCCCGAACCGCTGACCGTGTCCGTGCCCATGACCATGTCCATGACCGTGCCCATGCCCATGCCCGTGACCGTGGCCATGGCCCGCGCCGACCAGGGCAGGTTCACGCTTGCGCACGGCGGACCGCAGCAACACCAGACCGATCCCGGCGATCAGCAGCCCGCTGCCGATCCCCAACCAGCGCAACACACTTTCCCCGGCCAGCGCGCTGGACACACTCAACAACAACCCCAGGACCAAAACCCCGGCGGTATGCGTCAAAGTCACCGTTGCCCCAACGACAACGGCGTCCTTGGCTGTCCCCCGGCGGCCCACGAGGTAGGCAGCGATCACGGTTTTGCCGTGACCGGGCAGGGCCGCGTGCGAAGCGCCGAGCACCAAGGCCAGCAACACCGCGAGCATGCCGATCAAAGGTGTCAGCTCGCGGCGGCCCACGAAGTCGGCCAGGGCAAGCGAAGCCTTGTCCAGCAAGCCCGCGCTGCCGCCGGTCGGGGCGATGGCGCTGTTGGATGTGCTCACGCCCGGTTCGGCTCGCAGCTCGACGCTCCGGACGTCCAAGGGGCTCGCCAGGAGGTCGTCTGGGTACTTGCGCAGCTCGTTCGACACCGAGGTCGCCGGAACCGGGGAGTCCAGGCGGACACCGGTGCCTACCGCGGTGATCTCGTGCCAGCCCACGCGGTCCGCGCGGAACGAGTCCGCGAAGGACACCGTGACCGGCTTGGTGATGGTCACCGGCGCGGACAGCTGACAGGTCAGCCGGGTGGTGGGCAGATCCGCCTGACCCTTGACCTGCTCCACAGTGGACGACACGACCGAGTACTGCACCGTCTGGTTGTCCACGGTGGACCTGACGGATCCCGCGAGCTGCCCGCACTGGGAACCGGCGTCGAGCCGGCCTTCCTGCAGCGTCGGGATCTCGGCGAGGTCGACGATCGAGGTCACGTCGATCCGGTCGGTGTGGATCGACAGGCCGTTGTAGTGGTTGACGCTGAAGTTCCCCAGCGGGTGCGCATGCGCCTTCCCGGGGAACAGGAAGGCGGGGACCAGCAGCGCGGCCACGATCCCGGCCCGGGCAACGAACTTCATCGACCACTCCGCAGTTCGGCCAGCTTCCGCTTCGCGATACCGGCCTGCGAGACGGAGAAGTGGGGGTTGGTGTCCACCGCCTGGGCCAGGAACTGCTCCGCCTCGCCCGTCCGGCCCAGCGCCAGCAGGATCATCCCCCGGTGGTAGGCGAAAGTCGCGTTGTGCCAGCCCAGCGCGGCGGCCTTCTCCGCGTAGGGCAACGCTTCGGCGTCCCGGCCGTTGACGTGCAACGCCCACGCCATGGCGTCGGCGACCAGAACGCTCTGCCGGCGGCCCCATTCGGCGGTCGCGCGGGCCAGCGCCTCGGTGGGCGAACCATGGTCCGCGGCAACGAGAGCGGCGGTGAGGTCGTCGGTCGCGCCCTGGGACTCCATCAGCTTCTGTTGCTGGGCCAGGATCATGAACTGCTTGTCCGCCTCGTCCTTCCGGCCCGACGCCTCGAGCACCTCGGCGTACTCGGTGAGGTACTGCGGCAACGGGGCCCGCGAAACGAGAAGGCGATACGCACCAACCGCCTTTTCGTAGTCACCGCGGGCCGCGGCGATCTTGGCCGCGCCCTCGGTCAGCGCGGGGTCGTACGGAACCAGCGCGAGCCCTTGCGTGTACTGCTTGTCCGCCTCGTCGAGGTTGCCGGAGTTGAACGCCAGCTCGCCCAGGTAGTAGCGGCAGAACGCGATCTCGTCGGGCGCCCCGGCGGCGCCCAGCGCCCGCTCCATCGCGGCCTTGGCCTCGATGTCCATCCCGTGCGTCTCGAAGTAGTACGAGGCCCGGGTGAACGAGGTCACGTTCGGCTTGAGGTCCAGCATCTTCTGCACCGCGTCCTTGGACCCGGCGTCGTCGCCCAGCTGTGTCAACGCATCCGCGAGCACGCCATAGCCCTCGGCGGTCGGGGACGTTGTGACAGCCCGGGTTCCCCACATGCGGGCGGTGGTGAAGTCGTGCCGCGCGTTGGCCAGCATCCCCATGCCGATCATGCCCTGGGGGTTGTCCGGCTCCAGCTGCATCGCCTTGTCCAGCGCGCCTTGGGCTTTCAGGTAGTACGTCGGGTCGACGGTGATCCGCGCCAGCTCGACGTAGCCAGAACCGAGCTGCGCCCACCCACCCGCGTCCTGGGGCAGGCGGCGCAGCCGGTTCTGCATGGAGGCCACCGACGCCGTCAACCGGTCGTGCTGGGTCGGGTTGGCTCCCGAAGGAGCCGCGACGACCGGCGACGGCTGTCCTGAGTAGACGGTGACCGACAGGATCGTGGCGATCCCGAGGAGCAGCGCCGCCACCGGCCACCACCGGCGCAGACCGGTGGCCTCGGGTTCCAGGAACGGCGGTTCGAGCACGGAGCCCACTCCTCGGGGATCGCCGTAGGCGCGGCTCACGCGGCCGCGCCTACGGGCATCGATTCGGACACTCACCAGGGACGGTTACTGCGGTGGCGGGCCTTGGTCGGGCGCTTGCGCCACAGGTAGACCGCGCCGCCCAGCAGCACCAGGGCCCCGATCGCGCCACCGACCAGCGCACCGGCCGGCAGGTCGGGCAGGATCGACGACTTCTTCTCGACCTGGGCCTGCTGCACCGCGTTGGTGTTCACGGCCTGGTTGTTCGGCACCGCCACGTACGGGAAGCGCTGCTCGAAGGCGACGTCGTTGGCGTCCACCTTGTCGCCGGTGGCCAGGGCGTCGACGAGCTTGCCGGACTGGGCCGCGCCTTCCATGGCCTGGATGGCGATGTCGACCACGTCGTCGGTGAGCCGGCGGCCGTTCGGGAACCCTTGCAGGTCACCGGCGAGCACCCCGAGCCGGTTGGGCTGGGCGGTCGGCATGACGCCCATGTTGAGCCGCAGCATCTCCGAGGCGGCGAACCGGTTGGCGTCCACATCGGCGTTGTTCAGCTGCGAGTTGAGGTCCGCCTTGATCGGGCCGCCCGCCTTGGTGGTGACACCCGTCAGGAAGATCTCCTTCAGGTCGTCCCGGGGCGTGTCCGGCGCCTTGATCTTGTAGATCTGCTCGATCAGCTTCGGCAGCTCGGGGTTGACCACCCGGTCCACCAGCGCCTTGACGTTGCGGTCCTGCTCGGGCTTGAGCGCGTTGAACGCGTCCTTCAGGCCCGCGGGCGAGACGACCTCGTTGACCAGCGGGTTGCCCAGCCGGGAGACCTGGACGAAGTCGCCCTCGGGGCTGGCCTTGCCGGGCGAGAGCTTCAGCGACTGCCGCTCGGTGTCGCTCCAGATGCCGATCACCGGGTTGCGCTTCGGGTCGCCCTTGACCGCCAGCAGGTGCGAGGGGATCTGCAGTGCGATCGTGTTGACGTTGTAGCCGCGCAGGGTGTCCTGGCCGACCTCGGACAGGTTCCCGCCGTACAGCAGGTCGAACACCCGCAGGTCGGCGAAGAAGGCGTCGTCGGACGGACCGGCGTAGCTCACGCCGTAGCCGCCGATCTTGGTGATCGCCTGGTCGCGCAGCAGCCGGAAGTCCGGCATGGACGCGGGGCCGACGTTCGAGGGCGCCACGCGGGCGTTCTGCACCAGGTAGCGCGAGCCGCCGTGCTCGTCGAACAGCTGGATCGAGTAGTTCTGCCGGAACAGCAGGTTGTCGTCGTTGATCGACGTGACCTGGCCGTTGTTGTACAGGAACGTGTTGTTCTTGCGCCGGTCATCGGTGGAGAAGGTGTACCGGAAGACGAGGTCCGCCTTGGCATCCCCATCGTTGTCGATGTTGATGTCGTAGTGCGCGTCGGTCGCGAACGGGTAGAAGTTCGGACCGCCGTTCGGCTCCTGGAAGCCGAAGAAGTTCGCCACGATGGTGGTCGTGTCGTGCTTGTCCGGACTCACGAACGCGTACAGGTCCGTGTTGTCCACTGTGGGGTCCGCCGCGATCAGCGGTGCCTCACGGTGGCTGGAAGCGCCGGCCGGACCGGGGACCAACCCGCCCACCAACGCCACTCCCGCCGCGAGCACTGCGGCGGCCGCACGTGACCTGCGCGGAACACGTGCCGTCTGCGGTTTTGACATAACCATCCTCATGGGCGGTTACGCGCCTCGTCCCTCCCAGGACACCTCTTATACGGAGCTGTGCGTGATCCGGATCGGTCCTGGCCGGAATTTTTTTCGCGACCCGGCCTGCGTCACTCTGTGTGACTACGGTTCTACGGAGCGGCGTCGGCGAGCTGGCGGTTTCCGGCACCGTTGAATCCCGTTGCGACACAGTGATCGGCGGCCGGACGATCGGTGCCGGATTCCTCCCCTGTGTAAGTAAGGAACCGTCCCATGCGCCTGAAAGCCCTGGCTTGCGCCGCCCTTGTCCTGTCCGGACTGGTCACCACGCCGCTCGTGGCGGCCGCCGACACCAAGTTCGTCGTCACCCCACCGGACTTCGTCCGCGCGATGCCCGCACCGGCGAAAGTCGAGGGTGTCAGCACGATGGCCGTGCTCAACATCTCCTACCAGGTGCAGCAGACCGGGTACTGGTGCGGGCCGGCCGCCACCCGCATCGCGATCTCCGCCCGGACCGGCAACATCCCTAGCCAGGCGACCCTCGCCGCGCAGCTGGGCACCACCCAGAACGGCACCGACTACATCGGACAGGTCACCAGGGTGCTCAACGCCGACCTCGGCACCGGCTGGTACGAGACGAAGAACATGCCCAACGACCCGCCCACCCAGGCGCAGCGCGACCTGCTGTGGCGCGACGTCGTGCTGGACATCAACAACGGCTGGGCGATCGTGGCCAACATCGTGGCCCCGCCGAACAACCACCCGCCGGGCTACCCGAACTACACGATCTACCACTACTTCACCGTGATCGGGTACGACTCGTCGGACATGACGGTGAAGATCGCCGACCCGGCCAGCTTCGGCGGCCACCAGATCTACTGGCTCACCTTCAACCAGCTGGCCACGCTCATCCCGCCGAAGGGCTACTCGGCCTGAGCAGTGCGGCTCCCTTTGTGGACAGTGTGTGCACCGCACAACCGTTGCTGTGTTTGGTGATCACCAACCCGGCCTGCCTGAGCACGGTCGCGTGCTGAGAGGCCCCCGCCGGTGATGTCCGTGCCTCGCGGGCAAGTTCGGTCGTGTTCAGGCCGGGCTTGTCCGCGATGGTGCGCAGTACGGTGGCTCGCGTGCGGCCGAGCAGGGCGATGAGCGACTTCTGGTCGGGCGCCCCGGGCCTCGCGGAGACCCAGCCCAGGTCCGGGGTCACCGGGTAGACCAGCACCGGCCGCAGCGACGGGTTCGCGAACGTCATCGACGTCTGCCAGCAGAAGAACGACGGCACCAGCACCAGCCCACGGCCGTCCAGGTACAGGTCCTGGTCGACCGGATAGCCGACCTCCAGTACCGGCGCGCGCCACCGCACCGACGGGTGCAACGTGCGCAGCGCGTGTTCCAGGCCGTGCGCCATCACCACTTCCGTGCGCCGGGTCCATTCCTCGCGGATGTGCGCGCGGAACACCTCCGTGTACGGCTGCAGCGCCGTCGCGTGGTACCGGCGAATGGTGTCCGCGAGCAGGCGCAGCATCCGCGGCTCCCCCGCCGCCAGCGGCCGTACCCACCCGGGCAACGGTGTCTGCTCGGCGAGACGGCTCAGCTCGCTGTGCAGCGTCTGGCGACGGGTGCTCAGCAGGGCCTCCAGGCCGACCTCCAGGTCGGCGCTGTCCACCGCCGGGGTGAGGAAGTCCGGCGAATAGCCCTTCGGCGGCGCCAACGTGGTCAGGATGTCGCTCAACGCCGGGCGGGCGCGCCGCCGCCACTGGCCGAACACCACGTCGCCGTGCCGCGTCTGCAACAGGTGCAGGCTCAGCAGCACCTCCCAGAGCGGCAGCGGCTCGGGCCGGATCCGGACCCTGGTCAGGTCCTCCGGGGTGAAATGGACGCGCAGCACCACGACCCCCTTGCGCCGGCCACTGCTGTGACCGGCCCATGGTCGCACCTGGTCAGCGCGCTGTCACCCATCCGGGGAATTTCCCACCCGCGGCGGCGACCCGCCGCGGCCGCACCGTCTGTCCTCAGTGGACCTCGGTGCGGCTGTGCTCCCGGACGGCGGTGGCGAGCACACCGAGTACCACCGCGGTGACGAGGTGCAAGATGTTGTCGCCCCAAGTGATCGACAGCGGATCGATAGCATTCCCCCGCACCAGTATGGCGATCACACCGTAAACGGTCACTAACGCGAACCCGATGGCGGCGCACGCCGTGATCAGCCTGGACTTGGGGAAGGTGAAGCCGCCCACCAGGGTTATCCCGCCGAGCAGGACGTTGATGAAGTTGTGCACGGTGCTCACGCCGAACACGCCCCACAGCAGATCGGGCGGGTTCCCGCCGCGCAGGTCACCGCCGACCGTGCTGTTGTCGCTGATCTGGATGAACCCGAACAGCGCGAACACCAGGTAGCACAGTCCAATCGCGATCACCAGGTAGCCAAGCTTGCGATGTGCCATGAAGATCGGGTACCCAGTGCAACGCAGGTCACACTCCGCCGCCGGAACACCGGGCGGGCCCCGGGAGTTGAACAGGATGATCGGTGCGGACCGTGTCCCCGGGCCTCACCACTAGCCATCAGGGAATACCAGGTCAAGCTGGAGCCCTCATGCGCCACTCGCCGAGAGGCGACCGCCGCACCGGTCACAGCCCACCCCCGGCTCGCGTCCTCCCCCCTCCGCGGCCGGGGGTGGCCTATACCCGGGCCAGCAAGGCATTGAGCGCGTGCCACGCCTCCCACACCCGCGTGAGGCCGAACTGCGCCGAGAACCGCAGCACCGCCCTCAGATCCTCATGCGTGGCACCGGCTCGCAGCGCACGGCCGACATGAGCACGGAACGTGTCGCCCAAAGTCTGGTAGTGGATGTCGATGCTCATCGTGACGAAAGCACGTTCCCGCTCGGTGAGCCCCGGAGTCAGACGGTTCAGATCCGACTGCAGGATCACGTACTCGGCGAACCACGGATCGATCTGCCTCACCTGCGCTTGAACCTCAGCGGGCAGGGCAGGCGGACCCGTTGGCCGCTCAACAGGTTCAGGGTCGTCCCCCACCTCCCGGACCAGACGCTCGACCTTGGAATAACCAGCGTCGTAGGCGATGAACGCCAGCAGCCGCCGAACATCCTCTTTGGACACCCCAGCATGCTCCCCCAGCGGCACTCCCAGACACACATCCGCGGTCAGCCGCAGGAACACCTTCTCCCGCGCGGTCAACTCGGCGATCCCGTCCATCATCTCGCCCGTGATGGCCAGCTTCTCAGCGAACAACTCGACCACTCCTTAAATGAACAGCTGTAGCGCTACGACTGTAGCGTGACACCTGTTCGGCTACAATCCCCTTCCGTGAACCGCCGCCGCCCCAATGCACGCGGACAGGGCGAGCTGCTGCGCGCCGACATCATCGACGCCGCCATGCGGATGCTCGACGAACTGGCCGACGACGAGGCCCTGTCGCTGCGCGCGGTCGCACGCGAGGTATCGATCGCCGCCACCTCGGTCTACCTGCACTTCCCCGACCGCGACGCCCTGGTCCTAGCGGTCATGCAGCAGTGCCAGCACGAACTGGTCACCAACGGCGACACAGCCGAAACAGCCGCCTCACCAGACCCAGCCGCACAACTACGAGCGCGCATCCTCGCCCAGGTCGCCTGGGCCGAGTCCCACCCCGGCCTCTACAAAGTGCTCCACGAGAGTCAGGTCCACCGCCGCCTCGGCGCGCCGTTCAAGGAAACGCTCATCGCCAGGACCCGGACCGCCATTCAACGCTGCATGGACGCAGGCATCGCCCCACCCGACGACGCCGCCACCGTCACCATCGACCTACGCACTGCCGTCAACGGCATGCTTTCCCAACGCATCAACGAACCCGACCTCCCCTGGCCCCCACCCACAGAGCAGCTCGACAGGTTCCTCACCAAACTCGTCGGCCTCCCGCCCTCACCACCGCAGGAAACAGACCAGACCAAGGGACCCCGGGGCGCCAGCCCTACCCAAAGGCCCAGGTAGGCAGGCGCCCCATAAGAACGCGACTCACTCGCGCCCGCGAATGATCACCGGTTCGAACTCGTCGTCATCAAAAGTCTCGTCATGCTCGGACTCAGCCATGTCCTCATAGTGACCCAGGCCACTTAAGCCCAAGTCAAGCCGAGCTAGAGCCGCGCCAGCGCATCCACCAGCGGAGCCAGCTCCGGCAGTTTCGCCGCCTCCCGCAATGCCTCCTCCAGCGTCGCATCGTGCACCGGCCGCGCCTCAGCCAGCAGCGAATGCCCCGCAGCGGTCACCTCGGTGTAGATCCCGCGCCGGTCATCCGGACACAGGTACCGGCTCAACAGCCCACGGTTCTCCATCCGGGTCACCAGCCGCGTCGTAGCCGACTGCGACAGCACCACCGCGCGCGACAGCTGGTTCATCCGCATGTGCCAGCCATCCTGACGCGCCAGCACGTCCAGCACGCTGTACTCGCTCACCGACAGGCCGTGGGACTTCTGCAGCGCCCTCTCCAGGGCGTCCTCCAGCGAGGCGTGCAGCGCGGCGAGGGTGCGCCAGCCTTGGGCGCGGGCCTCCGCGGCGTCGTCGTCCAGTGACACGGTTCACCACTCCCCTGCTTGCGTGCCGGAGACCCAGCCAGCATCATGAGGCTTGTGCAATTACCCGCGTCTGCAACTATCGCGCTCGCCGGTAATTGCGCTTAGGACGAGTCTACCTGGAGAGACGAAATGCCTGCCGCTTTGCTCGCATTGGCCATCGGCGCCTTCGGCATCGGCACCACCGAGTTCGTGATCATGGGACTGCTGCCGGACGTCGCCGCCACGTTCACCGTGTCCATCCCGACCGCAGGCCTGCTCATCTCGGGCTACGCGCTCGGCGTGACGGTCGGCGCGCCCATCCTGACCGGCCTGGGGTCGCGCTGGTCCCGCAAGAAGCTGCTGCTCGGGCTGATGACCCTGTTCATCGCGGGCAACGTCCTGTCCGCGGTCGCGCCGACGTACGGGCTGATGATGGCCGGACGCCTGGTCGCGTCGCTCAACCACGGCGCGTTCTTCGGGGTCGGGGCGGTGGTCGCGGCCAGCCTGGTCACGGAGGCCAGGAAGGCCAGCGCGATCGCGTTGATGTTCACCGGCCTGACCGTGGCCAACGTCCTCGGCGTCCCGCTGGGCACCGCGCTCGGGCACGCGTTCGGCTGGCGCTCGACGTTCTGGGCGGTCGCCGGGCTCGGCGTGATCGGGTTCGCCGGGATCCTCGCCCTGGTCCCGGACCTCAAGGCCGACGAGAACCCCCACGTCCGCAAGGAACTCGCGGTGTTCCGCCGCCCGCAAGTCTGGCTCGCGCTGCTGACCACGTCGCTCGGCTGGGCCGGGATCTTCGCCAGCTTCACCTACATCGCGCCGATGATGACCGGGGTCGCGGGCTTCTCCGAGGGCATGGTCACCTGGCTGCTGGTGATCTTCGGGCTCGGCCTGGTCGCCGGCAACCTGCTCGGCGGCAAGCTCGCCGACCGCAGCCTGATGCCCGCCATGTACGGGTCGCTGGGGGCGCTGGCCATCGTGCTGCTGCTGTTCACCTTCACAGCACACGGTCAGGTCACCGCGGCGATCACGCTGGTTCTGTTCGGTGTGGCCGGGTTCGCGACCGTAGCGCCCCTGCAAACCCGCGTGCTGAGCAAGGCCGAAGGCGCGCCCGCGATGGCGAGCGCGGCCAACATCGGCGCGTTCAACCTGGGCAACGCGGCCGGCGCCTGGCTCGGTGGCCTGGCGATCGACGGCGGCCTCGGCTACACCGCGCCGAACTGGATCGGCGCGCTGCTCGCCCTGGCCGGACTGGGTGTCGCCCTCTGCTCAGGCGCCCTGGACCGGCGCCCCCAGCTGGTACACGCGTGACGCGGTGCCGCCGAACACCTCGGCCTGCTCGACCAGGGTCAGGCCCGAGGTGAGCTCCTCGGCGGCGCCCACCACGTCCGCGTACGAACCGGCCAGCAGGCACACCGGCCAGTCCGAGCCGAACATCAGCCGCGACGGCCCGAACGCGTCCAGTACGACGTCGGCGTACGGCTTGAGCCCATCGACTGTCCACTGTGTCCAGTCGGCCTCGGTGACCAGGCCGGACAGCTTGCAAACGACGTTCTCGAAGCCGGCCAGCTCGCGGATCGCGGTGGCCCACGGCTCCAGCGAACCCGACGCGATCGGCGGCTTGGCACAGTGGTCCAGCACGAAGGGCGCGTCCGGGAACGCGGCGACCGTCTCCACCGCGGCCGGGATCTGCTGCGGCAGGATCAGCAGCTCGTACAGCAGCCCGGCCTCGAACACCGCTGCCAGGCCGCGTTGCACGTCGTCACGGCACAGCCAGCGCGGATCCGGTTCGCCCTGGACCTGGTGGCGGATCCCGCGCAACCACTCCCCACCCGGCCCGGCCTTGAGTTTCGCCAGGTCCTCGGCGACCGACGGCTGGGTCAGGTCGACCCAGCCGGTGACCGCGCCGATCAGCTCGGTCGCGTCGGCGACCGCCAGGAACTCGGGCGTCTCCTCGGCCACCGTAATGGTCTGGACCAGTACGGTCCGGTCGAACCCGATGGTCGCCGCGCCGAGGTTGGCGACATCGAAGTTCCGCCGGATCACCGACATCGAGACCGGGTCGATCCAGTCCTGGTCCCGGACCGAGAGGTCCCACAAGTGGTGGTGCGCGTCAACCCGCATCCAGCAACCCTTCCGCGCGCAGGTCGTCCCAGAGCCCCTCGGGCACCGGCTTGGCGAACAGCTCGGCGTTCCGGACCGCCTGCCCGGCCGACTTCACGCCGAGCACGACCGACGCGGTGGTCGGATGCCGAAGCACGAACTGTACTGCCGCCTGCGGAAGTGTGACGCCGTGTCGTTCACACACGGCCGCGATGCGTTGCGCCTTCTGGATCAACTCGGCCGGCGCGTCCGCGTAGTTGTACTTCGCGTTGTCCGGGATCTCCGGCCGCGCGAGCAGGCCGGAGTTGAACACGCCAGCCTCCAGGATCGACACCCCGCGTTCCTGGCACAACGGCAGGAACTCGTCGGCGGCGGTCTGTTCCAGCAGCGTGTACCGCCCGGCCAGCATGACCACGTCGATCGAGGTCTCCCGGACGAACCGGGCGGGCATCTGCCACTGGTTCATCCCGACACCGATCGCGCCGACCACGCCCTGCGAGCGAAGCTCGTCCAGCGCCGGGAACCCTTCGCTGGAAGCCTGTTCCCAGTGGTCGTCCGGGTCGTGGATGAGCAGCACGTCCACCCGGTCCACGCCCAGACGGTCCAAAGAGGACTCCAGCGAACGGAGTACGCCGTCGCGGCTGTAGTCCATGATCCGCCGGAACTCACGCGGCACCGCGAACCCGTTGTCCAGGTCCAGTCCCTCACCGTCGAACGGCTCGAGCACCCGCCCGACCTTGGTGGAGATCACGTACTCGTCGCGGGGCACCCCGGCCAGGAACCGGCCCAGCCGCCGTTCGGACAGGCCAAGACCGTAGTGCGGGGCGGTGTCGAAGTACCGCACGCCCGCGTCCCAGCAGGCCTGCAGCGCGCCCTGCGCGTCCGCGTCGGTGACCTCGTTGTACAGGTTGCCGATCCCGGCCCCGCCGAAGCCGAACGTGGAGACGTCGACGTCGGTGCTACCCAGCTTCATCCGCTACTCCTGTGCCTTGCCGCTCGTCACCCGGGACAGCACGAGTGCGATCAGGATGATGACACCGTTGATCGCGCCGAACCAGTGCCCGTCCACCCGCATGATGGTCAGCAGGTTCTGGATCAGGCCGAGCATCAGCACACCGCACAGCGCGCCGAACAGCGTGCCCTTGCCGCCGTTGAGGCTGATGCCGCCGATCACGGCCGCGGCGAACACGGTGAAGATCATGCCCTCGCCCATGTTCGCGCCGATCGCGCCCAGCCGCCCGGTCTCCAGGATGCCGGCCAGCGCGGCCAGGATCCCGCCGATGATCAGCACGGTCCAGACCACGGCGTCGGTGCGGATACCCGCGGCCTTGGCGGCGTCGACGTTGCCGCCGATGGCGTACAGCGAACGGCCCTGCCGGAAGTAGGACAGCACC
Source organism: Actinocrispum sp. NPDC049592 (assembly GCF_040675465.1). Classification (NCBI taxonomy): domain Bacteria; kingdom Bacillati; phylum Actinomycetota; class Actinomycetes; order Pseudonocardiales; family Pseudonocardiaceae; genus Actinocrispum; species Actinocrispum sp. NPDC049592. The sequence continues at coordinate 589,087 of NZ_JBFAPA010000002.1, read as the reverse complement.
ACGATGCCGATGACGAACGCGATCAACGCGATCCACACCGACGCGGCCAGCCCGAACCACTTCTCGAAGCCCAGGTACATGAACGACTGCGGCAGCTGGAACAGGCTGCTACCACCGGAAACACCGACGTGCAGGCCGCGCACAGTGATCAGCATGCCCAGCGTGACGATGAACGCCGACAGCTGGAACTTCAGGATCAGCAACCCGTTGAACGCGCCGATCGCGGCCCCGATCAGCAGGCACAACGGGATCGCCATCCACTCCGGCCACTGCGTGCCAAGGCCGTGCGCGGAAGCCGGTTCCACCAAGGCGATCGCGAGCACCGGGGCGAACCCGATGGTCGACTCCAGCGACAGGTCGAACTTGCCGGTGATCAGGATCATCGCCTCGGCGAGCACCAGCAGCGCGAGCGCGCTCTGCTGCTGCAGCACGTTGGTGAGGTTGTCCACGGTCAGGAAGTCCGGGCTGATCAAGGCGCCGATCACGATCAGCACGATGATCGCCGGGACCAGGGCCAGATCCCGGAACCTGGCCAGCCGGAGCTGAGGTCGGCGGTTGGAGGCGGGAACCGCGACCGTGTCCGGGGTGATCATCTTGGTCATTGCTCTGTCACTCCCTCAATCGCGGCCACGAGGTCCTGGTCGGTCCAGTCGCGCCCGAACTCGTGCGCGACCTCGCCGTGGAACAGCACCAGCACGCGGTCACAGACCCGTAGGTCGTCCAGCTCGTCGGAGATCACCACCACGGCGGAGCCGTCGCGGGCCACGCGATCGACCACGCCGAGCAGCGACTCCTTGGACTTCACGTCCACCCCGGCGGTCGGGTTGATCAGCACCAGCACGCTGGGGTCGTCGGCCAGCGCACGGGCCATCACGACCTTCTGCTGGTTGCCGCCGGACAGGTCGGACACGGGCTGGTCCGGCCCGGACGCGACGATGTCGTAGGACTCGATCGCCTTGCTGCCCACCAATGCCAGCTGTCCCGGCGGGACCGTCCCGAATGGACCGAGCTTGGCCAGCACGGTCATCGCCGCGTTCTCCGCGATGGTCAGCCCGAGAACGAGTCCCTGGTGGTGGCGGTCCCTTGGCACGCAACCGATCTTGTTGCGCAGCGCGTCGGGAACCGAGCCCGGCTTGACCTTCCGGTCGTTCACCAGGACCTCGCCCGCGGACGGCCTGCGCAGACCGTAGATCGTCTCGGCGATCTGGTGCTTGCCGCTGGACGCGCTGCCGGCGAAGCCGATCACCTCGCCCGTACGGACTTTCAGCGAGACGTCGTGGAACGCGTCCCCGGACAGCTCGCGAAGTTCCAGCGCCACCGGGGTTTTCGCGTCCACGGCGGCGCGGCTGGCGGCACCGGGCACGTGCAGGCCGCCGGGTTCACCGGTCATCGCGTCGACCAGTTCGGCCCGGCCCAGCTCGCTCACCGGCGCCGTCAGGATGTGCCGGGCGTCCCGGTACACCGTCACCTTCTGGCACACCTCGTAGATCTCCTCGAGGTGGTGCGAGATGAACAGGAACGTGATCCCGTTGTCCTGCAACGTCCGCATCCGCTCGAACAGCCGCTCGATGGCCGGGCCGTCCAGCTGCGCGGTCGGCTCGTCGAGGATGATGAACCGCGCGCCCGCGGACAGCGCCCGTGCGATCTCCACGAGCTGGCGCTGTTCCACCGTCAGGTCCGAGGCGGGCAGCGTCACGTCCACGTTGACGTCGAAGGACTCCAGCAGCTCCGCGGCCTGGCGGCGCATCCGGCTCCAGCTGATCAGCGTGCGGCCCTGGCGGTTGATGAACAGGTTCTCCGCCACCGACAGCGCGGGCATGATCGTCGACCGCTGGTACACGCAGGCGACGTTGTGCCGCCAGCCGTCCCGGTCGCTCAGCGTCGGCGCCGCGACGCCGCCGAAGGTGACCTCGCCGCTGTCCGGCGCCTGCAGCCCGGTCAGGATCGAGACCAAAGTGGACTTGCCGGCGCCGTTGCGGCCGACCAGCGCGTGCGACTCGCCGTCGTGGATCTCGATGCCCACGTCGTTGAGCGCGACCGTGCGGCCGAAGCGTTTGGTGATGTTACGCGCCTCGGCGGCGAGCTTGACGCCCGCCGCCGACGCGTTCTGCTCGCTCAGACTCATCATTGCCCGATCTGGTTGCCCCACAACGCCTTGTCCTCGACGTTGTCCTTGGTCACCAACGGCGCGGCCAGCTGGTCCTCGAGGTTGCCGTTGCCGACGTCCACGATGGTCGAGTCGTGGTCGGTCTTGCCGGGCTGGAAGGTCTTGCCCTCCAGCGCCGCCTTGGCGTAGAACAGCGCCCACTTGGCGTACAGGTCGGCCGGCTGCGAGACGGTCGCGTCGATGTCACCCTTGCGGATGGCCGCGAACTCCTCGGGGATGCCGTCGTTGGAGATGGCGAAGATGTGCTTCGGGTCGCCCGCCGGGAACAGGTGCCCGGTGGAGCGCAGCACCTGCAGGGTCGGCGCCAGGAACACGCCACCGGCCTGCATGTAGATGCCCTTGATGTCCGGGTTCTGGGTCAGCCGGGTCTGCAGGGCCGAGCTGGCCTTGGCGCCCTCCCAGTCGGTCGGCTCCTCGAACACCGTGATGCCCGGGTAGTTCTGCTTCATGCAGGCGGCGAACGCCTCGGACCGGTCGCGGCCGTTCACGCTGGACAGCGAGCCCTGGAACTCCACGACCTTGCCCTGGCCGCCCAGCTTGTCGCCGAGGAACTTGCAGGCCTTCTCGCCGTAGGCCTTGTTGTCCGCGCGCACGACCATGAACACCTTGCCGTTGTCCGGCCGGGTGTCCACGGTGACCACTGGGATCTTCTGCTGTTCCAGGCGCTGCAACGTGGTCGCGATCGCGCCGGTGTCCTGCGGGGCCATCACGATCGCCTTGGCGCCCTGACCGGTCAGGGTCTGCACGTTGGCGACCAGGGTCTCGACCTTGTTCTGCGAGTTGGTCGGCGACATCATGTTGACGCCGAGTTCCTTGGCGTACTGGGGCACGTACTTGATGTACGAGTTCCAGAAGTCCGAGTCGGCGCGCGGGAAGTCCACGCCGATCGGGGCCGAGGCGCCCGCTGCCGGTGAGGAGCCCCCGCTCCCCGTGTTGGACGACGAATTACAGGCCGTTGCGGCCAGCACAACCAGGGCGGCGGCGGCCACCGTACGGACGGAGCGTCGGACGGGCACCACTGGTCCTCCTTGACGGGCGGTGTTCTTCTCTGGTGACTGTCAGCGGTCGTCGCTCGAGGTCCTCGAGCGACGACCACTACTGCTGTGTTGGTGGCCGCAAGCGCAGGCCGTACATGCCGCCATCCACGGCAAGCACCGTTCCCACCGTGGCGCCCGAGAGCGGGCTGGCCAGGTAGGCGATCGCGTTGGCGACCTCGTCGGCCGACACCAGCCGGCCGGTGGGTTGCCGTGCCTCGAGCGCCGAGCGCTCGGCCGCCGGGTCGGCGGCCTGGCCGAGCAGGCGCCCGACCCAGGGGGTGTCCACAGTGCCCGGTGCCACCGCGTTGACCCGGATGCCCTCACGGACGTGGTCGGCGGCCATCGCCAGGGTGAGCGCGTACACCGCGCCCTTGCTGGCCGAGTACACCGCGCGCTGCGGCAGGCCGGCCCACGCGGCGATCGAGCAGGTGTTGACGATCGCGGCCTTCGGCGACTTCCGCAAGTGCGGCAAGGCATGCCGGGCGACGCGGGCCATGCCGAGGACGTTGACGTCCATCACCCGCAGCCACTCGTCGTCGCTGTTGGCCGCGACATCGCCGATCGCGCCGATCCCGGCGTTGTTGATGACGATGTCCAGGCGGCCGAACCGTTCCACCACAGCGTCCACAGCGGACTTGACGGCGGCGTCGTCGGTGACGTTGCACTCGAACCCGGCGATGTGCTCGGGCAGGCCGTCCGGCTTGAGGTCCAGCGCCGCCACGGTCGCGCCCCGGCTGGCGAGCAGTTCCCCCGCCGCCAGGCCGATTCCGGAGGCACCGCCGGTGACAATGGCCACCAGGTCCGCGAAATCATTCAACACAGCGTCGCTCACGCGTTGTCTCCTGTCCACTCAGGACCTTCCGGGAACTGGTAGCGGCGCAAGGTCGCGTCGTGCATCCGGGCGGAGAACCCGGGTTTGGTGGGCGCCACGTAGTATCCGGCGCGGACGACAGCCGGGTCGGTGAAGTGCTCGTGCAGGTGGTCCACCCACTCGATGGCCCGGTTGGCCTGGCTGCCGGTGACCGAGACGAAGTCGAACATGGACAGGTGCCGGACCAGCTCGCAGAGCCCGACGCCGCCCGCGTGCGGGCAGACCGGGACGCCGAACTTGGCCGCCAGCAACAGGATCGCCACGTTCTCGTTCACCCCGCCGACCCGCGCGGCGTCGATCTGCAGCACCGAGATCGCCTCGGCCTGCAGCATCTGCTTGAACACCACCCGGTTCTGCACGTGTTCCCCGGAGGCGACCTTGATCGGCGCGATCTGCCGCGCGATGGCCTGGTGGCCAAGGATATCGTCCGGCGAGGTGGGCTCCTCGATCCAGTAGGGACCGAACGGCGACAGCGCCCGCATCCACTCCACCGCGGTCGAGACGTCCCAGCGCTGGTTGGCGTCCACCGCGATCCGGATGTCGTCGCCGACCGCCGCGCGGGCCAGCCGCAGCCGCCGGATGTCGTCCTCGAGGCTGCCGCCGACCTTGAGCTTGATCATGTCGAAGCCGTCCGCGACGGCCTGTTTGGACAGTCGCACGAGCTTGTCGTCGGAGTAGCCCAGCCAGCCCGGCGAGGTGGTGTAGGCGCGGTACCCGTTGGCCAGCAACGACTCGATCCGCTGCTGCTTGCCCTCCCGGCAGCGTTCCAGGATCTCGTAGGCCTCGTCCGGGGTGAGCGCGTCGGTGAGGTAGCGGAAGTCGATCAGGCCGACGACCTCCTCGGGCGTCATGTCCGCGAGGAACCGCCAGACCGGCTTGTCCGCGCGCCGGGCGGCCAGATCCCAGGCGGCGTTGACCATCGCGCCCACGGCCATGTGCGCGACACCCTTCTCCGGGCCCAGCCAGCGGAACTGCGAGTCGCCGACGAGTTCGGCCGACAACGCGGCCAGTTCCGCGGCGGTCTCCGGCACGCGCTTGCCGACGACGTGCGGCTCCAGCGAGCGGATCGCGGCCGCCTGCACGTCGTTGCCGCGCCCGATGGTGAAGGCGAAGCCGTAGCCGTCCGGGCCCTCGTCGGCGTGCAGCACGACGTAGGCGGCCGAGTAGTCCGGGTCCGGGTTCATCGCGTCGGACCCGTCCAGCTCACGGGAGGTGGGAAAGCGGACGTCCAGAACGTCGATTCCGTTGATGATGGGCATGGTCAGGCCTGCCCCACCCGCTGCTTCTGCTTGCCCAGGCCCTGGATCTCCAGTTCGATCACGTCCCCCTCGCGCAGGTAGGGCTTGGGTTCGGGCTGGCCGAGGGCGACCCCCTGCGGCGTGCCGGTGTTGATCACGTCCCCGGGCCGCAGCACCAGGTACTGGCTCAGGTGGTGGACGATCTCGGCGACGCTGAAGATCATGTCCTTTGTGGACGAGTTCTGCCTGAGCTCACCGTTGACCCACAACGACAACGCCAGGTCCTGCGGGTCCACTCCCTCGGCGGGCAGCAGCCACGGGCCCATCGGGTTGAACGTCTCGCACGACTTTCCCTTGTCCCACTGGCCGCCGGGCCGTTCCAGCTGGTACTCGCGCTCGGACACGTCGTTGGAGATCGTGTACCCGGCCACGTGTCCCAGGGCCTCGCCGGGCGATTCCAGGTAGCGGGCGGTCTTGCCGATCACCACGGCCAGCTCGACCTCCCAGTCGGTCTTGACCGAGGTGCGCGGGATCAGCACCTCGTCGAAAGGTCCGACGACCGTGTCCGGCGCCTTCATGAACACCACCGGCTCGGCCGGGGCGGGCGCGCCGGTCTCGGCGGCGTGCGCGCGGTAGTTCATGCCGATGCAGACGACCTTGCCGGGCTGAGCGACCGGCGGGCCGACCCGCAGGCCGGTACCGTCGGCAGGGTCGTCAAAGGCAGGGAGCGAGCCCGCGGTGAGCGCCTCGGCAACCCGCGCGATCCCGTCGGCGGCCAGGAACGCACCGTCGATGTCGCCGGTCAGCCCGCTCAGGTCGAACAGCGAACCGTCACCGGCCCGGACGACGGGGCGCTCACTGCCTGCTGGGCCGAGTCGCATCAGGTGCATCTTCGGTTGCCTCCAACTCACCGATCGCAATACATCGGATGTATAGCGCCTCCGATGGCGGCCCGTCCAGTCTCGGAACCAAATCGAGAGGTTATATGTCCGATGATTAGCCTGCCGTGCGGCGCGGTGATGGGATGGCCCTCGCCGAGCAGTGTGCGCAGGTGAGGAGTGGTCAATGGCGATCCAGGGAACCCACGAGCCGCAGTTCGTCGAGGTGCTGGCCGAGTTCGAGCGCAACTTCGCCGAACGCGGCGAGGTCGGCGCGTCGGTCAGCGTGACCGTCGACGGCCAGACCGTCGTCGACCTGTGGGGCGGCACCGCCGACCCGGTCACCGGCAGGGAGTGGACGTCGGACACCCTCGTCGACGTCTGGTCCTGCACCAAGGGCGCCACCGCGTTGTGCGCGCACATCCTGGCCTCGCGCGGCGAGCTGGACCTGCACGCGCCGGTGGCCAAGTACTGGCCGGAGTTCGCCCAGAACGGCAAGGACGGGATCCTGGTGCACCAGCTGCTGGACCACCAGGCCGGGCTGGCCGGGGTGCGCGAGCAGGTGCCGCCGGGCGCGTTCTTCGACTGGGCCCGGATGACCGCCATCCTCGAACGCGCCGAGCCGCTGTGGGAGCCCGGCACCAGGCACGGCTATCACGGCCTGCTGTTCGGCTTCCTGGTCGGCGAAGTCGTCCAGCGGGTGTCCGGGCGCCCGCTGGCCCGGTTCTTCGCCGAGGAGGTCGCTGGGCCGCTGGAACTGGACTTCTGGCTGAGCCTGCCCGAGGAGCAGGAGGGCCGGGTCGCGCCGACCCTGCCGCCGGACCTGACCAAGCCGGGCACGCTCATCCCCAGCCTGTACACGGCCGCGATGACAGATCCGACGTCTGTCCCCGGCCTGATGGTGGTCAACACCGGCGGTTACATGGCGCCGGAGTCGTTCAACTCCCGCGCTGCGCACGCGTCGACCATCGGCGCTGTCGGCGGCATCACCAACGCGCGTGGACTCGCTGGCATGTACCGGCCGTTGGCGCTGGGGGGCACGTTCGCGGACGTACAACTGGTACGCCCGAACCAGATCGCCGTGATGGGCCAGGTGAGCTCGGCTTGTTCCGTTGACGCGGCGGTACTTGTGCCGACCCGGTTCGCCAACGGGTTCCTCAAGACCGGCGACAACCAGCATCTGGCCGCCAACGACCAGGAGGGCGTGCTGATGTCCGAGGACGCGTTCGGGCACAGCGGAATGGGCGGCGCGCTGGGGTTCGCGGACCCGCGTGCGCGCGTCTCGTTCGGGTACGCGATGAACCAACAGGGGTCCGGGATCGGCGTGAACGCACGTGGACAGTCCCTTGTAGACGCTGTGTACCGGGCCCTTGGGTACGAACAGATCACCGACGGGGGCACCTGGTTCAAGCTGTGAGTTTTTTGGCAAGGTTGTGACTTTGGCAAGCCGCAAGCCCGCTGGTCGGGATACCTTCGGGCGCATGAACGGCCTGGCTTTCGACTTGCCCTTCCCCCCGGTGCGCAACCATCATGTCGCGGCCGTCCGGGCGCCGGTCTGGCAGTGGGTCAAGAAGTTCGGCCTGCCGGGCGGGCGCCCGGCCGTTCACCGGATGGGTCTGGACCTGTTGGCCGCGCACATCTACCCGTCCGCGTCACCGGAGAACCTGGCGCTGCTGACCAAGTGGCTGATCTGGTCGTTCCTGCTGGACGACCAGTTCGACGACAAGGCGGTCGACGACGTCACGCTGGCGCCGCACTACCTGCTGACCGAGATGCACGCGATCATCAACGGCGAGCAACGCGAGTGGGACAACCCCCTCACCGCGGCGCTGGCGGATCTGTGGCGGGCCACCAACGAGAAGCGTTCGCCCGAATGGCAGGCAAGCCTCAAGGTGCACATGGCGGCGTACCTCACGTCCTACCTGCGCGAGATGTCCGACCGCGTGTCCGGCCGCCACCTGTCCTTGCCGACCTACCTCGGGCACCGCCGCGACTCCGTTGCCATGGCGGCGTTTCTGAACCTGTCCGAGATCTCCACGGGCATCGAACTGGACCCCGACGTGCGCGACTCGCCCACCCTGACCGCCGCCCACCGCGCCCTGTCCGACCACGTCGGCGCGGTGAACGACATCTTCTCGCACCGCAAGGAAACCGCGTTCGGCTACTACCACAACGCCGTCTGCATCGTGTCGGCCGAACAGGGCCTGCCCGTCCGCCGCTCCATGGAGGTCGTCCGCGACCTCGCCGACGACTTCATGCACGAATACCAGTCCCTCGAACCCACCCTCACAGTCCCCGACATCTACCGCAACGAGATGCGCGCCCTCGTCCGCGGCCACGTCACCTGGTGCCGCCTCACCGCCCGCTACAACATCCCCACCCCCATCCAACGCGCCAAAGCCCACCGCTGAGAGCGGTCAGACCGCGTCGGGGCCGTAGATCGAGCGGACCCAGATGGTGCCGAGGGTGTCGATCAGTTCGGTGTCCCATTCGGGTGATGGTGGCAGCAGGGTCTGCTGGTAGCACGCGGCCTCGTTCATCATCACGAGGACACGGGCCAGGGCTCGGGCGGAGGGTGGGCCGGGCATGGCGAGGCCGGCGTTGCGCTCGCTCTCGATCTGCACGGCGGCGGACCGCATGAACCGGCGGGCGATGTCCCGCCACAGCTCGGCCAGGCGGGGGTCGGTCTCGCGGCCGCGCACGGAGGCACGCAACGCGGGGCCGTGTGCCCGCCACAGCGCGACGGTGTGGGTCAGCGCCCGTTCCACCGCCTCCTTGGGGGACTCGTCGCCGCGGCGGAACCACACGACCGCGGAGGTGTAGATCTCCCGGCACAGGCGGTCGGACAACGCGTAGAGCACGTCCTCACGCGACTCGAAGTGCAGGTAGAACGTCGAGCGGGCCACACCGGCGCCGGCGGCCAGCTCGTCGATGCCGATCTCGTGCAGCGAACGGTTGGCCAGCAACAGCTCCGCGGTGTCCAAAATGGCCTGGGTGGTGCCCTCGCCGCGGGCAGGCCGGGGTGCGCGCGGGGGCTCGCCGGCCCCGGGTGGGCCGGCGGGCCAGTCGGGAGGCTGGCGGCGCACCGTCATGGCGCCATTCTTGCAAACGTGTGAACCGGCTACTGTTGTCACCGTGACGAGTGACGAACCGCCGTTCGGGGACGACATCGAGGTCAAGGTCGGCGCCGACGCGGCCCAGCTGCCGGTGCTGCGGGCGATCGCGTCGGTCGTCGCCATGCGCCAGGACCTCGACCTGGACGCGATCGCGGACTTCAAGATGGCGGTGGACGAGGCCGGCTCGATGCTGGTCCTCAAGGCGGTCGGGCAGACCAACCTGACCTGCCGGTTCACCCCGACCAAGGCGGAGATCAAGTTCGCCGCCACCGCGCTGTCGGAGTCCGGCGAGTGGCCGGACGCCGGCTCGTTCGGCTGGCACGTGCTGTCCACCCTCGCCGACGAGGTCGACGCCAGCGTCACCCCCGCCACCGGCGGGCACCTGCTGCGCATCGAGATCGTCAAACGGAACGGGCTGGGACACGAGTGAACCCGCGCGGCGGCTACGACCACCTCGCCCCGCTGTTCGTCGAGCTGGCTGCCCTGCCCGAGGACAGTGCTGAGCGCCGGGAGCTGCGGGAACGGCTGGTCACCGAGCACATGCCGGTGGCCGACCACATCGCCCGCCGGTTCGCCCACCAGGGCGCGCCGCTGGACGACCTGTCCCAGGTCGCCAAGATCGGCCTGATCAACGCGGTGGACCGGTTCGACCCGGAGCACGGCGCGGACTTCATGTCCTTCGCGGTGCCCACGATCATGGGCGAGGTCCGCAGGCACATCCGGGACACCAGCTGGGCCGTGCACGTGCCGCGGCGGCTCAAGGAGATGCGGCTGGCCATCGCGGGCGCGGTGACCGAGCTGTCGCAGCGGCTGGGCCGGGCGCCGACGCCGAGCCAGATCGCCGAGCACCTCAAGATCAGCCGCGAGGAGGTCTTCGAGGGGTTCGAGGCGACCAACGCGCACCACTCGCTGTCGCTGGACTACCTGCTGACCGACGACCCGGACTCCGCGTCGCTGGCCGACACGCTGGGCGCCGACGACCCCGAGCTGAGCGTGGTGGACGCCCGCGAGGCGCTGTACCCGCTGATCAAGAAGCTGCCGGAGCGCCAGCAGAAGATCATCACGCTGCGGTTCTTCGGCAACCTCACGCAGACCCAGATCGCCGAGACGCTGGGCATCAGCCAGATGCACGTGTCCCGGCTGCTGGCCAAGAGCCTCGATCAACTGCGTGCCGGGCTGGTCGAGGGCTGACCTGGTCTTTTCGCCCGTTTGGGGTTGCAAAACGGACTTCGAGCCGCTTCGCTTGGGGTCATGCGACCCGTGTGGCGAGGAGCCATCTCGTTCGGGCTGGTGACCATCGCCGTCCGGATGTTCGGCTCGAGCGAGGAGCACGACTTCCGGTTCCACCAGGTCCACCCCGAGGACGGGGGCCGGATCCGGTACAAACGCGTCTGCGAGATCTGCGGAAACGAGGTCGAGTACCGCGACATCGCCAAGGGCTACGAACTGGAGGACGGCCGGGTCGTGATCCTCACCGACGAGGATTTCGCGAAGCTGCCGGTCTCGACGGACAAGTCGATCGAGGTGCTCGAGTTCGTCCCGGCGGGTGAGGTCGACCCGATCTATTTCCAGAAGACCTACTACCTGGAACCGGACAAGACCGCGGGCCGCCCCTATGTGCTGCTGCGGCAGGCGCTGGAGGACACCGACCGGCTGGCGGTCGTGCGCATCACGATCCGGCAGCGCGAGTCGCTCGCCATCCTGCGGGCCCGCCAGGACATCCTCGTGCTGCACACCATCTACTGGCCGGACGAGATCAGGAAACCCGATTTCGGCTTCCTCGAGCAGGACATCGAGGTGCGCTCGCAGGAACTGAAGATGGCCACTTCCTTGATCGACAACATGGCCGGTTCGTTCAAGCCGGAACAGTTCACCGACGAATACCGCGACGCCATGGCCGATCTTGTCGCGGCCAAGGCCGAGGGCGCTGAGCTGCCGGAACGCCCCGAGGAAGAGGACCATGGCGACGTCATCGACCTGATGACCGCACTGGAACGAAGCGTGGAACAGACCCGCGCCAAGGAACCCGAACCGGCGAAGAAGCCGGCCTCGAAGAGCAAGTCAGGGAAGCGAACCGCATAACATTACCGAACCGCCCTTGACCCGATCGAGTAACGGGTCATCCACCGGCGTGTCGCCCGGCGTGTCACAGTGGGCACATGAGTTCTGCTTCCGAACCGCGCTGGCGGCGGCTCGAACCGGACGCCCGCCGGGAACAGATCCTCGTCTGCGCTGTCCGGTTATTCGGCGAGCGGCCCTACCCGGAAGTCTCGACAACTGACATCGCACAGGAGGCGGGCGTCGCCCGCGGGCTGATCAACCACTATTTCGGTACCAAACGGGATCTGTATCTGGAAGTGGTGCGCCGAATGGTGACCATTCCCAGTTCGTCGCCGCAGGCGTCGCATCCGGGGTCACTGGAGGACCGGATCGACGCGAGCGTGAGCTGGTTCCTTGATCGCGTGTTGAGGCACAGCAAGACCTGGCTGGTGGCCGTCGGCGGAGTGGGCCACGACGAGGACGTGGAACGCATTGTCGCCGACGCCGACGAACTGGCCGCCGACCGCGTCCTTGAGTTCGTGGGTTTGGCCGGTGTCCAGGAGCACCGTGAACAACTGCGCGCGATGATCCGCGCCTACGCGGGCATGGTGAAGGCGGCGGGCCGCGAATGGCTGATGCGCGACCACCTCAACCGCGACCAGGTCCACCTCCTGCTCAGCCGCACCCTGCTCACCCTCGTCCGGGACACCTTCCCCAAAGTCCGCGGCTGACCGGGTAGTCGGCCGGGCGGCCACCCGCCCGGCCGATGGAAGGGAAATCGCGCGGCGGATGAGAGTGGGGCGGACGAGCCACCGAACGGCCGCAATTCCGCATCAGTACGGGATTCGGTGATCTATTTTCGGTGACCCGATGGTGCGTGCGAATTGTGTGCAGCTCGGGGAGGGGTCATCAGCACAACAACGTCGCCAGTTCGCCGAAAAACTCGATGCCCAGCCGGAAGTCATATCGCGCCCTCGCGACGGAAACCGGCCTCGGCTTCACCATCATCGCCGGATACTGCTCCGGACGTCACCTTCCCCAGCTGTCGGTCGGCCGGGAGTTCTCCCGGTTGCTCACCGCGATGGGGGTCCGAAACTGGCCATCCTGCTCCAGCGGCAGCAAATCGTCGTCGAGCCGATGGACGCCGAGCAACTCCGTTCGGTCATTGTCGGCCCCCGCGCACGCCGTCGGCCTGGAATTGCAGGACGGCCTCGTCGACTTGTTGTTACGGGAAACCGAAGGCGAGCCCGGTGTGCTGCCATTGTTGTCACACACCCTGCGGGCGATAGTGGAGCTGACCCACACATCGGCGATCCGGATCGACCAGTACCGCGAGGCCGGTGGCGTGCAGGGCGCGATCGCCCGGACCGCGGACAGCTCCTACCACTCGTTGTCCGCTGAACGGCAGGTCATTGCGCGGAACCTGTGCCTGCGCCTGGTGGCGACCGAGGAGAACACGGCCGACACCCGTCGGCGGGTGACCTTCGATGAGCTGTTCGACGGCCGGAGCGCCAGTGAGTCGGACGCGCGCGCCGAACGGCCGAGTTCCTCTACCGCGCTGGACTGGGCGGCCGAGCCGGGTCCCCGCGCATCCCTGAACCCGCTGGAACAGGACTTCCTCGCCGCGTCGCAGGCGGCCAGATCGGCGCAGCAGGCCGCGGATCGCCGACGGGTCCGGCGGCGGTACGAGGTGGCCAGCGCCGTCATCGTGCTCATCGTCCTCGCCGTCGGAGCCGGTCTCTACGCACGGCAGGTGAGCAGCGATGCGCGACGCGAGGCGGAGCTCGCCGCGTCCCGGGAGATCGCGGACCGCGCGGTCCGGCTGCGTGAACGGGATCCCGCTCTCGCCGCACAGCTGGCTCTCGCCGCGTACCGGATCAGTTCCACTCCGGAGGCGCTTTGCTGGACGCGTCGGCGATCCCGATGCCCCGTCGGCTGCTCACTGGTGGGGCGGCGATGAGCGCGGCCGGGCCCCTGCTCGCCGTGGGGACCGGCGACGGGACGACGCAGCTCTGGCGGCTCGACGGCACACCCGCGTCCATCCTCAAAGGACTCAGCCAGACGGTCAAGAGCGTTGCCTTCACTCCCAACGGAACCACGCTCGCCGCGGGGGAACCGCCGCCGAACACGTCGTCTACACCTGGAATATCGCCGATCCGCACACGTGGCGCCGTCACGTCCGAATCCTCGCCATGATCCATCCCGTGGACGCCGCGCCGAAGACGTTGCTGCTCAACGGTCTCATGCCCACACTGCGCCGGTCGGCCGACCCACTCGTGCTCGTCGTGTCGGACGTCATCCACCAGTCGGTGATCCGGCACGGATACCAAGGGATCAACGATCTGGACTACGCCGCGACGGTGACGATCCGCCTGGCCGGGCGGCAACACCTCGGCTGGGTGCATTTCGCCGGCGAGCCGTCCGAGCTCGCCCTCATGGGAGGGTGACGACCTGCGCGGCGTAGCTCAGGCCGGCGCCGAACCCGATCAGCAGGGCCAGGGAACCGGGTTCGGTCGCCTTGGCCTCGGCGAGGCGTTGCAGGGCAAGGGGAATCGACGCCGCGGAGGTGTTGCCGGACCGCACGACGTCCTGGGCGACGACGGCCTGCGGAGCGCCGATCTTCTTGGCCATCGCGTGGATGATGCGCAGATTGGCCTGGTGGGGGACGATCGCGGCGAGGTCGGCGGGGCGGACACCGGCGCGTTCGCAGGCCTGGAGCGCCACCGGGTGCAGCTCGGTGGTGGCCCAGCGGAACACCGCCTGGCCCTCCATGTGCATGCCATGGCTGAAGTCGGGGATACGGATGAGGTCCGCGCCCTGACCATCGCTCCCCCACACCACCGGGCCGATGCCGGGCGTCGCCGACGGGCCGACGATGGCCGCGCCCGCACCGTCGCCGAAGATGATCGACGTGCCGAGATCCATCGGGTCGACCCACGCGGTCATCCGCTCGGTCCCCACGACGAGCACATACTTGGCCGAACCATTGCGCACCACGTCAGCGGCAACGGTCAAGGCGTAGCAGAACCCCGCACAGGCGGCGTTCAGGTCAAAGGCACCCGCGGTCACCGCACCCAAAGCGTGTGCGACACCCGATGCGACGTCAGGCATCGGCTTCTCGGCGCTGCAACTGGCCACGATCACCAAGCCGATGTCCTCGGCGGACATGCCGCAGTTCGCCAAGGCCTGGCGGCTGGCCGCGACGGCCATCTCGTGCACGGTCTCGGTCTCGGCCTTGCGCAACGACACGATCCCGGTACGCCCCCGCACCCACTCGCCCGTACGGCCGAACCGCTGCGCGGTCTCCTCACTTGTGACCACTGTGGACGGTTGATAGGCCCCGAACCCAACCATCCGGGCACCGGCGATCGCCGTGGTCTGGCGAAGCCGAGAAACCTTCACCCCTGCGGAAACTCCACCCATGGCCACATCCTGGTGGCTACCAATGAGTAAGAGCGTCACATTTAAGGTGCGCCACTCCCGTGTCCCATCAATACCGCCAGGTAACTTCTCGCGAATGCGCGAACATCCTCGTCAGTGTCCAGGGGAATACAGCTGGATGGCGTAAGCGTGAACGAGATAGCCAGCCGCACGAACAGTTCCGCGACACCGGCGGGATCCCGCCCGGCAACGGGCTTGTCCCCACCCGGCAGGCCTTCTCCCTGTGTGACAAGGAAATCACGCGCCACAGCAACGACCAGACCACCATCAACGGTGAGATACGGCAACAACGCTTCGGGGTCACTCGAGAGCAAGCGGGTAAGCAATGGGTCACGACGGGCATACCGAATGCCCACAACGAAACCCTCGACAAGACGTTCCCGTGCTGTTGGCAGCCCCTCCACCGCGGCGGCGATACTGCCGAAGAACCGGCGGCACTCCCTGATCAGGACCGCTTGAACAAGTACATCCTTGTTGTCGAACCGCCGATACAACGTCGCCCGCGACACACCCGCGCGGCGCGCCACGGCGTCCACGTTCGTGCGCCGCAGGCCGTACGCCAGGAACTCCTCGAAGGCGGCGTCCAGGATCGACTCGCCGACCGGGTCAGTGTCCTGACCGCTGGCAAGAACGGCCCCAAGCAGCGCCTCTGGCATCACACGGCGAGCCTACGGCGATCGGGCACCCGCCGTGCGCCGCGGTGGCCATCCGCC
>NZ_JBFAPA010000002.1:331425-573488 GCF_040675465.1 Actinocrispum sp. NPDC049592 | reverse complement strand
CCCGGTCAGGCACGCGGCCCGGTCAGGCACGCGGCCCGGTCAGGCACGCGGCCCGGTCAGGCACGCGGCCCGGTCAGGCACGCGGCCCGGTCAGGCACGCGGCCCGGTCAGGCGCGCGGCCCGGTCAGGCGCGCGGCCCGGTTTGCCGGGCACAGCTCGGCGCACGTGGCCGCATTGCGGGGGGCGCAGCTCGGGCACACGGCGAAACTAGACCGTCCAGTACCCGACCGGGAGTACTAGACGGTCTAGTTCCGAACGATGAGGACTAGACGGATCAGTACCGCAGCCGACCCAAGCCAGTACTAGACCGCTCAGTACTCACCCAGGAGATCAGTACTGGACCGCTCAGTACTCACCCAAGCAGGTGGCACTGGACCGGCTAGTACCAAGGAACGGCCCGACTTCGCCGCAATAGGCCGCCCGCACGGGAAGTTGCCCGCTTGGGCAGTACTAGACCGACCAGTACCCGCAGTCGCCCAACCAGCCAGCAAAAGCCCGACCCGCACTCCAAGCTCGCCCAACCCAACCGGCACAAGCCCGACCAGCTCTCGAGGTCACCAGCCCAGCCAGTACTAGACCGTCCAGTACTAAACGCTGCCCGCCGGACGGGACTAGACCGCCCAGTACCGAAGGCCGCTAGCCCAGGCGGAACTAGACCGCCCAGTACTCCAGGTGGCCCGACATCGGCAGTACTGGACCGCCCAGTACTCGATGTGGCTGCTATGGGTAGTACTGGACCGCCTAGTACTCAGGGTCGCCACCGGTATGGGCAGTACTGGACCGCCTAGTACTCCGAGTCGCTGTATGAGCATTACTGGACCGCTCAGTACCCGTCGGCCAGAACTGGTCGGTCCAGTACCGACCGCGCGGTACTGGACCGACCGGTACCGCCTGGATGGATCAGTACTGGAAGAAGCCGCGGCCGGTCTTCTTGCCGAGCAGGCCCGCGTCGACCATCCGCAGCAACAGCGGCGGCGGCGAGTACAGCGGCTCCTTGAACTCGGCGTACATCGACTCGGCGATGGCCTTGGTGGTGTCCAGACCGATGAGGTCGGTGAGGCGCAGTGGGCCCATTGGGTGCGCGCAACCCAGGACCATGCCGTTGTCGATGTCGTCGGCGGAGGCGAAGCCGGACTCCATCATCCGGATGGCGGACAGCAGGTAGGGCACGAGCAGCGCGTTCACCACGAACCCGGCGCGGTCCTGGGAGCGGATGACCTGTTTGCCGAGCGTGCCCGTGACGAACGCGTCGGCGCGCGTCTGGGTCTCCTCGCCGGTGAGCAGCGACGGGACCAGTTCGACCAGCTTGAGCACCGGTACCGGGTTGAAGAAGTGCACGCCGATGACCTGTTCGGGCCGGCTGGTGGCCATGCCGAGCTTCATGATCGGGATCGACGAGGTGTTGGACGCGAAGATCGCGCGCTGGTCGGTGACCACCTTGTCCAGTGCGGTGAACACATCGGTCTTGATCTGCTCGTTCTCCGCGACCGCCTCGACGGTGAACTGCCGGTCGGCGAATTCACCGATGTCGGTGACGAAGCTGATCCGGCCGAGGGCGGCGTCGCGGTCGGAGTCGGACAGCTTGCCGCTGCGGACCCCACGGTCGAGTGATTTCTCGATCCGGCCGCGGCCGGCGGCCAGCGCCTCCGCGGACGCCTCGGTCACCTTCACGTCCAGGCCAGCCCGCGCGCACACCTCCGCGATCCCCGAACCCATCAGCCCGCACCCGACAACGCCAACCCGGCCGATCTCACTCACGCTTGCCCCTTCACTCATCGAAACTCCACCCCGGCGAAGACCCTACAGTCAGGCGCCTAGCACGGTTCCGCCTCTTGTTCAGGTCTACCCGGATTTGTCGGTGCCGTGCTCTAACGTCGATGTTGTGTGCCGCTACCGACTCGTGCCCACGTCTGACCAGGAGGTCAGGTTGTTGGAGCACTGCGCGCACGCTCGGTTCGTGTGGAACCTGGCGTGTGAACAGCATGCACATTGGCGCCCCGGGCGTGCTGCGGCGCCGGGCTACAACGAGCAGTGCCGTCAGTTGACAGCGGCACGAGCGGAGTTCGAGTGGTTGCGGACCGGCAGTGTGACCGTCCAACAACAGGCGTTGCGCGACTTCGCCCAGGCCATGCGCAACTTCTTTACCGGTACCCATGGACGGCCGTCGTGGCGCAAGGCCGGCCGGAACGAGGGCTTCCGACAGGTCGCCGTCAGACCCGACCACATTCGGCGACTCAACCGACGACATGGGCAGGTATGGGTGCCGAAGGTCGGGTGGGTTCGTTTCCGCTGGTCGCGTGGCATGCCGCCAGGATTCAAATCGTATCGTGTGTGCCGCGATCGGTCGGGGCGGTGGCATATCGCCTTCGCAGCTGTCCCTGACCCGATCTCCGCGCCTGGCAACGGTCAGACGGTCGGCGTGGACCGTGGCGTCGCGGTTTCGGCGGCTCTCTCGACCGGCGAACTGCTGCGTGTGCCCGGTCTCACCCACAGCGAACACGAACAGCTTCGCCGCCTGCATCGCCGGTTCGCTCGCAGCAAACGCGGTTCGAACCGGCGCCGTCGGGTCAAGGGGTCGATCGCGCGGCTGAGGGCCCGCGAAACTGACCGCCGAACGAACTGGGTCGAGAAGGTCTCGACCGATCTGGCCCGCCGGTTTGATGTCATCCGCGTGGAGAACCTCGCTGTCCGGAGTATGACGCGCTCCGCGAAGGGAACCGCTGATCAGCCGGGGCGCCACGTCCGGCAGAAGGCAGGGCTGAATCGAGGCATCCTCGCCAGTGGCTGGGGAAAACTGGTGAATCGGCTGGAGCACAAGGCTTCCGGCCGAATCGAGAAGGTCAGGGCCGCGTACACATCGCAGCAGTGCTCCACCTGTGGTCACACCGCGCCGGACAACCGCAAGAGCCAAGCGGACTTCCGATGCGTAGCCTGCGGGTTCTCCTGCCATGCCGATGTCAACGCCGCACGCAACATCGCCGCCGGACGGGCGGTGACAGCACGGGGAGCCCTCCAGCCATCGGGCGGGGCTGTGAACCGTGAACCTCAGCTCGCTGCCTCCGTTCCCTGATCGGCGGTAGCGCGTTGGAATCCCGGCGGCACAACCCATCGGGAGGACGTCAAACATTACGGCGGTACTGACCGCCGACCTCGAAGAAGGCCTCGGTCACCTGGCCGAGGGTGCATACCCGGGCGGCAGACATCAGCGCGGCGAACACGTTCTCGCCCGAGATCGCGGCGGTTCGCAGCCGTTGCAGCGCCTCCTGGGCCTCCTCGCGGTGTTTGGCCTGGAACTCGCGGGTCCGCTCGACCTGCGAACGCTTCTCGTCCTCGGTGGCCCGGGCGAGCTCGATCTCGATGGTCTCCTCCGAGCCCTTCTCAGGCAGGAAGGTGTTCACGCCGATCAGCGGCAGCGAACCGTCGTGCTTGCGGGTCTCGTAGAGCATCGACTCGTCCTGGATGCGGCCGCGCTGGTAGCCGGTCTCCATCGCGCCGAGCACGCCGCCGCGGTCGGACAGCCGGTCGAACTCGGCGAGCACGGCCTCCTCGACCAGGTCGGTGAGCTCCTCGATGATGAACGAGCCCTGCAACGGGTTCTCGTTCTTCGACAAGCCCCATTCCTTGTTGATGACCAGCTGGATCGCCATCGCGCGGCGTACCGACGACTCGGTCGGTGTGGTGATCGCCTCGTCGTATGCGTTGGTGTGCAAGGAGTTGCAGTTGTCGTACAAGGCGCACAGCGCTTGGAGGGTGGTGCGGATGTCGTTGAAGCTCATCTCCTGGGCGTGCAGCGAACGGCCGGAGGTCTGCACGTGGTACTTGAACTTCTGCGAGCGTTCGTTGGCGCCGTAGCGTTCCCGCATCGCGACGGCCCAGATCCGCCGCGCCACCCGGCCGATCACGCTGTACTCGGCGTCCATCCCGTTGGAGAAGAAGAACGACAGGTTCGGCGCGAAGTCGTCGATGTCCATGCCACGCGCGAGATACGACTCGACGTAGGTGAACCCGTTGGCCAGCGTGAACGCGAGCTGGCTGATCGGGTTCGCCCCGGCCTCGGCGATGTGGTAGCCGGAGATCGACACCGAGTAGAAGTTGCGGACCTTCTGCTGGATGAACCACTCCTGGATGTCGGCCATCATCCGCAGCGAGAACTCGGTGGAGAAGATGCACGTGTTCTGGCCCTGGTCCTCCTTGAGGATGTCGGCCTGGACGGTGCCGCGCACGTTCGCCAGCGCCCACGCCGCCAGCTCGGCGCGCTCCTCCTCGCTCGGCTCACGGCCGTGCTCGGCGCGGAACGCGTCGACGCGCTGGTCGATCGCGGTGTTCAGGAAGTACGCCAGGATCGTGGGCGCGGGGCCGTTGATCGTCATCGACACCGACGTGGTCGGCGAGGTCAGGTCGAACCCGTCGTACAGCGCCTTCATGTCGTCCAGCGACGCGATGGACACGCCCGAAGTGCCGATCTTGCCGTAGACGTCCGGCGGCGTGTCCGGGTCGCGCCCGTACAACGTCACCGAGTCGAACGCGGTCGACAGCCGGGTCGCCTCCGAGCCCTGCGACAGGTACTTGAACCGGCGGTTGGTGCGGAACGCGTCGCCCTCGCCGGCGAACATCCGCGCCGGGTCCTCACCGTCCCGTTTGAACGGGAAAACGCCCGCGGTGAACGGGAAAGCGCCGGGCAGGTTCTCCTTGCGCAGGAACCGCAGCACTTCCCCGTCATCATCGAACGTGGGCAGCGCGACGCGCGGGATCTTGTTGCCGGACAACGTCTCCCGTACAAGCGGGGTGTGCAGCTCCTTGTCGCGGATCTTCACCACGAGCTCGTCGCCGGTGTAGTCCTGCTTGGTCTTGGGCCAGTTCTCCAGCAACGTCTCGGCCTCGCGGTCCACCTTGGCCGCGGCGTCCTTGACCAGACCATCGACGTCCTTTGTGGACAATTCGGCGCTCTGCAGCGCCTCCCGCGTTGCCTCGAAATGCCGGAGCTTGCGCACGGCCTGAACCTGCTGCTCGGTCTTGGCGTGGTAGCCGCGGATCGTCTCGGCGATGTCGGACAGGTATCGCGCGCGAGAGGAAGGCACGACGGTCGCGGCCGAAGTGGACGTCTTGTGGTCGACCAGAGGCAGGACGCCTTCGGTTACGGCGAGCCCCTTGGTGGCCAGCTCGTCGCGCAGGAACTGGTACAGCGCGGTCACGCCATCGTCGTTGAAGGTGGCGGCGCTGGTGCCGTAGACCGGCATGTCCTCCCAGGACTTGCCGAACGCCTCCCGGTTGCGCACCATCTGGCGGCCCACGTCCCGGCGCGCGTCCTCGGCGCCGCGGCGCTCGAACTTGTTGATCGCCACCGCGTCCGCGAAGTCCAGCATGTCGATCTTCTCCAGCTGCGACGCGGCGCCGAACTCCGGCGTCATCACGTACAGCGAGAAGTCCACGAACGGCACGATCGCCGCGTCGCCCTGACCGATACCCGGCGTCTCGACGATGACCAGGTCATATCCCGCGACCTTGCACGCCTTGATGACATCCGCGAGGCCCTCAGGAACCTCAGCACCAGCCTTGCGCGTGGCCAATGAACGGAAAAAGACGGTGTCACCGTCGACGCTGTTCATCCGGATCCGGTCGCCCAGCAGCGCTCCCCCACCGCGGCGGCGGGTCGGGTCGATCGCGAGCACGGCGATCTTGACCTTGTCCTGCTGGTCCTGGCGGAACCGGCGGACCAGCTCGTCGGTCAGCGAGGACTTGCCCGACCCGCCGGTGCCGGTGATGCCCAGGACAGGCACCTCGCGCCTCGGGTTCAGCTCGCCGGTGAACACGCCGGCCTCGATCTGGGTGATCGCCCTGGCCAGCACGTCCTGGCTGCCCGCAGCAAGCCCGTCCCAGCTCTGCGGAGCCTGTTCGGCCAGGCTGTAGTCGCAGGCCTCGACCATGGTGTTGATCATCCGCGGCAGGCCCAGCTGCTGACCGTCGGCCGGCGAGAAGATGTGCGCGACACCGCGCGAGTGCAGCAGCTCGATCTCCGCGGGCACGATCACCCCGCCACCGCCGCCGTAGACCTTGATGTGCCCGGCGCCCTGCTCGTTCAGCAGTTCCACCAGGTAGGAGAAGTACTCCACGTGCCCGCCCTGGTAGGCGCTGATCGCCACGCCCTGCACGTCCTCCTGGATCGCCGCGGCGACCACCTCGCGGACCGAGCGGTTGTGCCCGAGATGGATCACTTCCGCGCCCTGGGACTGCAGGATCCGCCGCATGATGTTGATCGCGGCGTCGTGGCCGTCGAACAGACTGGCCGCCGTGACGAACCTGACCGGGTTCGCCGGGCGGTGCAGAGGCGCCTGGGTACTCATGAGAATAGTTTGACGTCCTACTATCTCGAAGACAACCCAGTGTGGCCCTCGTCTCGGCGAAAACCGCCCCCTACCTGCTGCTCAGCGCAGCAGAACGAAGACCACACCACCGACGACGGGACCCAAGAACGCGCCAACGATGACCTGGGCGGCGGTGTGGTCACGCACTTGGACGCGGGCCCACGCGACCAGTGCGACGAGCGGAACGAGCAGGAGCATGACCCACCCGTAGATCAGCAGCATGGTGGCCGTGGCCCCGCCCGCGACGGTCGCGTGCAACGAGACCTTCCACCACTTGGTGATGATCACGGCCGCGACGCACACCGCCACCATGGACCAGCCGAGGGCGATGATGTCCCTGGGCGCGTCCCAGACGAGCAGAATCACCAGACCTACGAGCGCCGACCCCAGGCACATCATCAGCGGCAGGAACCGGCGTTCCCGCTCCCGCACCCAATGGCCGTCCCATTTGCCCTGGCGGGCGCCACGCACGATGAACACCATCGGCAGCACGCTGTAGAACACGGCGACGACGATCGCCCACACGATGGTCGGCAGGAGACGGTGGCCGGTGGCGTTCCAGCCGACGCCGAACGGCAGCAGCACGACGATGACCGCGGGCGAGAGCACCTCGGTGACGATCTTGGCCAGCCGGTGCGCGGCCCCGGGAGGCGTGGGGGCAGTATTGAGCTCAGCGGTCACGGCGGAGATTATCCAGGAGGCGTACGTGGACATCGGTGACATCGCGCCCGACTTCGAACTGCCCGACGAGACCGGCACTCCGCGCAAGCTGTCGTCGTTCCTCGCCGAGGGCCCGGTGGTGCTGTTCTTCTACCCGGCCGCGATGACCAAGGGCTGCACCGCGGAGAGCTGCCACTTCCGGGATCTGGCCGCGGAGTTCGCCGAGGCGGGCGGGATCCGGGTGGGCATCAGCCCGGACAAGGTGGAACGCCAGCAGGAGTTCGCGGACACCTACTCGCTGGGCTACCCGCTGCTGTCCGACGCGGACGGCGAGGTCGCCGGGATCTTCGGGGTGAGCCGCCGGTTCGGGCCGATCAAGCGCAAGACGTTCGTGATCGACACCGATCGCAGGGTCCTGGAGACCATCAAGGCGGAGCTGCGGTTCGACGTGCACGCCGACAAGGCGCTGACGGCACTGCGGAACCGCAATGCTGGTTGAGTTAGCCATCGGGGACGCCTACGGGGCGGGCTTCGAGTACGCCCACCCGCGCTTTGTGGCCTCGCACAACACTTTGCGCGGCTACGTCCAGCACCCATCCCACCAGTCCATCGCCCCCGGCGCCTACACCGACGACACCCAGATGACACTCGCGATCGCCGAAGCGCTCGCGGACGGCCTGGAGTGGACCCCACCGGTGCTGGCGGACAAGTTCGTCGAGGTGTTCAAACGGGACCAGCGCCAGGGTTACGCGGGCGCGTTCTACCTGTTCCTGTGCGATGTCGGTTCGGGAGCGGAGTTCCTGCGCCGCATCAAACCGGACAGCGACAAGAGCGGTGCGGCGATGCGTGCGGCGCCGATCGGTTTGCTGCCAACGGTTCCGGACGTCCTGCAGCACACTTTGGTGCAGGCGCGCATCACCCACGACACTCCCGACGGCATCGCCGCGGCCCAGGCGGCCGCTCTGGCCGTCCACTACTGCCATTTCCAGCTCGGGCCGGTGGCAGATGCGGGCACATGGATCGCCGGCCAGTTGTCGAACTCCCTGTGGTCCCAACCGTGGCAGGGCAAGGTGGGCTCCAAGGGCTGGATGAGCACCCAAGCCGCCTTGACGGCATTGACGGCGCACACCTCCATGAGCGCGATCCTGCAGGCATGCGTCGCTTTCACCGGCGACGTGGACACCGTGGCCACCATCGCCTTGGCCGCCGCCTCCCGTTCACCAGAAGTCACCCAGGACCTCCCCGAAGTCCTGGTGCGAGACCTGGAAAACGGCACCTACGGCCGCGACTACCTCGCAGCCCTCGACGCCCGGCTACCCCTGTAGCGGCCATCTCCCTCGCCCAGCACCGGCGAGACGGACCACCGCCGGGGGCAGCGGCGGACGACGACCGGATCGACGACGCCGAGCCGGGATTGCGCGAGCAGCAACGCGCCGGGCAGCTCTCGCCGCAGGGCACCGCAGGGCACCGCAGGGCACCGCAGGGCACCGGCCCGGACTCGCGTCCGGGCCGGGCCTGATTCGCGAAGACCGGTCTGCTACGGGCTACTTCCGGTAGAAGTGCACGTTGCGCCACTGGTGCTCGGCGCCTGCGGTCTGCAGCGTGCCGTACACGCCGTACTTGAAGTAGTGATCGCCCTTGGGACCGTTGGTGGTGTGCACGAGCTTGCCGTTGATGTAGATGGAGTAACTGCCGCCAGTGGCGGTGGCGTTGTGGGTGACGTTGATGTGGACCCACTTGCCGTAGATGTTGCTGATCAGATCTTTGCCTCCGCCTCGGAGGGTGCCGCCGTTCTTCGCGTAGGACCTGATCATCAGTGTGGTCGCACCGTCACCGTCGTTGCCGAAGATCTGCATGGCGCTCTCGTCGTCGGTGCCCGGGCTGACCTTAAGTTCGCCCTCGAACTGCCGCTGGCCGGTCCGGTAGTTGTCCTGAACCCGGACCTCGACCCGGTTGGACCCGTTGTTGAAGAGCTTGAAGGTCTGCACCCCGCCGGATCGCGCATAGGAACCGCCGGGCCCGGAAGCGCTGTTGGTGCTGCTCGGGTAGCTCGTTATCTCGCCGCGGCTCTGGATCTGCAGGTTCCACGCGGGTTGGTGTTCCGTCCAACCGGTGCCCACCGGACCGGCGAAGGCACTCGGCTGGATCAGGACGACTCCGGCTACAGTCAGAATGGCGGTGCAGGTGATCGCGGCTAGTCTTCGTGTCCGGCGCATGACGCTCCTTGTGTGGCATTGCAGGGATACACACGGGCGGCAGCGACAAAGTATGGCCCACACCACGGCGCTGCACCAACGTCCTGAGCTCTACGCGCAATTTTCCGGCCCGAAATAAGGGTTTTACGCCCGTCGCCGGAGACCGGAACCGGCGCTCTGGATGTGGCTCAGTCAGCCCGCCGGAACTGGCGGTAGAGCGGGGTGAGGGCGGCGAGTAATGGTTCGCCTTGCACCTGGATGTCAAGGGCGTCGACGCGCAGGAGGATGGGTTCGGTCTCTTCGGGGAGGGGCGGGAGGGGGCCGGCAGTGTAGAAGTCGTCGATGTCCTCCTCGAGGGCAGGGGCTTTCGGGGTGTCCGGGCGGTGGTTGCGGTGGCGGAGCTTGGCCAGGAGGTCCTTTTTGGATCGCCCACGCCATTCGAAGATGAGGAACGGGTCCTCGTCGAACCGTTCGGCGAGCAGGAAACAGACCGCGGCCACGTGTTTGCACGGCACCGCCCAGTCCGGGCAGCTGCAGTGCATCGGCAGATCCCTTGCCGCGGAAGGGAACAGCGGCACGTCCACCTCGGCGAAGACCGACTCCACCTCCGGCGGCATCTCCCCCGCCAGCAGCTTCGCCGCGAACAACGCCTGTCCGGCAAGGCGTTCCGTGACGAGATCCCACTGTTCGGCGGTGAGCGGGCGGCAGATCAGCTTGACCGCGTAGGGCTCCGGCCGGGAGCCTTGGACCTTCGCGATCGCCTTGCCCGCGGAGATGTCGAGCGACAGCACCTGCCCGGCACGGGCATAGTTCTTGCCCCGGCTCATGCGCCCGCCGAGCTGCATGCTCTCCAGCACGCTGATGAACCGCTGCGACCACCAGGTGTTCGCGATCCGCCCTCGGGTGCTGCGCGCCTTGATGCCGCCCTCGACCTTGATCGGGCCGGTCTCCGGATAGTCCTCCCACCACGGCACTACAGCTCACCTCCCACCGCTTCGGGCGCCAGCTCGAACATCTCGCGCAGCGCGTCGGTGGACAGCTCGGTCAGCCAGTCCTCACCGCTGCCGACCACCATCTCCGCGAGCGCCTTCTTGCGCTCGATCATCTCGTCGATCCGGTCCTCGACCGTGCCGGCGCAGACGAACTTGCGGACCTGGACGTTGCGCTGCTGCCCGATCCGGAACGCGCGGTCGGTGGCCTGGTCCTCGACCGCCGGGTTCCACCATCGGTCGAAGTGGATGACGTGGTTGGCCTTGGTGAGGTTCAGGCCGACGCCACCGGCCTTGAGGGACAGGATGAAGATGCCAGGACCGTCCTCCGCCTGGAACCGTCCGACCATGGCATCTCGCTGCGTCTTGGTCACTCCGCCATGCAGGAACAGCACCGGTTGCTCGAAGCGCGCGGTGAGGTGCGCCCGGAGCATCTCACCGAACTCGGCGAACTGGGTGAAGCACAACGCCCGGTCGCCTTCGGACAGCGCGACTTCGAGGATCTCCTCCAGCCGGGCCAGTTTCCCGGACCGGCCCGGCATCCGGGAACCGTCCTTCAACACGTGCGCGGGGTGGTTGCAGACCTGCTTGAGCCGGGCGAGCGTGGCCAGGACGAGACCGCGGCGCGCCATGCCCTCGCTCTGCGCGATCTCCGCCATCATGTCGGCGACCACAGCCTGGTACAGCGAACCCTGCTCCGGGGTGAGCTGGCAGACCTCCTTCATCTCGATCTTGTCCGGCAGATCCGAGATGATGCTCCGGTCGGTCTTCACCCGTCGCAGCACGAAAGGCTGGGTGCGCCGCCGAAGCGAAGCGGTGACGCTCTCGTCGTGGTCGCGTTCGATCGGGATGGCGAACTTGGTGCGGAACGTGCCGGCCGGGCCGAGTAGCCCGGGGTTGGCGAACTCCATCACCGACCACAGCTCGGCCAGCCGGTTCTCCACCGGCGTGCCGGTCAGGGCGACCCGGTGCGCCGCCGGTAGCGACCGCACCGCCCTGGCCTGCTTGGACCCGGAGTTCTTGATGTTCTGCGCCTCGTCGAGAACCACCCGGTGCCAGCCGAGCTTTGCCAGGGCTTCGGTCTCCCGCGCGACCACACCGTACGTCGTGATCACGAGATCGGCCGCCGCCACCTCCCCGGCCAGCGCCTCGCCGGACACCCTGCTGCCGCCATGATGCACGTAGACCTTCAGCTCCGGCGCGAACCTCGCCGCCTCCCGCTGCCAGTTGCCGACCACGGACATCGGGCACACCAACAGGTTCGGCCTGGTCCCCTCGGCGGCGATGAGGGCCAGCAGCTGAACGGTCTTGCCCAGCCCCATGTCGTCGGCCAGGCACGCACCCAGACCGAGCCTGGACAGGAAACTCAGCCACGCCAGGCCCCGTTCCTGGTAGGGCCGCAGCGTTGCCGCGAAACTGTCCGGTGTGGACACTGGTTCGAGCCGTTCGGACAACCGCCCGGCCAGCACGTCGCCCAGCCAGCCGTCCGCCACGACATCGGTGACCGGCACGTCCAGACCGATCGCGGCCAGCGCCTCGTCGGCCTGGAGCAGGTCGCGGGCGGTCATCTCCCCGGCGCCGTCCTGTTCGAGGAAGGCCAGCGCGCGCCGCAGCCGTACCTGGTCCAGCTCGACCCATTGCCCGCGCAACCGCACCAACGGTGCCTTCGCCGCGGCCAGTTCGGCGATCTCCGCCTGGGTGAGCTCGCTGTTCCCGACCGCGAGCTCCCATTGGTAGCTCACGATCTGGTCCAGCCCGAGGCCGCCGCTGACCACCGCGCTCGTTCCCGGCTCGCTGGACGAACTCGCCTTGAGCCGCAACCCCAGCGCCGCCGACCCCCGCTGCAGGGCCGACGGCAGCTGGACACCGAACCCCGCCAGTGTCAGGGCATTCGCGGACTGCCGCAGGAACCGGTGCGCACCTTCCGGATCGGTGCGCAGCTCGTCCGGCGCACTCACCCTGAGCGCCGCGTCCAGCTCCGGATACACCCGGCTGGCCCGCCCCAGCCCCGCGAGCAGCACCTCCTCCGGATGCTCGGCGTGTCGCGCCAGCAACTTCGCCGTTCCCGTGCCCTCCCAGACATCCTTCGCGGACGCGGTCAGGCTCGGATCCTCGGTGGCCTGCAACAGGAACTCGACCCGCCAGTCCGGGTCCTCGTCGGTCGGCACCGCGAGCCGGAAGCACGTGCGCAGTGGCCCCACCGGCGGCGCCACCGACTCATGCCACGCCGCCAGCGCCGCTGCCAGCTCGTCGAGATCCCCAGCCCTGGCTCCTTCACCCGTGGCCACCCGGGACCCCGCTGCGACCACAGCGTCCGGTTCCCGATGACCCGATTTCCTCCGGCCAGCAGAGATTCTTGAGCTCGCGGCGGCCACAGCGCGGGCGGCTGGCTCATGCTCGCCATCCGCGGCCGGCGAGGCCTCGTCCAACTCCTCTGGCTCCGCACCGGTCAGCGAGCCCGGCTTCCCTTGCACCACAGCCCGGGCCTCGGAGTCCGGCACGGTGAGAGCGTGCAGCCACCGCTCCACCACGGTGTCACCCCTCTCGACGGGCTCCACGCGGGAACGGACCACCGCGTCGGTCAGCGCCTTCAGGACTTCGTCGAAGACCTCGTTCTTCGCCCGTCCCTCGGGTGCTTCGGCGCGGACCACCGCGGGCATCGCCTTGAGCAGGGCCCGTGCATGGTCGCCATCCGCCCCGACCAGCTGAGGCACCCACACGGCCCGGTCGCCGTCCAACCCCGGCAACACCTGCCCACGCCCCACCAACGATTCCGCGAAGTTCGCCACAGCGGCCAGCCACCGCCACGACCCGCCCGCGGTCTCCACTGGGGTCTCCGCCAGCACCCGCACCGCCTCGGCGGGTGTGAGGTCCACAGTGGACACAGTCCACGGCATCAGCCGGGCCGCGCCCGCCCGGCCCGGTTCGGCCCGCACCAGTTCCGGTGCCGCCACCGGCCCGCCGCCACGGGACGGCAACACCACGTCGACCTCGCCCTCGACCCCGGTGTCGACCAGCTTCCGCAACGTCACCGTCGACGCCGCGAATGGATGCGGCCTGGCCTTGCGCGCGCGGCTGGGCAGCTCAGTAGTGGCGGGCAGGGTGGCGTCCTCGGCCCACACCCCGACCCCACCGGCCGACCAGACAGCGTGCACAACAAACATGGGAAAGACCTTATCCGCCCCCACCGACAATTCCGGGAGCCCACCTCTGACCAGCGAAAACCTGGTTCAGAGCGGGATCGCGGCGCCGCTGAGGGCAAGCACGACGCCCGCCGCGCCGGCGGCCAGGAGAGTCAGCACGACGCCTCGCCTCAGCACCAGCAGCAGGATGGCCGCTCCAGCCAGAACGGCGAACTGCCAGGGCTTGCCAAGGCTCAATGTCAGCGGGATGGCCGAACCGAAGATCGCGCCGATCGCCGCGGGTCCGGCGCCGTCGAGGAACGCGCGAACGTGGCGGTTGCCGCGCAACCGGTCGAAATGCTTGGCACCAATCAGGATGAACGCGAAGGACGGACTGAAAGCGACCACTGAGGCCAGAATGCCGCCCACCAGACCCGCAGCGGCGTAACCGACCACAGCCACGGTCTGCACGACTGGACCTGGGGTGATCTGACCCAGTGCGACCGCGTTGAGGAACTCGCCGCCGGTCATCCAGTGGTAGCGGTCCACGGCGTCCCCGCGCATCAACGGAATGATCACGAACCCGCCGCCGTAGGACAGCGCGCCGACCTTCAACGCCACCCACGCCACCGACAGCAACGCACCCCCGCCGACGGCCAGCGACTTGAGCGGGAGCGCCAGCATGGCCTGCCGGGGATAGCGGATGGCGAGTTCGACGCAGCCGCAGGCAAGCAGGACGAGAACCAGCCACGGCCCGAGCGTCGCCGCGGCCGCAATCCCGGCGGCAAGGTAGATGCCCCAACGGATGCGGCCTCCCGCGGCACGCCAACTGGGACGGACGAGGCCGGTCCCCGCGTGCAAGGCCACGGCCGCCACCGCAGCGCCCGCACCGGCTCCCGCGCCGCGGACCCACATCGGCGGGTTGCCCAGGAACAATGCGGCCAGAGCGAGAATGACCACCAAGCCGGGCAGGATGAACGCAGCGCCACCGACCAGTGCGCCGCCACGGCCGCGGACCCGCCAGGCGCAGAAGATGGCGAGCTGGGTCGAAGCCGGGCCGGGTAGCAGGTTGCACGCGGCGATCGCGTCCTCGAACTCCCGCTCGGAAAGCCATTTCCGGCGTTCCACGCACAACGCTCGCAGCAGGGCGATGTGCGTTGGCGGGCCACCGAACCCGATGCAGCCGATCCGTCCCCACTCCCGCAGCACTGTCCACAGTCGCGGCGCCACGGCGGTGTCCGCGGGTGGGTTCACCGGGCGGCCGGCTGGAAGAGCTCGACCGGGTTGCCGGACGGATCGTCGAACACGATCTGCTTTCCGCCCGGTCCAGTGACGATGTCGCTGCGGAACTGGATCCCGGCGTCGCGCAACCGGGCGACCTCCGCCTCGATGTCGGACACGATCAGGTGAATCCGGTTCCAGCCGCCCGGTCCGGGCCTGGTGCCGTCGGGCATCGGCCGACCCGCCGAACTGGCCGGTCCGCTGAGCAGCAGCCGCAGGCCGCCGCGGGTCACATCGGCGAACGCCGGAGGGAAGTTCGTGTGCACCTCGAAGCCGAGGTGCGTGGTGTAGAAGTCGATGGCGGCCTCGACGTCGTCGACCAGATACCGCACGCTGACGAGTTCTGTAGTCATGGTCAGTCCTTGAGATCGGCCAGAGTGGGTTGCAGGAACCGGATCCGCGTGTCCAGTTCCACCGCGGTGCGCTGAAATGCCTCCAGGTCACCGGGATCGGCCACACTCCAATGGATCATGCGCGGGAACGGCGGGCACACCTCCCGAACCCGGTCGCACAAGGTGATCACCAGGTGAAAACGCTTGTGGCTGACGGAATCCAAATGTGCCGGCTCGTGCCGGAGGGTGATGCCATAGCCGGCCATCACCTGAACAGCGTTGGGGTTCAACGGCTTGGGCTGACTGCCCGCACTGGACACCTCGACCCGCGGGCCGACCCGGTGCCGCAGCAAAGCTTCGGCCATCGGCGATCGTCCACTGTTCCCCGTGCACAGGAACAACACTCTCCGCGGAGCTGCCGGCATCGGCCTGGGATCGGCACGAAGCCCTGGATGCAACGCGGCACCGGCGTCAGCGAGCGCCTCGGCGCAACGCTCAAGATCCAGCCGGTAGTAGGTATCCCGCCCATCGAAACTGCTGCGCCGCGTCCCCACCAACCCGGCCCCGCGGAGCTTCCCCAAGTGGTAGGACACCAGATTCTGCGGCTCCCCCACCGCCTCGACCAGCTCCCGCACCCTGCGGTCACTCTGAGCCAGCTCCCGCAGCAACCGCCAGCGCACCGGATCCCCCGCCAGCCGCAGGAACGGCGGCGGCAGCTCGGAACCCTTGCTCACCGACACCGGGCGACAATACATCAACCCAGATTGATACATCAACCGCAGCCAGCCTGGGCGGGAAAAGATCCCGCTGTCACTGCACCGACGCGCACGGCGCCATCGGCCGACGGCGGATCCCGCGACAGGGGCCAGCAGGAGTTCCGGCAGAACGACTCGCCGACGTTTCCGACGGTCACGCCGGGGCGAGGACCGTGCCGACGAGCCGTCGGCAGGCCACGCGGGACGAGTGCGACGGGCGTGGCCTGCCAGCCGGATTCGGCACCGAGGTCACCAGCGCGGTGTTCGACGACTCGGCGGCGAGGTGGACGGGCGGCACGGCGGGCGGCGAGACGTTCGGGTTCGGCGTGCTCATCTCCGCGGCCGGCCAGCTCACCCGGCCCGTGCGGCCGGACATTGCGGGGAAGTCCCGGGAGGGCGGAGGGGGCGGCCCTGGCCCGGGAGGAGTCTGGATCTGGTTCAGCTGGGCACCGGTCTAGTCGCCGTCCCGGCGGTAGGGCGGGCATTGGCCGCCGGGGGTGGTGAGAAGCTCGAAGTGCCACATCTCGTTGTTGTAAGCCTGGCAGAGGCCGTACTTGGCGCCGTGCTGGATCAGCCAGTCGTCGGCTTTGGTGGGGCCGATGTCGATGGCTTGGCCGAGGACGTGGCGGGAGGTGTCGGGGGTGGCGACGAACCTCCGGGCTCTGTCGAGGCTGCCGTAGCGGTCGACGGCCTCGTCGAGGAGGTGTTGCTGGTAGGTCTTGCTGCGCCAGCCGGAGGTAACGCGGAACTCGACCCGGTCGCGAGCGTCCGTGGCGGCCTGCTGGACGGCGGCACGCAGTTGCGGGTCGAGGTTGGCGATGGCGGGGTGGTTCGCGTCGAACGGGCTGATGGTCTCGCCCTCCGGGATGCTGCCGTCCTGCTCGCCGTAGGCGGGTGAGCAGGCGGTCAGGGCCGCAGCGACGAACGGGACCAGGCAGGAGTACCTCACCCCTGGAACTGTGGCCGCCGAGTGTCGGCATCCGATGCTCGGAATGTCGTGGTTGTGTCACAACTTGCCCACCAGCCGGGACACCAGTGCCCTCAACTCCCGGAAATCCTTGCCCCGCAGGGTAAACATGGGCGCGGCGGTGGAAACGCGCGGCCATGATCGACAAGCATGGCGGTCATGAGACTCTCCAGGGTTCTGTCGTGCGCGGTGACGGCGGTGCTCGCCGCGACCACCCTCGCGGGAACTGCCGACGCCGGTCCGGCTCACGCGCGGACCATCCCGGCCCACGTGTTCGCGCCGTACTTCCAGGCCTACCTGCCCGACGATCCGGGCGAGCTCGCTGCCGCGTCGGGCGCGCGCTACCTCACCATGGGCTTCTTGCACACCAACAAGCCTGGTGAATGCGAGCCGTACTGGAACGGCGTGCCGCAGACCCCGGTAGCGGAGTCGTCCTACGGTGCCGGGATCACCCGGATCAAGGCCATGGGCGGCGACATCATCCCGGCGCTGGGCGGCGCCTACGCCGGTGAGCTCGGCCTCGATCTGGCCGACAGCTGCACGGATGTCGATGCCATCGCGGCCGGCTTCCAGAAGCTGGTCACCACCTACGACATCAGCCGGATCGACCTGGACGTCGAAGGCGCCTCGCTGGACAACGCGGCCGGGATCGACCGGCGCAACAAGGCGATCCGCAAGACCCAGGAGTGGGCCGCGGCCAACGGCCGAATTGTTGAATTCGTGTACACGTTGGGCACCTCGCCCACGACCGGCGTGATCAGCCCGGGCGTGACCATCCTGCGCAACGCCATCGCCAACGGCGCCGAGGTCCGGATGGTCAACATCATGACCTTCGACTACTACGACGACAAGCAGCATGACATGTTCGAGGACGCCCGCACGGCCGCTCAGGCCACAGTGGACACTCTGCGCGGGCTGTATCCGGCCAAGACCTCCGCTCAGTTGTGGAACATGGTCGGTATCACCGAGATGGTCGGGCTGGACGACTACGGGTCGAACGGCGAGACCGGGCCGCCGGAGGTGTTCACCGAGACCAACGCGATCAAGCTGACCATCTGGGGCTGGCTCAAGGGCGTCGGCCAGCTGTCGTTCTGGGCATTGGCCCGTGACAACGGCAAGTGCCCCGGTCAGCACCAGGAGGACTGCTCCGGTGTGCAACAGGCGCCGTGGCAGTACACCAAGACCATGAAGGCCTTCACGCACCGCTAGCACTGTGCCGGAACCTATCCGGCTGTGACGGTTTCGGCGCGCACGCGGTTGGTCAACCGGCCCACTCCCGCGACCTCGACGGTGATCTCGTCGCCGTCCCGCAGGAACAGCTGGGGCTCCCGGCGGAATCCGACCCCGCCGGGGGTCCCGGTGAGGATCACGTCGCCGGGTAACAGCGTCGTGAACTCCGAGACAGCCGCGATCAGCGTCGGGATGTCGAAGATCAGGTGCGAGGTGTCCGAGGACTGCAGCACCTCCTCGCCGAGCACGGTCCGAACCTCGGCCGCCGACAGGTCGACCTCGTTGGGCAGCACCAGGTACGGACCGAGCGGGGTGGAGTGGTCCCACGCCTTGCCCGCTAACCATTGGTGCGTCTTGTATTGGTAGTCGCGCATGGTGATGTCGTTGGCGACGGTATAGCCCAAGACGTGGTCGTAGGCCTTTTCGTACGGGATCCGCCGCCCCGTCCTGCCGATCACCACGGCCAACTCGGCCTCGTAGTCGACCTGAGTGGACTCCGGCGGCAGCAGGATGTCGTCACTGGGGCCGATCAGGCTGCTCGCGAACTTGGTGAACAGCACTGGATACGTGGGCAGCTCACGCCCGGTCTCGCCGACGTGCGCGTGGTAGTTCAGGCCCACACACACGATCTTGTCCGGCTGCGGGATCACCGGCCGCAGGTGAACGTCACTGACACGCACCGCGTCACCGGGGATCTCCTGGGCGGCGGCGAGCGCCTCGATCGTGGTGTCGCGGCCGAGTTCGGTCAGCCAGGACAACGGGATCAGCCATTCGCCGTCCACCCGGCCGACCCGGTTCTGCCCGGCGTGGACGTAGCTCGCGTACGGCATCAGTTTCCTTCCGAGGTCTTGCGCCACTGGGGCAGCTGACCGCCCCACAGGTTCACGCTCCTGGGTTGCGGCTCCCACCGGCGGGGCACGTACTCGACGCGGTCGTCGTGGAACTTCTCCATCTCCGCGGACAGCTCGATGTGGTTGCCGGCCGGGTCGTCGAAGAACACGAACAGGTTGTTGCCCGGGCCGTGCCTGCCAGGGCCCCATGCCACATCCACGCCGATGTCGGTCAGCCGGTCGCACCAGGCCTTGAAGTCCTCCCATTCGGCCAGGTCGTAGGAGTAATGGTCCAGGCCCGTCCGACCGCTGCCGACGATCGCCAGGGTGTGGTGGTCGCGGTTGCTGCGCAGCCAGGCGAACCCGCCGTCGGCCAGCTGGTCGGAGATCCGGAACCCGGCCGTGCCGACGTAGAACTCCGCCATCCGGGCCACATCCGCGGTGGCCAGCGTGACGTGCTGGTACTTGATCGGCCGGCGGCCGGTGTCGGCCGCGTTCTCGCCCTGGCGGTAGACCGCGTTGTGGAAGTGCACGGTGTTGCCGTCGGGATCAGTGGTGCTGATGCCGCTGGCCTTGCCGATCGCATAGTCCACGTAGGACTCATCCAGCTCGGTGACCTGCTCCAGCCGGGCGGCGATGGCGTCCACACCGCCGGGATCACGCACCTCGAAACCGAAGTGGTCCAGCGCGGCCGGTCCGGGCAGCAGGTCGAGCACGTGGTGCCCGGTCCCCCAGCCCAGCCGGGCGCCGCCGTCCGGCAGGTCCTGCTGGACGACCAGGCCGAGCACGGTCGCGTAGAACTCGACGGCGGCGGGTACGTTCGGCACGCGGAAACCGATGTGCGACACGGCGGTCTGCCGCAGGGAACCGGCCGCTCCCGGCTCCGGCAGCACGACACGGACGGGTTTGCTCATGACAGCGCCTTTCGTTCAGCAGTCCAGAACAGGTCGGGGGAATCGCCGGGCCGCCAGGAGGCGGCCACGAAACGGTCCGGGCGCAGCAGGACGAACCTGCCGCGGTAGCCGGCGAACTCGGTGTCCAGCCCGCCGTCGACGTCCACGAACGCCCGGCCGGCCCGGGCGGGTAACCGGTCCTCCGTCGCGACGTGCACGACTGACGGCGACAAGGATTGGGTGAGCGCGGTGGCTGCCGGGTAGTCCGCGAGCTCGACGTCGACGCCGAGCAGCGCCCAGCCCTCGCCGACCGCGTCGTCGAACATCGTCGTCCGGTGCTGCCCGGTGTCGAAAACCCTTGGCTGGCCGACAACAGCGCCGCCGCCATCGGTCACCAGACCGCTGCGGTAGTGCTGCGGCGGCCGGTAACGCATCTCCTCCAGATAGCCGCGCCCGGCCGGGGTGCCCAGCGCCCGGTCGATCAGCCGGTCGCGGCGGGCGGCGAAGGCGGCGTTGGTGGTCATCACGACGCGGCCGAGCTTCTCCGACAACCGGACGGTCGCCTCGGCATGCGGCCTGCGCTCGGTCTCGTAGCTGTCCAAAGCGGACTCGTCGAGCCGTCCGGCCAGCACGTCGGCGATCTTCCAGGCGAGGTTGCCCGCGTCCCGGATGCCGGAGTTGAGGCCCTGGCCGGCGAACGGCGGCATCATGTGCGCCGCGTCGCCGAGCAGGAACGTCTTGTCCTTGCGCCATTCGTTGGCCACGACGGCGTTGAACCGGTAGTTCACCGCGCGTTCGACCTGGCCAGGCTCGATCGGCCGGAACGGCGCCAGCAGCGACCGGACCAGTGAGAACGACGGCGGCACACCAGCCGCACCCTCGCCGGGGTGCAGCAGGAACTCGTAGCGGCACCGGCCATCGCGCCCGGGCACGACCACATGCGGCCGCGCCGGGTCGCCGTGGTGCATGCCGTAGCGCTCGTCGTGCGGGTCGTCCAGCACGTCCGCGACCAGCCACACGTCCTGGTGACTGCGCCCGGTCATCCCGACGCCCAGATGCTCGCGCACGGTCGACCGGCCGCCGTCGCAACCGAGCAGATAGCGGGCCCGCAGCAGGGACCCGTCACCGCATTTCAGCTCCACACCGCCGGCGTCCTGGGTGAACCCGAGCAGTTCGGTACCCATCCGCACGGTCGCGACCTCACGCAGGTGCGCCATCAGCTCGCGCTCGAGATCGGGCTGCGCGAACGGGTTCTTGAACGGATACCCGAAGCGGTAGGGCCGCGCCGCCCGCGCCTGGAACACCGGCCGCCCCGCGGCGTCGTAGTACCGCGTGCCCGTGCCCGGGACGATGATGCCCAGCACCCGCTCCCCCAGGCCCGCCCACTGGTACACGCGCAGCGCCTCGTCGTCGACGCTGATCGCCTTGGGGGCGTCGCTGGTGGTCGCGTTCCGTTCCACCACGACCACTTCCAGGCCCAGCCGGACCAGGAGCGCGGCCGCGGTCATCCCGACCGGGCCGGCCCCGGCCACAGCGACGTCGAACTGCCGTACTCGCACGGGACCTCCTCCGATCGCACTCCGCTGGCGATTCGAAGCTACCGTGCCGCAGTCCTGAATACAAGGACTTGCGTTTTGAATTTCAGGACTCTATGGTCGACGGCGTCAGGGGGCACGTCACAGTCGAGGAGTCCCGATGCCGAACCGGACAACCAGTTCGTGGGCAGTGGTGGCCCTGTGCGCGACCGTCGTGGTCGCCGAGGGTTACGACCTGATCGTCTACGGCGCGCTGCTGCCGAGGCTGCTGACCGAACCGGGCTGGGGCCTGACCGCCGCCGGGGCGGGCGAGCTGGGCAGCCTGGTCTACGTCGGCATGCTCGTCGGCGGGCTGCTGGGC
Organism: Actinocrispum sp. NPDC049592; assembly: GCF_040675465.1. Classification (NCBI taxonomy): domain Bacteria; kingdom Bacillati; phylum Actinomycetota; class Actinomycetes; order Pseudonocardiales; family Pseudonocardiaceae; genus Actinocrispum; species Actinocrispum sp. NPDC049592. The sequence continues at coordinate 551,976 of NZ_JBFAPA010000002.1, read as the reverse complement.
GGCCGGCTGACCGACAGCTACGGCCGCCGGTCCATTGTGCTCGCCTCGATCGGGATGTTCACGGTGTGGACGTTCGCCTGCGCACTGGCCCAATCCCCTTGGCAGCTCGGGCTTTTCCGGTTGCTGGCCGGGCTGGGCATGGGTGCGGTGATCCCGTCGGCACTGGCACTCGCGAAGGAATATTCACCCGAAGGTAGGACACCACTGACAGTCACGATCTTGATGGCGGGCGTGCCGTTGGGGGGAACGAGCGCGTCCCTGCTCGGGCTGGCGGTGCTGCCCGCGTACGGGTGGCGGCCGATGTTCCTGATCGGCGGGGCGATCTCGGTGCTCATCCTGCTGGTCGCGGTGACCCGGCTGCCGGAGTCGGACCAGTTCGACGGCGCCCGCGCGCAACGCACCCGGCTCGCGGAGCTGTTCGGCCGCAGATTCGTGCTGATCTCGGTGCTGTTCTGCCTCGCGTCCGTGCTCAACCTGCTGACCTGGTACGGGATGAACACCTGGCTGACCACGCTGATGCGCGAGCTGCGCTACCCGCTGACGTCCGCGCTGCAGTTCTCCATGACGCTCAACATCGCGGCGGTGGCCGCGTCGTTCGCGTTCGCCGCTGCCGCACGGCGTTGGGGCGCGCGACCGATGGCTGTGCTGTGCGCTTTGCTGACGGCGGCCGGGATCTTCGGTGTGGCACTCGGTACCAGCAGCACGCTCTTACTGCTGGTGTTGATCGCCCTGATCGGCGCGGGCGCGCACTCCGCGCTGAACATGGTGATCTCGTCGGTCGCCGACTCGTATCCGGTGCGGCTGCGCGGGACTGCGATCGGGTGGGCGAACGGCATGGGACGATCCGGCGCGGTGCTCGCACCGGCACTGGGCGGCTGGGTGCTGTCCGCCGGCCTCGGCCCGCGCGCGGTGTTCTACACGTTCGCCACCACCGCGCTGTGCGCGGCCGTGGTCGTCTCGGTGCTCGTTCTCGCGGAACGTCGGCAGGAGGCGTTGGTATGAAGGAGATCATCGCGGGCGTGGTCCGGGCGCACCACGCCCTCGCGTCGGCCGGGCAGGCCGACATGGTGTGGGGCCACGTGGCCGTCCGCGATCCGGAGGGACGCGGCGTCTGGATGAAGGCGGCCGGCTGGGGCTTCGAGGAGATCGAGGCGCAGCGTGTGCTGCTGGTGTCCTGGGACGGCGAAGTGCTTGCCGGCGACGGGAAACGACACATCGAGTACCCGATCCACACCGGCATCATGGCCGCACGGTCCGATGTGGACTGCACGATCCACACCCATGCCATGGCCGCCACTGCGTTCGCCTCGCTGGAGGTGCCGCTGCGGGCGATCAACCACGACGGTGTGCCGTTCGCCGATCCCGACGTGCCGCGGTTCACCCGGACGGGAGCGTTGATCCGGACGGACGAGCTCGGCGCGGCGCTGGCCGAGACGCTCGGTGACGCGCGCGGATGCCTGATCCCCCAACACGGACTGGTCGTGGCCGGGCCGGATGTCGCACACGCCGTGATGTACGCGGTACTGCTCGACCGGGCCTGCCGCGCCCAGCTCACCGCGATCGCCGCGGGCGGACCGAAACGCTGGTCCGACGCCGAGGAGATCACCACCAAGATGGCCGAATGCTGGCCGCCGTCCCAGATCGAAGCGGGCTGGAACTACCTGACCCGGCTAAGGAGTTGAACACGGTGCCTGACATCACCGAGATCACCGCGCAGACCCGCGCACACGACTGGCGCCTGCTCGTCGGCGGCCGGCTGGTCGAGGCGAACTCGTTCTACGACAACACATCCCCGGTCAGCGGGGAGGTGATCGCGCGGGTGCCGGACGCCGGGCCGGCCGAGGTGGACGCCGCCGTGTCCGCCGCGGCCGCGGGCTTCCCGGCCTGGGCGGCGACGCCGATCACCGAGCGCGCCGCGATCGTCCGGGAGATCGGCGCCCGGCTGCGCGCCAACGCGGCCGAGCTCGGCGCACTGGACACAGTGGACGGTGGCAACATCATCCGGCTGTCGCAGGCGGATGTGCTGCGCGGCGCGGAGATGCTGGAGTACTTCGCCGACCTGGCCCGCGGGCTGACCGGGGAGACCGTCCCGATCTCCGCGAACGCCCTGCACTACACCACCCATCAGCCGATCGGCGTGGTCGCGCGGATCATCCCGTACAACCACCCGATCATGTTCGCCGCGGGCAAGATCGCCGCTCCGCTGGTCGCCGGGAACTGTGTGCTGCTCAAGCCACCGCACCAGACGCCGTTGTCCGCGCTGCGGCTCGGTGAGCTGGTGGCCGATCTGCTGCCCGACGGTGTGTTGTCGATTCTGACCGGGCAGGGACCGGCGACCGGCGAGGCGATCGTGCGGCACCCGGGGGTGCGGCGGATCGCGTTCATCGGCAGTGCCCGGGCCGGGCTGGCGATCCAGAAAGCGGCCGCGGAGGTTGCGGTCAAGCAGGTCACCCTGGAACTGGGCGGCAAGAACGCGATGGTGGCGTTCCCGGACGCCGACCCGGCCGCGGTGGCCAAGTCGGTGGTGGAGGGCATGAACTTCACCTGGGCCGGCCAGTCCTGCGGGTCGACCACCCGGTTACTCGTGCACGAGGACATCAAGGACGCGACCGTCGCCGAGATCGGCGCGATCCTGCGCGGGCTCAAACTCGGCGACCCGTTCGACGAAAGCACCGACGTCGGCACGCTCGTGTCGCAGGCGCAGTTCGACAAGGTCACCGGATACATCAGCATCGCCCGCGAGGACGGCGCCACCCTGGCGTCGGGTGGATCCGTGGTCCCCGGCCAGGCCTTGTGCGTGGAGCCGACCGTGTTCACCGATGTCACGCCGGAGATGCGGATCGCCCGGGAGGAGGTGTTCGGCCCGATCGTGTCGGTGCTGTCGTTCCGCGACGAGCAGGAGGCCGTGCGGATCGCCAACTCGGTCGAGTACGGGTTGACAGCGTCGGTCTGGACCAACGATCTGCGCCGTGCGCACCGGGTCGCCGCCGCGTTGGAAGCGGGCTACGTATGGGTGAACGGGTCGTCAGTGCACTACGTCGGCACGCCGTTCGGCGGGGTCAAGTCGTCCGGTCTGGGCCGGGAGGAATGCCTCGAGGAGCTCGTGTCCTTCACCGAGACGAAGGCGGTCCACGTGACATACGCATAATGTTGCCTATGGCTGGACGTGAATCGGCGTATCGCGAACGGAACTCGACCGCCGACCGAGCACTGGACATCCTGGCCATGTTCGACGACTCGATGCCGGTGATCTCCGGCCTGGAGGTCGCGAGCAGGCTCGGCGTGGCCAAGTCCACCGCCTACCGCTACCTGCAGAGCCTGGTGGCCGGGCACTTCCTGGAGGAGGCTCCCGGCGGCGGGTTCCGGCTGGGGCTGCGGATCCTGGAACTGGCCCGGGTGGCGCGCAAGTCCTATGGGCTGTCAGAGGTCGCATCGCCGGTGATGAGCGCGCTCGCGGAGTACGTGCACGAGACGGTGCTGCTCACCCGCCGGGTCGGTGACCTGGTGGTGTGCCTGGACCGCGTGGAATCGCAGGCCCACCGGGTTCGCATCTCCTACGAGCGGGGCAGCACCCTGCCGATCAACGCCGGTGCCTCCGCGCTGGCGCTGCTGGCCTGGGACGACCCCCAGGAGGCGCGTGCGGTCCTGTCCGCCCGGCCGCTCGACCGGTTCACCCCCGCGACAGTGACCGACGTGGACGCCCTGATGGAACGCCTCGAGCAGATCCGGCGGGACGGCTACGCGTCCTCCCGCGCCGAACTCGACCCGGACGTGTACGGCATTGCCGCACCCATCCGCGACGAGGGCGGCGAGGTCGTGGCCGCCATCAGCGTCGCCGCCGTCGCCGCCCGGGTCACCACCGAGGACGAGCCGAGCCTCATCGACCGCGTCCGCGCCGCCGCGGACGAGATCAGCGGCGGCTTGGCCCTCGCCAGCGGCTAGCCGGGGATCAACACCCACACCAGCGGGCGGACCACGGGCAGCAGAACCAGCGCAGCTCGGCACAGCTGCTGTTCCCGCGACCCACTCACCGACCGCCCGACAGCGACAACCCAGCCCGCCCGACATCGATAACCCAGTTGTGCCCTGCTCTTTGGAGCCAGGCCCAGTTCGGCACGGACACATCCCGGCAACCTCGCTCAACGACTGACCGATCCCCCACCCAGCCAATGGATCGCCACCCACAAGACCAGATCCCATCGAGCACCACACAGGCCCACGAACTCGGCCAACGGCTGACCGACCGCCACCCAAACCGATGGATCTCCAGCGACGAGACCAGACCCGATCCGGCACCGAACAGCCCGCGCAACTCAGCAACGGCTCACCTGACAAACCGACGACCTCCGCGCGAACGAAGTCCCGCCCGGCTCCGCAGCCAAGCCCCACAACACCGCTCAACGACCGATATCAATGGCCTCCACACGAACGGAGCCACGCCGGGTTCCGCGCAGACAAGCCGCGCAACCATCCAGGCGGCCGACATCGCCACCCCAACCGACCAATGCCCCCGTACGGACAGAGGCACACCCAGCTCCGCACAGACAAGCCCACCCAGTCCTCTCAACCACCAGCCGATCCCCTCAACCACCTACCGACATCGCCGCCCGAACCAGCCAATGCCCCCATACGAACACAGCCAGGCCCAGTTACGCACACGCAAGCCCGCCCGATCCGCTCACGCACCGACCGACATCGCCACCCGGACCAGCCAATGCCCCCATACGAACACAGCCAGGCCCAGTTACGCACACGCAAGCCCGCCCGATCCGCTCACGCACCGACCGACATCGCCACCTGAACCAGTCAATCCCCCATACGAACACAGCCTCCCCAGCTCGACACAGGCGAGCCCCGCGCGATCCGCTCAACCACCGACCGGCATCGCCACCCGAACCAACCAATGACCTCGTGCGAACAGAGCCACGCCCAGTTCCGCACAATCAAGCCCACCCGATCCGCTCAACCACCAACCGACGTCACCACCCGAACCAACCACCCGTCCCTCCGAACGAAGCCAAACCAAGTTCGGCACCGTCGGCACGGCAGCCCCACTCGACCACCGACTGACAGCACCACCCGAACCAACCGATGCCCCTCGCGGATGGAGTCAGGCAAGTTCGTCATGCGCGGGCCCGCGTAACCCGCTCAGCGACCTCACCGCCCCCAATCCATGGCCTCCGCGCGAACGCAACCACGCCTAGTTCGGCAGAGGTGCGCCCGCTCGATCCGCTCAACGACCGACCTCATCCACCTCAAAACAAACCGATGCCCCTACGAAAGGAGCCAAGCAAAGTTCACTTCAGACAAGCCACACGCCCTGCTCAACGACCGGCTGAGGTCGCTACCTGTACCAATCGATGGATCTCCGGCGAGGGAACCAGGCCCAGCTCGGTGCGGAGCAGGTCCCGGTAGCTGCGGAACTGGCGCACGGCCTCCGCGGGGTTGCCGTCGGCCAGGTGCAGTTCGATCAGCCGGCGGTGTGCGCTTTCGCGGAGTGGGTCGCCGTGGACAGCGGCGAGCGCGGCCTCGTGGGCGCGGAGGTGGTCGCCGTTGAGGCGGAAGCGTTCGCTCAGTGTCTCGAGGGTGCGCAGGCGGAGCTGGCGGAACCAGTCGCGTTCGGTCTGCACCCAGCTCTCCTCCCAGCCGGGCAACAGGTCCATGGTCAGCGCGGCGAGCACCCCGGGTTCCGGCGCGGTGCCGGCGTGGTGGTGGGCGATGCCGGTGGCGAAGTGGCGCACCTGCACGACGTCGACCCGCACGGATGGCGCCACCGTCAGCACCTCGGTGTCGGCGGTGACCAGCTGGTGTGGGGGTGTGACCAGGCGCCACAGCGTGGAGCGCAGGCAGGACGCCGCACGCGCCACGGTGGCCCGCGGCCACAACGCCGCGGCGACTGCCTGGCGGGGCACGGGGTGTTCCAGCAGGGCAAGGAAGGCCAGCAACCGTTGGGAGGCCGGAACGATGCGCAGCGGCACACCTCCGGCCCGCAGCCGGAACGTGCCGAGCAGCTGCAGGTCGACCGCTATCTCGTTGCTGGCCATGGATGTGCGCCTCCGTCGGTGTGCCTTTCCGCGGTACTTCGGGATTCCCGGCCAGCCGCGATTGCAACGTCGCGGCCAGATTTTTCTCACGCGCCCGGCCTGCGGCGTTGACGCGGCCGTGACGGGGCGGTGCCGCGCACCACGTCACGAGGTGACACGCCGTTCCTACCTTGTGGTGGCCAGAAAGGAGTCGCCAGATGTTCTTCCACACCAGCCGGCTGCAGTTCGAATCGAAGCCGGCCCGGCCGGATGCGCACTACGCCCGCAAGCTCCAGGAGCTGATCGGCGGCGCGTGGGGCGAGATGACCGTGACCATGCAGTACCTGTTCCAGGGTTGGAACTGCCGGATGGAGGGTAAGTACAAGGACCTCATCATGGACGTGGCCACCGAGGAGATCGGCCACGTCGAGATGCTGTCCACCATGGTGGCGCGGCTGCTGGAAGGCGCGCCCTCGGAGACCACCGCCGAGATGGTGGACAAGGACCCGGTGCTGGCCGCCGTGATCGGCGGGATGGACCCGCAGCAGGCCATCGTCAGCGGCGGCGGGGCCACCCTGTCGGACAGCAACGGGGTGCCGTGGAACGGCCGCTACATCGTGGCCAGCGGCAACCTGATGGCCGACTTCCGGGTGAACGTGGCCGCCGAAGCACAGGGCAGGCTGCAGACCGCGCGGCTGTACAACATGACCGACGACCCGGGCGTGCGGGACATGCTGAAGTTCAACCTCGCCCGCGACACGGTGCACCAGAACATGTGGCTGGCCGCCATCGAGGAGCTCCAGGAGGACGGCCTGGAGGGCCCGGTGGTGCCCAGTGCCCTGTTCGACGAGGAGCACCAGCAGCACGCCGGATCGATCTGGCACCTGTCCGACGGCGCGCACGGCGCCGAGGGGCGATGGGCGAACGGGACCGCCCCGGACGGCATGCACGAGTTCGAATACCTGATGAAGCCCGAGGCGCTGGGCGAGAAGGGGACCGCGCCCAAACCGGACCCGCTGCTGTACGCCACCAGCCCCGAGAACCTCGGCATGATCGAAAACGCCATCAAGAAGCTCACCTGATCCGCCCGGAGTCACCGCCGGCCCGCCCGGCGGTGACTCCGCTTGTTCCCCTGGAGGTTCGATGGCATCCGTCGCGGCACTGGAGACGAGGCCGGGCCGGCCTCGGGTCACCGCGATGCTGGGACCCGCGTTCGTGGTCGCCGTCGCCTACGTCGACCCGGGCAACTTCGCGACGAACATGGCCGGTGGGGCCGCCTACGGCTACCGCCTGCTGTGGGTGATCGTGGCGGCCTGCCTGGTGGCGATGATGATCCAGTACCTGTCCGCGAAACTGGGCATCGCCACCGGCCGTACCTTGCCCGAGTTGTGCCGCGAGCGGTACTCCCGGCCGGTGACGCTGCTGTTGTGGGTCCAGGCAGAGCTGGTCACCATGGCGACCGACCTGGCCGAGTTCGTCGGCGGCGCGGTCGCGCTGAACCTGCTGTTCGGGGTCCCGCTGCTGCCGGCCACCGGGATCACCGCGGTGGTCTCGTTCGCGATCCTGCTGCTGGCACCGTTGCGCCGCAAGCGGTTCGAGACCGTGATCGGCGGGATGCTGGCGATCGTGCTGGCCGGTTTCGCCTATCAGGCCTGGCATCTCGGCCCGTTGACCGGGGCGGCGAGCGGCCTGCTGCCCGGTTTCGCCGGACCGGACAGCGTGCTGCTGGCCACCGGCATGCTGGGCGCCACGGTCATGCCGCACGTGATCTACCTGCACTCGGCCCTGGTGCGCACACCCCACGACCCGCGCACGGCCTTACGGGGCACCAAGGCGGACATCGGCATCGCGTTGGGCGTCGCGGGAATCGTGAACGTCTCGATGTTGCTCGTGGCCGCCGGGGCGTTCCACGGCACGCCACAGCCCGCGCAATCGTTGACGGACATGCACAGCAGCCTCGGCGCCACGCTCGGGACAGGTGCCGCGGCCGCGTTCGCGTTGGCATTGCTGGCGTCCGGGCTCGCCGCGTCCAGTGTGGGCACCTACGCGGGCCAGATCGTGATGGCGGGGTTCCTGCGCCGGCGCATCCCGTTGCTGCTGCGGCGGTTGATCACCATGGCGCCCGCGCTCGCCGTCCTCGCGATCGGCGTGGAACCCACCCAGGCTCTGGTGATCAGCCAGGTCGTGCTGTCGTTCGGCATCCCGTTCGCGCTGATCCCGCTGGTGGCGCTGACCAGGGATCGCACACTCATGGGACCGCTGGCCAACCGGCGGATCACGACCGTGGCCGGTGGTGTGGCCGCGGCCGTGATCTGCGCGCTGAACGCGTTCCTGCTGGTCCGTACCCTGCTGTGACCCATCGGCCGGCTCAGCGAGCCTATGCGTGGTCCATGCGCTGCACCACGATCAGCGAGCGCGCGGGCATGGCCAGGGTCTCCTTCACCTCGTCTGACGGGTCACGGGTGACTTTGCCGGTGGTGGTGTCGACGACCACGGCCCATTTCGAGCCGTAGTCGTTGCCGGGCAGGGTGGCCTCGATCGTCTCGTAGTGGGCGTTGAAGCACATCAGGAACGAGTCGTCGACGACCCGTTCACCGCGCGAGTCGAGGTCCGGGATGCCTTGCCCGTTCAGGAACACCAGGATGCACCGGCCGAAATCGGCCTCCCAGTCCTGTTCGGTCATCTCCCGGCCCGCCGGGGTGAACCAGGCGATGTCCCGCAGCTGGTCGCCGCTGCGGATCGGCCGCCCGGCGAAGAACCGCCGCCGCCGGAACACCGGATGCACACGCCGGAACTCGGTCAGTTCGGCGACGAACCGCTGCAGCCCCGAATGCGAGAGCTCCCAGTCCACCCAGGACAGTTCGTTGTCCTGACAGTACGCGTTGTTGTTGCCGTGCTGGGTCCGGCCCAGCTCGTCACCGTGCAGGATCATCGGCACGCCTTGAGACAGCAGCAAGGTGGCCAGCATGTTGCGTTGCTGCCGGGTGCGCAGGGCGGTGATCTCGGGGTCGTCGGTCGGGCCTTCGACCCCGCAGTTCCACGAACGGTTGTCGTTGGCGCCGTCGCGGTTGTCCTCGCCGTTGGCTTCGTTGTGCTTGTCGTTGTACGACACCAGGTCGTTCAGCGTGAACCCGTCGTGCGCGGTGACGAAGTTGATCGACGCGAACGGCCGCCGCCCGTCGTCCTGGTACAGGTCGGACGAACCCGTGATGCGCGAGGCGAACTCCCCCAGCGTCGACGGTTCGCCGCGCCAGAAATCGCGGACGGTGTCGCGGTACTGACCGTTCCACTCGGTCCACAGTGGAGGGAAGTTGCCGACCTGGTAGCCGCCGGGGCCGACGTCCCACGGCTCGGCGATCAGCTTGACCTGGCTGACCACCGGGTCCTGCTGGACGATGTCGAAGAACGCGCTCAGCCGATCCACGTCGTAGAACTCGCGCGCCAGGGTCGCGGCGAGGTCGAACCGGAACCCGTCGACGTGCATCTCGGTCACCCAGTACCGCAACGAGTCCATGATGAGCTGCAGGGTGTGCGGGTCGCGGACGTTCAGCGAGTTCCCGGTGCCCGTGTAGTCCATGTAGTACTGCGGGTTGTCGTCGACCAGCCGGTAGTAGGCCTGGTTGTCGATACCGCGCATGGACAGCGTCGGGCCGAGGTGGTTGCCCTCCGCGGTGTGGTTGTAGACCACGTCCAGGATGACCTCGATGTCCGCCGCGTGCAGCGCCCGGACCATGCCCTTGAACTCGTGCACCTGGTTGTCCACCGACGTGTTGGCGGCGTACGAGGCCTGGGGCGCGAAGTACCCGATCGTGTTGTAGCCCCAGTAGTTGCGCAGGCCCTGCTGGATCAGGCCGTGGTCGCTGATGAACTGGTGCACCGGCATCAGCTCGACCGCGGTGACGCCCAGTTGGGTGAAATGGTCGATCATGACGGGGTGCGCGAGGGCCGCGTAGGTGCCGCGCAGCTCCGGCGGGATCTCGGGGTGCTGCATGGTCAGGCCGCGCACGTGCGCCTCGTAGATGACCGACTCGTTGTAGGGCGTGTGCGGCGGCCGGTCGTTCATCCAGTCGAAGTACGGGTTGATCACCACGCCCAACGGCACGTGCCCGGCGGAGTCGCCGTCGTTGCGCTCGTCCGGGTTCTCGAACCGGTAGCCGAACAGCGACTCGTCCCAGTCCACCTCACCGGTGATCGCCTTCGCGTACGGGTCGATCAGCAGCTTGTTCGGGTTGCACCGCTCCCCTCGGCCGACGTCGTCCGGCCCGTGGACGCGGTAGCCGTAACGCTGTCCCGGACCGACACCGGGCAGGTAGCCGTGGTGGACGAACCCGTCCACCTCGGGCAGCCGGATGCGGGTCTCGGTGCCCTCATCGTCGAACAGGCACAGCTCGACGAACTCGGCGACCATGGAGAACAGGGCGAAGTTGGTGCCGACGCCGTCGTAACCGGCGCCGAGCGGGTACGGGGAACCGGGCCATGGCCGCACGGGCAACACTCCTTCGAGCCGCAGAGACGCAACTCCTTAAGCCTGCGGCATTCCCGCCCGGTTCGCTCAGCGGATGAAGTAGGTCCGGAACGTGGTCCCGTCCGGTCCGGTGTACATCCGCACGAGATCGGCCAGGTAGTTGACCAGCAGCACGCCCCGGCCGCGGATCTGTTCGGGCGTCGCCGGGATCCGGCCGACCAGCGGGTTGAAGATCTGGCCGGTGTCGCTGACCTGGCAGACGAAGTCGTCACCGTCCGTCCAGACGTGCAGCACGCCCGAGCCGGGGCCGTGTTCGACGGTGTTCGTGGCCAGCTCGGTGACCGCGAGGACGACGTCGTCGAGCCGGCCCGGATCGACCCCGAGGCTTTCCGCCTGGCGCCGCAGGAACCGCCGCATGTGCGACAGCGTGCGGTACTCGAACGGTTGCGGGACAGCGTCCTCGGGCGCCGGCAGCGGGCGGTTGTAGGTCGCGGCGATCCGCTCCGGCGCGAAGTCCACGCTGTCGCGGGTTCCGTTCGCGTCGATCAGCACCGAGTGGGTCGCCGCGGCGTCCGCGATGGCGTGCGGCGTGAGGGTCGCCGAGTCGTACGGGCACATGATGGTGACGTCCCGCTCGGCGAAGGCGAGGTTGACCAGCGCCTCGTGCTGGACACACGCCGGGTATTCGATCTCGGTCCGGCCGTCCCAGAGCGGCTCGCCGATGATCCGGACCCGGCTCGTGCGGTGCTCGTCGGCGAACGCGTGCAGCACGTTGGGGATGATCCGGCCGGGGTTGCGGCCGTCCACCGCCATGTCGAAGAAGCGCACGTGTTCGGCGGCGCCGCCCAGTTCGGTTCGCAGCAGCTTGAGCTGGCGGGGCGGGACCGCGGCGGCGACCGGTTCGCCGGCGTCGAGACCGTTGGTGATGAACGGGATCGTGGTGGCCAGGTACTCGGTGTCGTCGCGATAGAACAGGGCGGGGTGCGCGAACTGCCCGCCGCGCGTTCCGTCAGCCCCGATCACACCCGCGAGTGTAAGGCCGATCAGGAGATGGTGTGGATTGAGCCGAACTGTGACCGGATGGCCACCCACCAGCGCGCACAGTGAGTAATATTGTCGTCACGCGCGTACATGCCAATTGGGGGAACAAAGGGGGATGGCATGCGGGGAGGAGTTCGAATTCGGCCGGGCCGGTTGGCATTGCTCGATGCGCCGAAAGGAGTGCTGCCTTACTACGTCGGCACGGAGATCGCCGCAATTGCGATAGTCCTGGCCACCACGTGGTGTTCGGTGAGCGGTCAGGAGTGGATCTGGTTCGGCCTGTTGTCGGCCACCGGAGTGGCGCAGGCGGAACTGTCGATGCGGGTGGAGAAGATCCGTTCCCGGCTCGCGAACGCGTGGCACGTGAATATGACGTCGGTGTGGTTGTTCGCCGGGGCGCTGCTGTTACCGCCGTTGCTCGCGGTGATTCTGGCGTTGACCATCTACGGGCACCTGTGGGTGCGGGTGTGGCGGCCGGAGCGCGGCCGCCCGGCATACCGGAAAGTGTTCTCCACCACCACGATCGTGTTGTCCTGCTTGGCCGTCCGGCCGGTGCTGGACTGGCTGGGCGTGTCCGCGATGACCGACGCGCACCTGCCGGTGATCGTTCTGGCCGGGGCCGCTTACACATTCGTCAACAGCGCACTGGTGATGATCGGGGTCCGGCTGCACCACCCCGACGAGCCGCTGCTCCCGCTAACCGGATCGTGGGCGGACAACATCCTGGAACTCGCGACACTTTGCCTGGGCGGGGTGACCGCGGTCGTTTTGTCCACGAGTCCCACGCTGGCCGTGTTGATGGTGTTGCCGGTCGTCGTGTTGCACCGGTGCCTGCTGATGCGGCAACTGGAGGAACTGGTCACCAAGGACCAGAAGACCGGTTTGCTGACCAGCGCGGAATGGCACAACAGGGCGGCCAGTGAACTGACCCGGGCGCGCCGCGGCGGCATTCTCATGATCGACCTCGATCACTTCAGCCTGATCAACCGCAGGCACGGACACGTGGCCGGCGACGTGGCCCTGAAAGCCGTCGCGGACACAATTAGCGCGGAAGTACGCACCTATGACCCGGTCGGCCGATTCGGCGGCGAGGAGTTCGTGGTATTGCTGCCCGGGACCCACGAGGAACACTCCGTCGCGGTCGCCGAACGGATCCGCGAGAAGGTCGCCGGCCTCGAGGTCCCCGCGCCCACAACCGACGGCTCGGCCACGATCAAGGGGCTGTCGGTGTCGATCGGGGTGGCGACTTTCGAGGAGGCGGGGGCGGGGGTCGAGGGCCTGCTGGTGGCTGCGGATCGCGCGCTGTACCGGGCCAAGGATGACGGCCGCAACCAGGTGGTGGTCTGCTAGGCGGCGAGGTGCTTGGCGGGCGACCGTTTCGGCTGGCGGGACGCGGTTCGTTGGGCGACGGCGGTTGGGCTAGGGCGGCCTGTTGAGCGACGGCGGCCTGTTGAGGACGGCGGCCTGTTGAGCAACGGCGGTTTGTTGGCCGGATGACGGCTTGGTGGTGGAAGGGGCGGTCTGTCAGCCGGGAGTGGCTTCCGCCAACCGAAGGGGCCATCGGCCAGCCGGGAGTAGGTGAGTTGCCGAGGCGACGGTGCGGGAGTAGCGGTGGCCCGCTCGCACGCGAGAGTGCTGGTTCGTCAGCCGGGTGGCGGTCTGATTCGCCGCCGGGTGGCGGTCTGGGTTCGCCAGCCGGGCGACTGGCATGACAGCCGAGGCGACAATGCGAGCGGCGTTGCCCCTCCGCGCGCAGGAGCAGTGGTTCGGCAGCCGGGCAGCGGTCTGCGCGCCAAGTGACGGTTCTCAACCGGGGCGACAGGCGTAGCCGCCTAGACGACCATGTGCGAGCGGGAGCGAAGATTTGCGCACCAGCGGCGACCTGGCCGCCGGAATGTGGGTTCGCCAGCCGGGCTGTGAGGACCTGCGGTGGGGCGGGATGCCCGGCTGCCGTACGCGTTGCGGACGTGGGTAGCCGGTCAGGCGCTGTTGTCAGCGCGGCGGTGGTGAGCGCTGCCGCTCGCTTGCCTCCGGCCCCCCGAAATCCAGCGTACCGAGGGGGACCGACACTTTTGGCTCGGCAAGATCATTTGAAGAGGGGTTGTCCACAGGGGTGTGGTGCGCTGCGGTGACTGTGGTGGGCGGCTTTGGCTTCCGATTCAGGTGAGCCGCCCGCGTGCGGGTCCACCGCGCGGCTGCGGTGTCCCGTCCGGGTGGCGGTTATGCGGATTCGCGGAGGATGAGGGTGGGGTCGAAGATCACTGATCTGGGAGGTTGGTCCGGGTCTTCGATGCGGGCTAGGAGGAGGCGGGCCATTTCCGCTGCCATGTCCTCCACCGGCTGACGCACGGTGGTCAGGCGGGGGCGGCTGGCGAGGGCCGGGGGGCTGTCGTCGAAGCCGACCACGGCTACGTCGTCGGGGACCCGGCGGTTGGCTTTTTGCAGGACCAGTACTGCGCCGTGGGCCATCAGGTCGTTGGCCGCGAACACGCCGTCGAGGTCCGGGTGGTCTGCGAGGAGGCGGCTCATCGCCGCTTCGCCGCTCTGCTGGGTGAAGTCGCCTTCGGCGATCGGGATGTAGGTGTGGCCGTGCGCCGTCAGGGTTTCGCGGAAGCCGGTGAGGCGGTCCTGCGCCGCTGGGACGTCGAGGGGCCCGCAGATGGTGGCGATCTTCTGGCAGCCGCGGGCAACCAGGTGCTCGGCTGCCAGCACACCACCGGCGTCGTGGTGCAGGTCCACGTAGCTGATGGGGGTCGGGCGGGCCGGGCGGGCGAACAGGACGACGGGAAGGTTGTGTTCGAGCAGCATGCCCGGCAGTGGGTCTTCGGGGTGGGTCGAGACCATCAACGCGCCGTCGGCGTTGCCCCGCCGCAGGAAGTCGAGGACGTCGCCGCGCGCCTTACGGGTCTCGGCGAGCATGAGCACCGGGTGCACCCCTTGGGTCCGCAGGAACGCGACCACCCCGCCCGCCACCCGGCCGAAGAACGGGTCCGCGAACGCCTCCTTGGCGAACTGCTCCCCCGCCACGCCCGCCCCGGACATCACCAACGCGATGGTGCCCGCCCGCCGGGTGACCAGCGACCGCGCCGCCTGGTTCGGGATGTACCCGGTGGACTGGATCGCCTTGCGGACCGTCTCCTGGATCTCCAGGTCGACGTTGCGGATGCCGTTGATCACGCGGGACACGGTCGCGCGGGACACGCCAGCCACCCGTGCGACGTCCTCCAGGGTGGGGGTCCGCGGTACCGACTTGCTCATGCCCTCTTTCTACTCGACGCCCTGTGGCCGGTGGACCACCCACACCTACGCGGGATGATCGGACGGCCCTGGACGGCAAGGGGGCACCGTCCAGGGCCGGACCGGGCTACTCGTCCGAGTAGTCCCGGGCGGTGATCTTCCGCAGCACCGGCCCGCAGGCCACCGCCGCGATCAACGCGACCACCACACCCAGTACGACGGGCGTGAGGATCCACGGGTTGAGTGCCAGATGGCCCTGGATCAGGGTCACCAGGCCCGACCCGACCAGCACCCCGGCCAGGCCCGCGCCGACCGTGGCGACCAGGGCGGGCAGCATCGCCTCCCGCCGCAGCGCCTTGGTCAGCACCCGCACCGGTGTCCCGGCCGCGATCAGCGCGCCGAACGTCCGGCGGCGGTCCACCACCGACCCGGCCGACGCGACGGCCGCGCTCACCCCGCCGAGCACGGTCGCGATCGACAGCCCGATCAGCGTCGCCCGGCGCAGGTCGCCCGACAGTGTGTCGGCGCGGGCGTCGTAGCGTTCGTTGCTGTACAACGAGACTCCCGGCAAGTTGCGCACCAGCATGGTGTGGACGACGTCCTGGTTCTGCGGCGATGTCACCACCGCGACGGTGTCAGCGCTGCTGATCCCCGGGTACAGCGACGGGTCGACCAGGATGCCGTGGAACCCGCCGGTCGGCTGGTACTCGCGGACCGACACCGCCGCGGGCAGCGGCAGGCCGTCCTCAGGCATGTCCGGCACCGAGTAGGCGCGGAACTTCAGCCTGGTCGCGTCCACCGCCTGCGCCTGCGGAACGTAGATCGCCGGGCCCGGGCGGCAGCTGTCGAACCGCGCGCCGAGCACCTTGCTGGCGTCCGTGCAGGTCATCATCATCGCCGTGGTCGACTCGCGGACGCTGGTGCCGATCGAGCCCTCGGCGATGGCCACGACCGGCGCGTTGATCCCGCGCTGGCTCAGGTCCGACCGCAGCCCGTTGACCTGCTCCTCGGACAGGCCCGCGCCCTGCGCCACGTACACGCCATCACGGAACCTGCCGTTGCTGTAACCGATCTGGCTCTCCACGCTCGGGAACATGGCCAGCGCCAACGATCCGGCGAACACCGCGAGCACGACACCGGCCGAGGCCCGGAACGCGGCCTTGGGGTCGTCCCGCAGCCGCCGCCCGGCGAGCAAAGTGGACGGTGACTGCCACCGGGACACGAACATCCTGCCCAGCAACGAGGTCACCAGCGGGCCGACGAACACGAGCGACACCGCGACCGCGGCGAGTCCGAAAAGGACGACGAACATCTGGCTGTCCCCACCGCTGCGAGCCTGGCTGAGACCCACAACGAACACGACAGCCGCGCCGACCAGCCACAGCAGACGAGCGGCGTTGGGCTGCCGTCTGGTCTGTTGCTGGGCCGCGCCGAGCGGCCGGCTCACCGCGCGCCGCAACCCGAGCACGGCCGCGCCGACCACGAGAGCCGGTGCCACGACAAGCACGAGGGTCAGCATGAGCGCACTGGGCGTCCAGTCCGACGGGTACCAGGTGCCGCCGTCCCAAGGGATCCGGGCGGTGAGGTATCTCAGCGGGAACGTCAGCCCGACCCCGAGCACCACACCGACGACCGACGCGATCGCCGTCTCGGTCGCGGTCATCGAGACGACTTGTTGCGGGGTCGCCCCGGCCAGGCGCAACGCGGCGAGCCGGCGTTCCCGGCGTGCGGCGGTGAGCCGGGCCGCGGAGGCGACCAGTACGAGGCACGGCGCGATCAGCACGACCAGGCCGATCTGG
Source organism: Actinocrispum sp. NPDC049592 (assembly GCF_040675465.1). Lineage (NCBI taxonomy): Bacteria > Bacillati > Actinomycetota > Actinomycetes > Pseudonocardiales > Pseudonocardiaceae > Actinocrispum > Actinocrispum sp. NPDC049592. The sequence continues at coordinate 535,411 of NZ_JBFAPA010000002.1, read as the reverse complement.
CTCAGCACCACCAGAAGCTTGTTGATGTAGCCGCTTCTGGCCGCGGCCAGCCCGGTGCGCGGGGCGCCGTTCTCACCCAGCTCGGCGGGATCGTGGCCGACCATCGCGACGAGTTCCTCGGGGAACTTCAACGCCTCCGGCCCGAACTGGCCGACGACCCTGCCCTTGAACCGGTCGGCCAGCTGGTCGGCGGGCAGGCTCGCGGCCAGTTCCGCCAACGCCGGTGACAGCAACACCTCGCCGGGCCCGGGCAGCTTCGGGATCCCGGCCGCCAGCGGCACGTTCGGCTTGAGGCGCGCCACGTCGAACCGCTGGATCTCCTGCGCCCCGACGTTGTCCCGGGTCTGGGCGACGACAACCGAAGCGTCCGCCTTGTCCGCGGCGAAGTCCGCCTGCCGCCACCCTTCCCGGTCGGCCCGGGACTGCAGCGCCCCGGGCACCGCCGCCAGCCACAGCACCAGTGCCGCCCCGACCGCGACACCGGCAGCTGTGAACAAGGCGGACATCCGGCTGCGGGAGTCGCCCCGCAGTACCCGGATCGCGAGCTGAACCGGGTTCACGCCGCCGCCCGCACAGCGATCAGGCCGTCGCGCATCTCGATGACCCGCTGCGCGCGCCGCGCGACGGACTCGTCGTGCGTCACGATGACCACCGCGGCGTTGGTCTCGCGGGCGACAGTCAGCAGCGCGGTGATAGTCTCCTCACCGGTGCGCGTGTCCAGCGCCCCGGTCGGCTCGTCAGCGAAGATCACCCGCGGCCGGTGCGCCAGCGCGCGGGCGATCGCCATCCGTTGCAGCTGACCGCCGGAGACCTCGCCGGGGCGGCGGTCGGCCAGGCCCCCGAGGCCCAGCCGGACCAGCCACTCCCGGGCGGCGGCGATTCCCTGGTTGCGTGGCGTTCCCGCGAGCAGGAGCGGGAGCGCCACGTTCTCCTCCGCGGTGAGCTCGGCGACCAGCATGCCGGACTGGAACACGAAGCCGAACTCGCTGCGGCGGAGCTTGCTGCGTTCGGTCTCGCTGAGCTTGGTGATCGGCTTCGTCCCCAGGAACACCTCGCCGCCGTCGGCCGGCAGGATCCCGGCCAGTACGTGCAACAGCGTGGACTTCCCGGACCCCGACGGTCCGACGATCGCGACCACCTCGCCGGCGCGGATCGTGATGTCCACCCCGGCCAGCGCGGTCACGTCGCCGTAGCGCTTGACCACCCCTCGTCCAGCCAGAATCGGCTCTGTCACCTTGACTCCTCCTCGTTTCGGATGGCGATGAGGAGACTGCCCGTCCGGCCAGTGTGGACGCTTCGGCCGCGGGGCCACAGCTGGATCGGCCGGATGACCGATGGGGCATCGGTCATCCGGCCAATGGGCAGCGTTCAGTAGCGGGGGCGGTCCAGCTCGACCACTCGCCCGTTCAATGGCTGCACCTCACGGGCGTTGCCACTGGTGAACAACGACTGGAAGCGCGCGACAGTGCCCGGGGACACGGTCTTGGGGCCGGTGAGGAACCACTGCACGTCCTCGGAGAACGGCGCGGTGGTCAGCGAGCCGTCGTAGCGCGCGACGGTCCTGCGGTCGGGCGGCAGCAGTTCGTTGAGGTCGACCTTGGGCAGGTGCACGGACTCGCCGCACTCCGGCGCCAGCTTGGCCAGCACCTTGTCGACCGCCGAGCGGGGGCCGGGGATGAGCGGCACGCCGATCACCAGCAGGCGCCCGGCGGCGCTGCGGTGCACGAGGTGCAGCTCCAGCGGGGTCGACTGGCCCTCGAAGCGGTGCTCGGACGGGGTGTGGAAGTGGAACTGGATCAGGTCGTAGCGGGTGCCGCTGAGGGTCACGTAGCCGGCGCCGGCCGGGACGATGCCCTCCTCGGTCTCCTCGTGGTTGCGGGTGGCGCAGCCGGCCGGGTCGGTCTGGTCCTTGCGGATGTACTCGAGCTCGACATCAGTGGTGCGGTACGAGATGCGCAGCTGCGGCAGGTTCGGGTCGACGCGGACGTTCTCGCGCGTGATGTTGATCGGGCTCTGGTGCGGTAACTGCGTCTCGGCGGCGGGGGCCGCGAGGACGGTGGTGGCCAGCGATAACGGGACAAGGATGGCGATGGCGCCTCTTTTGACCATATCGCCGGATCCTGACGGGTTTCGTAGACTGTATACAACCTACGAAAGTCGTGAGGTGTCCCCCGTTCGTCGCCCCCGTGTCCCACTTCGTCCGCGGGCCTGGAGATGCCGCGGACGAACGGAGGACTCACCCTGGAGGAAAGGGGGACACGGGCCGGAGGAAAGGGGGACACGGCGAGGGGTGGGGTGTCAGCAGTGGTTGATGGAGTGTTCCACCAGGTCGAGGAAGCTGTGGGCGAGCAGGTCGTTGGAGGTCCGGCGGCGCGCTTCTTCCACGGTTGTCAGGCTGGAACGCAGTTCGTAGCCGTCGATGTCGCTCCAGCTCTCGCTGGTCCGCGAATGCGCCGTGCCGGTGTAGATCAGCTGCAGGAACACCGGGTAGGGGTGCGGATCCTTGGGGCGCTGGGGACTCAGGTGCTCCAGCCGCAGCCAGCCGAGGGGTCGCAGGCTGTCGCGGTCGAGGTGCCAGCCGGTCTCCTCGTGCACCTCACGGCACACGGTGTCATGGTAGGTCTCCCCCGGTTCGCGGCGGCCGCCGGGCAGGGGATGTGCGCCGTCGCGGTTCTCGCACAACACGATCTGCGTGCCGACGCGGACAATGCACCGCACCGAGCTGACCAGCTCGGTGCGGATGTCGTCGAAGGTGTCCGTGCCGTACGCCGTGACACGTAAGGGCATGGTGCCGTAGTCCCAAGCGGTGGCACCGGTGGCTAACCAGTTCATGGCACCCGGGTCAGTTGCTCGTTCATGATCAGGAAGGCGCCCAGGCCGTGGAAGTCGTTCCGCAGCCGGGGGCGGTTGAGGTAGTAGCTCAGCGTGCCGGGGCTGGTGGCGTCACAGATGTCCACCAGGTTCGTCCGGCCGTCACCGCCCAGCGAGATCTTCCCCAGTACACCCTGATATCCCTTGGTGGCAACGGGTTTGACCGATGGGTCCAGGTACCCTCGCTCGACCCCACGCGACAACATGTATGTGAACATAGAAGAAGCCGACGTCTCCGTCCAGTTCCCGTTCGTCGTCCCGCGGTCCACCACCTGGAACCAGCGCCCGGTTGCCGCATCCTGGAACCGCTGGAACCCGCCGGCCAGGTGCCGGACGATGTCGATCATCGCTTGGCGGCGGACGTGGCCGACAGGCAGAACTTCCAGGATGTCGATGGCGGACATGGCGAACCAGCCGATCGCGCGCCCCCAGTGGAAGTCCGAGCAGTGGTCGGTCCCGGTCGCCCACGAGGAGGACCCATCCACGTCGTAGGCGTGCAGGATCAGTCCGTTGCTGGTGCGCAGGTGGTTGAAGTACGCGACCATGTTGCGGGTCGACTCATCGAACCCGTACGTCTGGTTGTACTGCTTGGCGTAGTTGGCGATGAACGGCTGTGCCATGTAGACGCCGTCGGCCCACAACTGGTCCACGAACCCGGTGTTGTGGATCATCCCACCGTCCGGCGTCCGGGGATACGTGGGGAAGCGGTTGCGGATCTTGTCGGCGGCCGTCTTGTAGCGCTGCTGGCCGGTTTCCGCGTGCAGGATCGGCAGCAGCACGCCCGAGCGCATCGCGTCCAGGTTGTTGAAGCTGTTGTTGATGTTGCCGTTGCCGTCGACGAACCGGTCCACCCACGCCTTGATGTAGTCGAAGTAGGCGCGGGTGCCGGTCCGCTTGTACACCAGGTACTGGCCGTAAAGGTATAGACCACGCATGTAGTCCCAGCCGCCCAGCGTCGCGGGGGTGAACCGGGCCATGGTGGAGCGCACCACCTCGACCGACCAGTCGGTCGCGGCGAGCGCCCTGCCCGCGGTGACGGGCAGGGCCAGTGCCGCTCCGGCGGTGCCGAGCAACACAGAACGACGAGTGGGCAAGAGATCCTCCGAGCGGCGTCAACGGTGGACCAGACCAATGGAGTAGACACCGGCTCCGGTCACTGAGTCAATTTCCCGCTCAGAGGAACAACTCTCGTTCTAGAAGCCAGCAGTGACCCTGGTGAAGTCCCAATCGGACTGTGCGATGCCACTGCAGTTGGACACCACGCCGCCGCCCGGGCAGCCGCGGTCGCGGTTGACCGACCAGAACGCCAGCCGGCCGAGGCCGTGCGACTTGGCGTAGTCCCGGATCTGCGTCCAGGTCGCCACCGTGGTCATCTCCTGCTGGTCGGACAGGCCGTTCATGCCGGAGATGCCCATGTGGCTGTAGGCCTGGGCGTCGCTCCAGCCGAACGAAGACTTCAGCTTGTTCTTCAGGCCTTCCGCGGCGTTCACCGTGTCGGAGCCGATGTTCCCGCTGCCGAAGTCGAACGGCATGATCGTGAAGATGTCGATGTTCGCGCCCAGTGCGCGGGCCTGGTCGATCAGCCGGTTGCCGTAGAAGGTCGGGCCGGTCGTGCTCGTGCCGAAGGTGACGATCGTCTGCACGCCGGGGTTGTTCTGCTTGACGATCTTCAACGCGTTCAGGATCCGGTCCTGCACGGTCTCGTTCTCGAACTCGTCGGTGTTCTCGATGTCGATGTCGATCGCCTTGAGCCCGTATGCATTGATCACCTGCTGGTAGGCGCCGGCCAGGGCCTGCGGGGTGCCGCAGTTCGGGCCGAGCTTGTTGCCGCTCCAGCCACCGAACGACGGGACCACATCGCCGCCGGCGGCCCGGATCTGCGAGATCGAGGTGGCGTCCACGCTGCCCTGCAACGGCCGCGAGCCGTCCCACGCCGGGGCGCAGCCACCGGACGAGAGCACGAACGCCATCGTGAACCACTTGATACCAGTGGCGTTCATGACCGTCTGCGGGTTCGGCGGGCTGCCCCAGCCGTTGTAGATGTACGGCGCCGCACGGCCGCCACCGGTCGGGCAGCCGGTCGTGGTTCCGGTGACGGTAGAGGTTTCCCCAGACTCACCAAGGCTGTTGTACGCGGCCACGGCGTAGGTGTGCGACTGGCAGGTGCCGAGGCCTGAGATGGTCGCCGAGGTTCCGGTCACGGTCGCGCGCACGGAAGTGCCTTCGTAGACCCGGTATCCGGTGACGGTGCCGCTGGAGGCGCCCCACGACAAGGAAATGCTCGTGTTGTTCGATCCGGTGATGCTGGGTGCGCCCGGAACCCCTGGCGCACCAGGCGTTGTCGGACCACCGTCACAGCCGCCGCCGTTCAGCCGGCAGTTCTGAATCCCGCCGAAGTTTCCCGGGCTGCCGTTGAACCCGAACGACGCGCTGGCGCCGACGGCGAGCGGGCCGGCCCAGCCGGGTGGCGTGAACGTGTAGTGCTGGCCGCTGCTGGTGCGGGTGGCGTCCCAGGAGGTGGTGATCTGGGAGCCGGACGGCATGTCGAACTCGACCGTCCAGGTGGACAACGTCGTTGTGCCACCGTTGGTCACGGTGACCTTGCCTTCGAAACCACTGCCCCAGTCGGACACCTTGACGAAGGTCGCGGTGACACCGTTGGCGGCGCTGGACTGTGCGGGGACGAACGTGACGGCCGCCAATGCGGCGACCGCGGCCGTGAGGAGACGTCTGGTACGCATGGAAATGCTCCTTACACAGGGCAGGGCGGAGCGTTCCGTTGAACGGGAGGTTCACGTACCTGAAAGAATGGCTTAGACCATTCCGCCTGGTCAATACCCCAGGCTGACCGTCGTGCGGCAGATGTCCAGCACCGGTTCGGCGTACCGCGCGGCCGGGCTGTGATGCTCGAGTTCCGCGTACCCTCCGTAGTGACCGTCGTCCTCGAACACCTGCACCGCGTCGCCCTGGCCGGAACGATCGGCGCCCAGCGGATGGTCGCAGTAGCGACGGTCGGGATGAACCTCGATCACCCGCTCGATCGTCACCCCGTCACGGGAATAACGCATCGGCCCCGCGACGACGTCCGGCTGGATCCCGATCTTGGCCATGAACTGGCCCGGCAGTTCGACACAGGCATGGCCGTCACGGACGGTGAACCGGCGCCCGTCGAACGGCCGGAGATAGTCGCGGTACGCCCACTCCCCCGCCAGATCCAGGCGCAACCGTCCGCCGGCCGGCACCTGCAGCACACTCCACGCGCTGACCTCTTGATCGGGCGGACCGGCAGCGACCTCGACGCGGGTGTGCACCTCGTAGATCACCCGGCGGGAGTCGGCGTACTTCAGGCAGACATCGCGTCCAATGTGGACCTGAGTGGTGGAACCATTGCCGCGGTGGGTAAGCACGGGATCGGCGGCGTAGGAAGCGTGCCCCATCGCCAGGCTGATCGTGCGCCACTCCCCCGGGTCGATCGGCGCCGGGACGACGTGCCCGCTCAGGTCGTTGGGATCGTCGGTGGCCCAGAACCAGTCGCGTTCCGGGCCGAGCCACAGCCGGTCGCCACCGACGTTCCAGTCCGGGGCGTCCGGCGCGGCCCAGAACGCTTCCTTGCCACCAAGGGACACCTGCAGGACGCGGCCGGGCACGAGATCCATCCGGCCGCCGGCCCACTCCCAGCTCACTTGACCGCCCCGACCGCCAGACCCGACACGAAGTGCTTCTGGAACCGCAGGAACACCGCGACCGTGGGGATGGCCGCGATCACCGAGCCGGCCGCGATCACGTTCCACATCGACACGTACTGTCCTTGCAGGCCGAGCAAAGCCGGGGTGACCGGCATCTGCGTCCCGGTCTTCAGAACGGTGATCGCCCACAGCAGGTCGTTGAACACCCAGGTGAACGCCAGGGCGGCCAGCGCGGCGAGCGCCGGCCGGGTCAGCGGCAGGATGATGCGGACGAACACCTGCAGCGTGCCGGCGCCGTCGATCACCGCGGCCTGCTGGATCTCCGACGGGATCGCGCGCATGAACCCGTGCAGCACGAACGTGTAGAAGCCGAGCCCGAACCCGATCTGCACCACGATCAGCGCGGTGAGCGTGTCGTAGATGCCCAGCACCTCGGACAACCGCGACACCGGGACCAGCAGGATCTGCGGTGGCAACAGGTTCCCGCCGAGCATGACCAGCAGGATGGTGCGCCGGAACGGGATGTCGAAGCGGCTCAACGCGAACGCCGCCATCGCACCGAGCAGCAACGTGATGATCACCGTCGGGATGGTCACGATCAGGCTGTTGAGCATGGCCTGGTTCTCGCCGCCCGCGCTCCACGCCTCACCGAAGGCGGCGAGGGAGAACGAGTGCGGCAGGCTGCCGACCCCGTTCTGCGCGATGTCGTCGAACGTGCGGAACGCGGTCACCAGCACCAGTGCGATCGGCAGCAGCCAGAGGATCGACACGCCGCCGACGAACGTGTGGTACGCGGCGGTACGCAAGCGCTTCATCAGTCCGCCTCCCGGAAGGCCCGCACCAGGTATCCGACGATGACGCCGAACGCCAGCACGAAGATCACCACGGCCAGCGCCGAGGCGTAGCCGAGCCGCAGCGACTGGAACGCCGTCGAGTACATGTACGTGCTCAGCAGCTCGGACGAGTGGAACGGCCCGCCGCGGGTCAAGGCCCAGACCACGTCGAACGATCGCAGCGAGTCGATCACGATCACCGACAGCACCACCGAGTTCACGCTGGACAGCTGTGGCAGGGTGATGTTGGTGAACTTCTGCCAGGCGGTGGCACCGTCCACAGTGGCCGCTTCGTAGAGCACCGGGTCGATGCCCTTGAGACCGGCCAGGTACAACACCATGATGTAGCCGATCTGGCGCCACAGCGCGGGAACGATGACCGCGTACATCGCGGTGTCCGGGTCGGCGAGCCAGGAGTGCTGCCAGCTTTCCAGGCCCAGTCCGCCCAGCAGGTTGTTGATCAGGCCGTCCGGCTGGTACATCGCCTGCCAGATCAGCGAGGTGGCCACCAGCGAGAACACCACCGGCGTGAACAGCGCCGAGCGGTAGAACCCGACCCCGCGCCGTTCCTTGGCCAGCAGCAGCGCCATGCCCAGGCCACCCAGAGCGGACAGCCCGCCGAAGAGAATGAGCCACAACACGGTGTGCCACAACGAGGACAGGAAGATCTCGTCGGAGAACATCTCGACGTAGTTGCCCAGGCCGACCGCCCGCGGCGCGGTCATCCCGTCCCAGCTGGTGAACGAGAGGAACACGCCCTGGATGGCCGGCCAGAACACGAAGAAGCCCTCGACCGCCAGCGGGACGAGCACGAAGGCCAGCAGCACCGGCGACAGCCGTTTGCGCTTGCGCCGCCGGACCGGCGCGGGCCGTGTCCGGGGACGCTCGACGGTCAGTGTCGCCACCTCGGCACCCTCCCTGTCAACCAGCAAAGTACAAAGTGGACTTGCGGCCGCCCGCCCCGCCGCATCCACGGGCGGGCGGCCGGTCTGCGGAGAAGGTCAGGCCTTCCAGATCTTCTCGGCCGCGCTCTGCCAGTCGGTCAGGATCGAGTCGATCTGGCCGGGCTGGTCGAAGAACTTGACCAGGGCGGTGTCCGCGGTCGGCTGCAGCGCGTCGGAGGAGTCCCGGTTGAAGAACTGGGTGATCTCCTTGGCGTCGGCGAGCAGCTTCTTGCCCTTGTCCACCAACGGTGTCGAGGCCGCCTTGGCGTTCGCGTTGAGCGGCAGCACGGTGCTCGTCGATGCCTTGACGTACACCTCCTGCGCCTCCGGGGTGGCCATGTAGGCCAGGAACTCCTTGGTACCGGCCACATGCGCGGAGCGGGCGCTGGCGAAGAACCCGTCGGTCGGGCCCTCCTCGGCGACCGGCACGCTCGGGTCGATGATCGGGAACTGGAAGAAGTCGATGTCGTCCAGCTGGTCCTTGGGCGCCGCGTCGGCGAAGAAGGTGCCGATGAGCATCATCGCCGAGCGTCCCTGCAGCAGCGACGTGGTCGCGTCCTGGAAGGACACCGCCGTGGCCTGCTTGTCGAAGTACGGCAGGACCGTCTTCCACCGGTCGAACACCTTCTTGACCTGCGGGTCGGTGAAGCTGTGCTCGCCGGCCAGCAGCTCGCGGTGGTAGGGCGCGCCGTTGATCCGGATGTTGAGGTAGTCGAACCAGGCCGACGCGACCCACGGCGTGCCGCCGCCCGCGCCAAGGCCGATCGGCGCGACGCCCTTGCCCTGCAGCGTCTGGCAGAGCGCGATGAACTCGTCCCAGCTCTTGGCCGGCTGCACGCCCCACTTGGCGAAGTTGGACTTGCGGTAGAACATGCCCCACCAGTAGTTGCTGATCGGGACGATGACCTGCTTGCCGTTCCTGTCCGTGCACAGCGACTTCACCGCGTCGCTGTAGCCGGATGTTTTCTGCCACACATCGCTGATGTCCAGCAGCAGCCCCTTGTCCGCATAGGACCGGGCCACGCTGCCCACGTACCACGTGTACACATCGGACGGTTGCTGCGCGGTCAGATAGCTCGGCAGCTGCGTCCGGAAGGTCTCCGACGCGATCGTGTTCAGGGTGGCCTGGGTGCCCTTCTTGGCGTTGAACGAGTCGATCAGCGCCTGCATGGCCGCCTTCGCGGCGGGCGCCGAAAGGTTGGACTCGATACTGACCGCGCCGGTCGTCTGCCCGCCGGCTCCCCCGGTGGCCGACGTGGCGCATCCCCCGAGCAACGTCGCCGCCCCAAGGCCGCCGATACCTGCTAAGAACCCTCTGCGGCTCAGGCCGTCGTTGTTCATTGGGCCTCCATCTCGCTACCTGCACTGCTAGCGCTGGCGACGAGATTGCAAGAGTGGCGCGCCCATGTCAAGATAAATTACTAAATTATTAGCGATGGGTGCCCTGAGATACTTGGGCGGGAGACCGACCGAAGGGACCGAAAGTGGCCGACTACCAGCTTCGCGGGGTGCACGGGCAGACCGTCGCGGCCTTGGCCGGGCGCATCCTGTCCGGCGACATCCCGGAGGGCGCGACGCTGGACCTGGTGACCCTGCGCGAGGAGCTGGACGTCAGCCTGACCGCGTTGCGCGAGGCGCTGAAGGTGTTGTCCGCCAAGGGCCTGGTCGACGCGCGGCAGAAGCGCGGCACGTTCGTGCGCGCCCGCGAGGCCTGGAACATGTTCGATGTGGACGTCATGCGCTGGCGCTCGGCCGGCCCGCCCGACCTCGGGCTGCTGGAGGACCTGACCGAGGTCCGGTCGGTGATCGAGCCCGCCGCCGCCCGGATGGCCGCCGAACGCGCCACCGCCCAGGACATCGAGGACCTCGGCGCGGCGCTGGCCCGGATGGCCGACCCCGAGCAGGACGCCATCGAGGCCGACCTGGACTTCCACCGCGCCCTGTTCGGTGCCACGCACAACCAGTTGCTGGTGGAGATGCAGCGCGTGCTGGCCAACGGCCTGGCCATGCGCGACAAGGTCGTGCACGCGGCCGAGGCGGACGACCCGGTGCCCAGCCACCAGAAGGTCCTGGAGGCCATCCGCAGCGGCGACTCCCCCGCGGCCGAGCTGGCCATGCGTGAACTGCTCGACAAGGCCACCGAAGACTTCCAGCGCGCCTCCGAGCCCGTGGTCGACTACCGCCCGGCCCCCTAGTCGGTGGGCAGCAGGCTGTAGACGACCGTGTCCCGGCGGCCGTCTTTGAAGCGCATGTGCGAGCGCAGCACGCCTTCCCGGGTGAAGCCTGCCTTCTCCGCGACGCGCTGGGAGGCGAGGTTGTCCGGGCCGCAGGTGAGTTCCAGGCGCGCCAGGGACAGCTCCTCGAACGCCCACGCCGACATCAGGCGCAGGGCCCGGGTGGCCACGCCGCGGCCACGCGCGTCCGCGACGACCCAGTAGCCCACCGACGCGCGTTCCTCGGCCGGATCGACGTCGTAGAGGGATCCCGCACCCAACAGGACGTCCGGGCGCTCAGCGTCCACTATGGCCAGGTTCAGCGAGATCCCGGCCAGCCGGTCGGCCTCCTGCGCGTCGAACCGCCCGTCCATCTGCTCCCAGGTGAACGGCTCGGCCGACGGCCAGGAGAACCGCTGGACCACCGGGTCCGAGAACGCCTCGAACCGTTGCCGCTCCTCGGATCGCCGCCACGCGCGCAGCGTGACATCACCGTCGGTCAGCGGAGGGTCGGGGAACGGCAGTGCCATTCCCCCAACCTAACGTCACCACTCCGCGAAGCTCCCGTCGGCGTGCCGCCACACCGGGGAATGCCAGTCGTGGCCCTGCCGGTCGGCCCGGCGGACCTGTTCCTCGTCGATCTCGATCCCCAGTCCCGGCCCCAACGGCCGCGCCGCGTACCCGTCGGCGAAGTCGAACGGCGACGGGTCGGTCAGGTAGTCGGTGTACTCGGTGCCCACGTTGTAGTGCATGCGCAGGCTCTGTTCCTGGATCAGGAAGTTGGGCGTGGCGAAGGCGACCTGTAACGCCGACGCCAGCGAGATCGGCCCCAGTGGGCAGTGCGGGGCCAGGCTGGCGCCGTAGATCTCGGCCAGCGCGGCGATCCGGCGCAGCTCGGAGATCCCGCCCGCGTGCGACGGATCGGGTTGCAGCACGGCGACTCCGGCGTCCAGCACGGGTTTGAACTCCCACCGCGAGTACAACCGTTCCCCGGTGGCGATCGGGACCGAACTGCACTGCACCACGGAGGCCCACGCGTTGCCTTGCGTCTCGCCGAGGATCGGTTCCTCGACGAAGATCGGCTGCACCTCCTCCAGCATCGGCAGCAACCGGCGGGCCATCGCGGGCGAGACCCGGCCGTGGAAGTCGATCGCCAGATCCCGGTCCGGGCCCAGCACCGCCCGCGCCTCACGGGCCCGCTCCAGCACCGCCTGCGCCTCGGCGGGGGTGTCCACCGCCCGCATCGGGCCGCAGCCGTTCATCTTCACCGCGGTGAAGCCGCGTTCCACTTGCGCGGTAACGGCTTGCGCGATCCCGGACGGACGGTCCCCGCCGACCCAGGAGTACACGCGCACCTGGTCGCGCACCGGGCCACCGAGCAACTCGTGCACCGGCGCGCCCCGGTAGCGCCCCGCGATGTCCCACAGCGCCTGGTCGAACCCGGCGAGCGCACTGGAGAGCACCGGCCCGCCGCGGTAGAACCCACCGCGCCGCAACACCTGCCAGTGGTCCTCGATGCGCAACGGGTCCTGCCCGATCAGCAGGTCCGCCATCTCGTGCACGGCGGCCCGCACCGCCGCGGCCCGCCCCTCGACGACCGGCTCGCCCCAGCCAGCGATCCCCTCGTCCGTGCTGACCTTCAGGAACAGCCAGCGCGGCGGCACGAGGAACGTCTCGATACCGGTGATCTTCAACCGTGCTCCCTCACGACGAGTCCTTCATGACCGTCCAGCCACCGTCCACCACAACACTGGCCCCGGTCACGAAAGACGCCTGCGATGACAACAAGAACGCGATGACCGCCGCGACCTCGGCCGGATCTCCCAGCCGGCCCAGCGGGGTCGCGGCCGCGCTGCGGTCCCGGTCCGCCTCGGACACCCGATCCCACGCCCTGGTGAGAACCGGGCCCGGCAGCACGGAGTTCACCCGGACGGCGGGCGCGTACTCCACGGCCAGTTGAGAAGCGAGGGACTTCAGGCCGCCCTTGGCCGCCGCGTACGCCGGGTGCCCGGGGATCCCCACGACCGCGTGCACGGACGAGACCAGGACGATCGCGCCTTTCCGTTCCCGCAACGAAGGCAGGCACGCGTGCGCGCCCAGGTACGCAGCGGTCAGATTCACCTCGAGCTGCCGCGTCCACTCCGCCCGGGTGGTCTGGTCCAGGGGTTTGACGGTCACCGTGAAAGCGTTGCTCACCAACGCGTCCACGCCGTCGACCGACGCCAGCACCCGATCCCACGTCTCGTCGGCGGCCACGTCACCAACGATCGTGACGTGCTCGCCGTCCTGGATGTCAATGCCCACAACGGTGTATCCGTCGTCCTTGAGACGGCGACAGGCCGCGGCGCCGATTCCCGACGCCGCGCCCGTCACCACCGCGACCCTAGAAGTCACAACACCACCTGGTGCACCCGTCCGTCGACGCCGCGGAACGCGACCCACGCGGATCCGTTGTCCCCGGCGGCCGCGCCGAGGGAACCGTCGAACGCGTTGCTCGGGAACTCTCCACGCGGGAACCACCCTCCCCATGAGCCGTCGGAGAAGTTGCGCTGCCACAACGTGTAGTCGCTGGCACGCGCGAACAGGTAGATCCGGCCGAGGGTCGCCACGATGGCCGGGCTGCCGCTGATGGTGCCGCCGAGGCCGGCCCACGCGCCGTTCTCCCAGATCCAGACCGAGTCGTCGGCGGTGCGCACGGCCACGTGCGGGCCGTTGCCGTCCACCACGGCACTCGGGCGGCCGTAGATCGGCTTGCCGTTGGGCGCGCCGATGCTGGACCACCAGGCGTTCGAGGGGCGCTGCCAGACCTGGCCGTCCTTGCCACGGGCGAACAACGTCCAGCTGCTGGGTGAGGTGAACGCGACCGTCGGGGCGTCGGTGAGGTCGCCGCCCAGCCAGATCCACGGACCCCACTGTCCATTTCGGAACGTCCGCTGGTATGCCGCGTTGTCGCTACCGCGGACGAACAGGTCGATCCGGCCGCCTGCCGAGCCGTACGCGGCCGGCTGCCCGAGGATGCGGTGCCCGTCCAGGCGGGTCCACTGCTGAGCCCAGTTCGCACCCTTCCGAGTGTTCATCAGAACGCTGCCGTCCGCCGCACGGGTGAACGCGGCCGCGTCGGTGTCGGAGAACCGCACCAGCGCCGGGCTGGCCGTGGCGTCGCCGCCGAGGTCCGCGCCGGGGGCGTAGTCCGTGCCGCTCAGCTTGAGCATCGCGGTGCCGTGCGGGGGAACCGTCGTGGCGTAGGAACCGGTGAACGTGCCGAGGTCCTTGCGCTGGCGCAGATCCCGGATCTGCACGTCGCCGGACAGGCCGGCCTTGGTGAAGTCGACCGAGATCATGGAGGGCGTGTCGTTGCGGTTGAGCAGCACCACGGATCGCTGGCCGCGGCCGGACAGGACCTTGCTGTAGACGTCGCCGACGCCGGAGGTCTGGATCCGCACGCCCTGGATGCCGAGCCGGTCCTGGTCGACCGCGATGATCTCCGGGTTCTTCAACGTGTTCAGCATCGACTGCGGCAGGGTGCGCGGGTCGGAGCCGATGATCAGCGGGCCGGCCATCTGCGCCCACATCACCAGCTGCGTGGTCGACTCCTCCTCGGTGAGCTCGTAGCTGCCGTCGGGCAGTTTGCGCATCGGCAGCAGGTAGTCCGCGTCGTTCCAGTGCCCGGGGCCGTTGGCCTCCGGGTGCCAGGCGTTGGTGTCCATGGCGCGCACGATGTTCGCCCACTCGCCCGGGGTCGGGTTGCCGAACGCGAGGTCGGTGTAGGTGCGCCAGGAGTCACCGGTGGTCGGGCCCCAGATGTAGTTGTTGTTCGCGGCCTGCTCCGGGGTGATCGGCACGCCCCACTCGCTGGTCACCGGGTTGCACAGGTTCAGCAGCATCTTGCGGCCGGTCTTCGCGACCGCCGCGCTGAACTGGCCGAACGCCGTGCCCGGGTCGAGCTTCTGGGCCAGGCCGCAGAGGAAGTCCACCTTGATGGCGTCGAACTTCCAGCCGGCGAACTGCTTCGCGTCACGCTCGTAGTACCCGCCGCTGCCCAGACCGCAGCTCTTGCCGCCGTCGTAGGCACCCGCGTCGGTGTAGATCCCCGCACGCAGGCCGCGCTTGTGGATGTAGTCGACAATGGACGGAATGCCGTGCGGGAACCGGGTCTGGTCCGCCGCGAGCCGGCCCTTGGTGTCGCGCGGCGGCGTGGCCTGCCAGCCACCGTCCAGCCACACGATGTCATAGCCCGCGTTGCGCAGGCCGCTGGACACCAGGAAGTCCGCGACGCCCTTCACCGCGTCCTCGGTGGGCGCACCCAGCCCGTAGTACGTGTTCCAGCCCATGTAGGGCGTGGGCGTCAGGCCGCTGTTGTAGTACTGCGGCGCTCCCTGGTCCACCGTCCCGACAGGACTCCCATGATCGCCGTACGGGTCACTGCCTGCCGACACCCCCGGCGCGACAACCACCCCGGCTAACACCGCCAGGACACAAGCCTGAACCAAACGACGCATCATCGCGACGCCCTCACTTCCGGCACGGGACTTCTCCGCAGGTGAGATTGCCTTGCCGCAGCTCGGGTGTCAACGTTTATTAATAATTAATGAGCTGCTGTGTCCGGTGACAGTGCGTGCACGACACAGGACCCCGTGCCGCAGGCGACTGAGCCACCCCGCGTCGATGGGGGCGCCTACGGGATCACCGCGATCCGCAGCGGCACGTTGCAGGTGGACAGCGCGACCGAGGCGGACACCAACGCCGAACGAGCGAACGTGAACAGCGTGTTCGGTTCCAACGCCTTGTCCGACCTGTGAATCGCGTACACCAGTCCGGACGGGCGGGAGCCGAGTGTGGCCGCCCTCTTCTCGTCGTGGCTCCCGACCAACGTGACGAATTCGTCCCACGTGGCCCTGTCCGTCAGGCTCTCGATCGCGACGAGCCCTTGCGCGAACAGGTGGCTCAGCGCGGAGGAGCCGGTGTCAGTACTAACCTTCTTCACGTGTACCAACACGTTACCCGGCCCAAGTAGGTCACAGGCCTCGAAGCCCCGTGGGTGGATCCGCGTCCGGATCAGCTTGCGGTCAAGGCACATGAACCTCGTGTCGACCTCGGCGACGTGACGGTTGTAGGCGCCTTCGACCACGACGCCGGCCTCGTTCGGCGGCGCCGTGGTCCACGCGGGAAGTTCCCAGTCGGGCCCGTCCTTGAACGCATCCGAGACAACTCGGTCGACATGGTCGAGATACTTCTCCCCGAACTCGTACCAGTCGCCATCGATGAGGATGAACCGATAGTCGGGATTGATGATCTCGGCCGCCATCCAGTGCAGGGCCGAGACTTCGCCACCAAGGCTCACGCCGGAGTCGTCGAAACCCTCGATATACCCCGTCCGCAGAACTCGGAGACACTCCTCCGCCGTGCAGTGCCGGACACCGGCTCGAAGATCGTCGACAGTCAGATCGTCAGTGTCGAAGGTGACTTGACCGATCTGCCCGCGGAAGCGTCGAACTCCAGGTCCATCGTAGTAGCGCGCCGGATAGGCAACGCCGATCTCGCCATGGTCAGGATCCTCGTTCGCGAGCAAGTCCGCAGCAGTGGAGTCAAGCAGTTCCGCCATCTCCGTGCCACGCGCGAGCCGTCGCACCCACTGAAGCGGTTCGAGCCTGTCGTGCACCGGCAAGTGATCAACGACCTGCGTGAGAAAACGTAGATCGGACACCAGCGAATCACCCTCGATGCCTAACGGCACATGAAGGCCATCACCACATTCCAAACCAAGCTTGAAGTTCCGACGTTGCCCTCGCTTGTGCACGTATGCGAGATCCACGGTGATGTGAGAACTCACCTTGCCGGTCAACCTTCGTACCAACTCAGCGTGTTCACGGAGGCCGAAGGCCCACAGCCCTTGGCCGCCAGGCACCATGTTTCGGTCAACCCGGGACTTGGCACTCAGCGCCCACCGAGTGACCTGCCTGATGTCGTCGGGATCAAGCAACCTGACGGCGACATCCAGCCCGAACTGCCGATCGATCCTGCCTTCGTGGAGATACCGCCATCCATGGCCGAAGGCCAACGCGTAGTTGACGTCGTCCACGCGTAAGAACAGTGCAGCTGATGCTGTAGCGGTCGTGAACCCGAGCGCCACGCCGGTCAGGGACCGCACAGCGGCGACCCATTCCACTGGCGCGGTCTCGGATTCTCCGGAAACCAAGACAGCCGGTGATGAACCAACTTCGAGCTCGTCGATGCGAAACTGTTCCTGATCATCCTCCAGAATCTTCGTGGAGATCAGTTCATGTAACGGCTTCGGCGAGTCCATACGATAGACGTTGGTCACGCGAGTACCAGCAGAGACTTGCGTCTCGCCAAATCCGGTTTCCGGGTCAGCAGTCACGGTTCAGCGATAGCAAGAACGGAGCGGCGAGGTCCACATCAAAACCGCCGAAACACTCTTTTGGTTAAACTATCGCCGACTCGCGTAACACCGATACCGATCGAAGGGATAACCGTTGGTTGGGGTGGGTCCTGAATGGACGAGAGGGCCACGCTCCCCAACGAAGCGTGGCCCTCTCCTTTCCCCAACCCTCGGTCAGTGCTGGATGGCTTTCTCCGCGCCCACGCCGGTGAGGGCGCGCACCTCCATCTCGGCGTACTTGGCGTCGTCGCGTTCCTTCGACAACACCGTGCCGAGCCAGCCCAGGATGAAGGACACCGGGATGGACACCAGGCCCGGGTTGGTGAGCGGGAACCAGTGGAAGTCCGAGCCCGGGAACATCGCGGTGGCCGAACCGGAGACCGCCGGGGAGAACACGATCAGCACGATGCAGACCGCGAGACCGCCGTAGATGCTCCACAGCGCGCCCTGGGTGTTGAACCGCTTCCAGAACAACGAGTAGAGGATCGTCGGGAGGTTGGCCGAGGCCGCCACCGCGAACGCAAGTGCCACCAGGAAGGCGACGTTCTGGCCGTTGGCCACGATGCCGCCGGCGATGGCCACGGCACCGATGATCACCGCGGTGATCCGGGCGACCTTGACCTCCTTCTCCGGTGAGGCCTTGCCCTTCTTGATGACGCTCGCGTACACGTCGTGGGCGAAGGACGCCGAAGCTGTGATCGTCAGACCGGCGACCACGGCCAGGATCGTCGCGAACGCCACGGCCGCGATGAACCCGAGCAGCACCGGCCCACCCAGCGCCTGCGCGAGCAGCGGCGCGGCGGAGTTCGCCTTGCCGGGAGCCGCGTTGATGGCCTTCGCGCCCACCAGCGCGCCCGCGCCGTAGCCGAGCACCAGGGTGAACAGGTAGAAGATGCCGATCAGCCAGATGGCCCAGACCACCGAGCGCCGCGCCTCCTTGGCCGTGGGCACGGTGTAGAACCGCATCAGGATGTGCGGCAGGCCCGCGGTGCCGAGCACCAGGGCCAGCGCCAGCGAGACGAAGTCCAGCTGGGTCAGGCCGGTCTTGCCGTACTGCTTGCCCGGCTCCAGCGCGGCACCGGCCTTGGCGCCGTCACCCAGCAGCGACGACAGGTTCAGGCCGTACTTGCCCAGCACCCACAGGGTGATCGCCGCGGCGCCCACGATCAGCAGCGCCGCCTTGATGATCTGCACCCAGGTGGTGCCCTTCATGCCGCCGACCAGGACGTACACGATCATCAGGACGCCGACCACCGCGATCACGGCCGCCTGTCCCACCTTGCTGGTGACACCCAGCAGCAGCGCGACCAGACCGCCCGCGCCGGCCATCTGGGCGAGCAGGTAGAAGAAGCTGACCACGAGCGTGGAGGTCGCCGCGGCGGCCCGCACCGGGGTCTGGCGCATGCGGAACGCCAGCACGTCGCCCATCGTGTACTTGCCGGTGTTGCGCAGCAGCTCCGCGACGAGCAGCAGCGCGACCAGCCAGGCCACCAGGAAGCCGATGGAGTAGAGGAAGCCGTCGTACCCGTTCAGCGCGATCGCCCCGGCGATGCCGAGGAACGAGGCGGCCGACAGGTAGTCGCCGGAGATCGCGATGCCGTTCTGCGGGCCGGTGAACGCCCGGCCCGCGGCGTAGTAGTCCGCCGCGGTCTTGGTGTTGCGGGAGGCCCGGAACACCACGATCAGGGTGACCACGACGAAGGCGCCGAAGATCGAGATGTTGATGGCCGGGTTGCTGCCCGACACGCTCTGCGCGAGGGTCACGGGTGCGCTCACTTGTCCTCGCCTCCCTCGATCTCCTCGCGGATCTTCTCGGCCTGCGGGTCGAGCTTCCGGTTGGCGTAGCGGACGTAGAGGCCGGTGATCACGAAGGTCGACACGAACTGCAGCAGCCCGAAGATGAGCGCGACGTTGATGTTGCCGAAGACCTTGGTGGACATGAAGCCGTGCGCGTAGTCCGCCAGCAGCACGTACAGCAGGTACCAGACCAGGAACAACCCGGCCATCGGGAAGACGAACCGGCGCAGCCTGCGCCGCAGCTCGACGAAGTCGGGACTGTTCTGGACCGCCGTCCAGTCCTGCGAGTCCGGCTCCGGCGGCCTGGTTTCGGGCGAGACGGTACTCACGCAACCTCCCTGTCGCGGCATGTGTTCCGCGACACGTTAGGAAGCCGGTTCACCCATCGGAATCATTCCCGGACAAACCGCCGAACCATGCGACGAACGGTCGACGAACGGTCATCGTCCACAGTCGAGTGGCCTGGGTCACGTTCGTGCTCGCGCAGGTGCAGCCGGAGCATCGCCGCACGCGACCAGGCCGGCGGCCGCCCGAACAGCGAGACCACCACCATCGTGCCGAAAGCGAGCGGAACTGACCAGGGCGCGGGCTGGGCCACCAGGATCGCCAGCCAGCCGTCCACCGGTGGGCCGGACAACGTCGCGATGATCGCTCCGGCTGTGGCCAGCAGACCCACTGCGACACCGGCGATCGCGCCCGGCGCGGTCAGCCTGGACCACCAGATCCCGAGGACCAGCAACGGACTGAAGGTCGACGCGGCCACGGTGAACCCCCACGTCACCAACGTTCCCGCGTCCATCCTGGCCGCGGGCAACGCAAGCAGCACAACCGCCGCCGCCGCAAGGACAACCGTCACCCGCAGCTGCCGCAGCCCACCGGCCAGCAGGTCATGCGAGATCGCGCCGGACACGACCAGCAGCAGCCCCAACGAAGTCGCGAGGAACGCGGCGAACGCACCCGCGGTCAGCAACGCTGTGAAAGCGTCTCCCCACGCTCCGTTATCGACCTGCGACGGCAACGCCACAACCGCCGTGTCGGTGGCCCCGGAGAGATACAACTGCGGGACGAGCACCCGGCCCAGGACACCGTAAATGCCTGGGAACAAGTAGAAAGCGCTCAGCAGCACCACTGTGAGGGCCGCTGTCCGGCGGGCGGCTCGGCCGTTCGGGCTAGTGTGGAAGCGCATCAGGACGTGCGGAAGTCCCATCGTGCCAAGCATTGTCGCCAGCAGCACGGCCCACGTGCCGAGCAACGGCTGGCCCGCGTTCTGCACGTCGATCAACGGCCGTTCCCAGCCCGGCCCACCCGGCGGCGTCTGCCCCTGCAGCCCGGGCACCGCGCTGCCCGCCGGGAACACCAGCGTCCGGCCCGCGTCGACGTGGAACTCCCCTGGCGGCAACGTGATCGTTTCGCCACCGGGTGTCCGCACGACGGTGTTGTCGCGGACTTCCAGCGTCACCGCCGACCGGAAGGTCACCGGCGTCTCGTGGGCGAAGTGCGTGAACTCAACGGGATGAACGGCGTCGTCGCGTACCTCCGGGCCGACCCGCAGCAGCAGCCAGATCGCCGGAACGATGAACAGCACCAGCTTCAGGCAGAACTGGAACGCCTGAACATAGGTCGCCGCCCGCATCCCGCCGAGCGCCAGCGTCGCACTCACCGCAGCGCCCGCGATCACCACACCCACCCAGTACGGCGTCCCGCTGACCACACTCAGCACCAGGCCCGCGGTCCGGAACTGCGGCACCAGATACAGCCCGCCGATGACCAGAATCGTCACCGCGGCAAGCCTTCGGAGCGGTGGCGACGCCAGCCTCGCCTCCGCGAAGTCGGGCACCGTCAACGCCCCCGACCGCCGCATCGGCGCGGCCACCAAGGCCAGCATCGCGATGTACCCGGCGGTGAACCCCACCGGATACCACAGCGCGCCGACCCCGTCCTTGACCACAAGCCCAGCCACACCTAGGAAAGAAGCCGCCGACAGATACTCTCCCGACACCGCCGCCGAGTTCAGCAACGGCGAAACCCGCCGCGACGCCACCAGAAAGTCGGACGTCGTCCGCATCGCCGCCACGCCCCGCAACCCCACCAACAGAGTCACGAGCACCACCGGCGCCACCGCGAAAGCCGCGATCATCCACCCACCCCCCAGCGACGCCGGGCAAGCCCGAAGCCGACGCGGTGAGGGCTCGCGAGCGAAGGCTCCGCGCAGAGGGTGGTCCCGAGCCTCGGCCCTCCAGCCCGCGCCCCAGTATGGACCTGCCCGCCCATCCTGCCGAGGCCGCCGACGGGACCCATGTCACACCGAACCGCCCCAGCTACACCGGCGCCGCCCCAGCCACAGAACCCGCCAAGGGCCCTGTTCACGACTCATCCTCAGGAGCCTCAGCCCGCCGCAACTGCCACACCGCGAGAAAAACCATGGCCGGAAACGGAATCACCACGACCATCAACCAGGACAACGGCACCCCGACAACATGGATCCCATCCAACTCCGGCCACAAAGCAAAAACGACCGGCAACAACAAAACCAGCGCGAACAACAGCCCAACCGCCAAAACCGCCCTGCGCCGCTGAACCCGAAACAACCCGACCGCCCGCTCAGCATCAACGGGATCCAAAGCGGGCACCCGCCAACGCCCCCGAGACCGCCTGCGAGCGTGCGCCAACCGGGTCTGCGGGCTGGTGACCGCCACGCGGCGGTGGGGTGCCATCAGACCCGCCGGTCAAGCTCGCCGCGTTGCGCCGCCCGCAGCAGCCGCTCCCGCAGCTCCCGCGAATGCCGCCGCGACACCGGCACATCACCAAGGTCGGTGTGCGCCAACAAACCACCCACCGCGTCGCTCCGCAACTCCCGCACCGAAGCCAAAGCCACCAGGAACCCCCGGTGCACCCGGGCAAAACCCGCGCTCTCCCAGTACTCCTGCAACCTGGAGATCGGCATTCGCACGAGATGAGCCCCGGTCTTGGTGTGCAGCCGCACGTAATCCCCGTGCGCCTCAACGAACTGCACGTCACTGCGCCGCACGTACTGCGTCCGGCCGCCGATCTCCACCGGCAACGCGGCCATCGCGTCCACAGAGGACTCCGGCGCCGCGGTCGCCCGCTTCGCCACGCGCGCCAGGGTGTCCGCGAGGCGTTCGGCGCGCAGGGGTTTCAGCAGGTAGTCGACCGCGCCGATGCCGAACGCGGCCACGGCGTGTTCCTCGTGTGCGGTGACGAAGACGATGACCGGCGGGTCGCTCAGCTTGGTCAGCAGCGAGGCCAGTTCCAGGCCGTCCAGACCGGGCATGGAGATGTCCAGGAACACCGCGCCGAACCGGCCGTTCTGGATCATCTTCAGCGCGCTGATCGGGTCGCCCGCCCCGGCGACCTCGGACACCTCGGGCGACTCCCGCAGCAGCCGGCACAGCTCGTCCAGCGCCGCGGGCACGTCGTCGACGGCCAGCACACTCAGCCCCATCACGGCATCACTCCCGGTTGGAACATCGGCACCCGGACCACGACCCGGGTCCCGGCGTCGAGCGCGGTCTCCACCACGAGCCCGAACCAGGACCCGTACACGTTGCGCAGCCGACGGTCCACATTGGTCAGTCCCACGCTGTCCGCACGGCCCTGCCCGGCCAGGATCCGCTCGGCCTCGGCCGGGTCCATGCCGACCCCGTCATCCTCGATGCTGATCACGCAGTCCGACCCCTCGGCCTCACCGCGCACCTGCACCAGGCCGGGCCTCGAGCGCGGCTCGATCCCGTGCCGGACCGCGTTCTCCACCAACGGCTGCAGCACCAGGTATGGAATCGCGACGGCCAGAACCTCTGGCGCCACACGGATCTGCACGCGCAAACGTTCGCCCAGCAGCGCCCGTTGCAGCGCCAGGTAGGTCTCGATGGCGTGGAACTCGTCCGCCACCGTCGTGTAGTCGCCGTGCCGCGCGAGGCTGTAGCGCGTGTAGTCGGCGAAGTCCAGCATCAGCTCGCGCGACCGGTCCGGATCGGACTTCACCAGCGAGGCGATCACGGTCAGTGCGTTGTAGACGAAGTGCGGCGAGATCTCCGCGCGCAACGCCCGCAGCTCGGCCGCGGCCGCCTGATCGGCCAACGCGTCCAGCCGGGTCCGCTCCAGCGCCGAACTCACCCAGTCCGCCACCTCACGCACCGGCGACATCCGGCGCGCCCCACACACCACCAAGGCCCCGACCAGTTCGTCGCGGACATGCAACGGCAACGCGACAACCGGCAGCCGCCCGGCGCGAACCTCGTTGTGCAGCGCGCTGTCCACCAACGCCGCAGCACCGTCCGGCTCGGCCCCGGCCCATTCGACGTTCCCCGAGAGGTCCGCGAGCCCGACCGCGGTCACCCCGAGCAACCGCCGGATCCCCCGCGCCGCCGCGCGCACCCGCGGCCCGGACAGCCCGCCCGCGAGGTCGGCCGCGACCCGGCGGGCCACCGCGAGCGTGGTGGTAGGCGAGACCTGCAAGGCCTTCGACCAGGCTCGCACGGACCGAGCCGGCTCCACCGACATCGACCCGCTCCCAACCCCGTCGACGAACCTGAGCCACGATCCTAACGAAACGGACTGTCCCACCCCCGCATTCACCAGTCACGATCCGGTGCATTAGCACAGCGGGCAACCCGGGGGCGGTTCGCTGCGTGCTCCGAGGAAACGGCAGATCGCATACAGTGAGCGCGGGATGGAATTTCAACTGTTGGGGCCGGTACGGGCGTGGATGGGCGGCGAGCCCGTTGATCTTGGCGTCCGCAAGCAGCGGTTCGTGCTGACGATGCTGCTGCTCGAGGCCAACAGACACGTCTCAGCGGACCGCCTGGTCGAGCTGACCTGGCCGGACGGCGCGCCGGACAGCGCGCGGGCGGTGATCCACACCCAGGTCAGCAGGCTGCGGTCGGTGCTGTCGGTCGCCGACGACGTCTCCCTGGTCCGGGAAGGCTCCGGGTACCTGCTGCAGTGCGACCCCGGCCAGATCGACTGGTTCCGGTTCCGCACGCTGGCCGCGCAGGCCCGCACCGGACCGGACGAGCAGCGGATCGAGCTGCTGGAGCAGGCGCTCGCCCTGTGGGAGGGCCCGGCGCTGTCCTCGATCACCGCCGAGGACGTGCGGCTGCGGCTGGCCCGCCCGCTCGACGAGGCCCGGCTGACCGCGCAGGAGGACCGGTTCGACGCCTACCTGCGGCTCAACCGGCACGCCGAGATCATGCACGAGCTGACCGAGCTGGCCGCCGAGCACCCGGACCGCCAGCAGCTGGTCGCCCGGCTGATGCTCGCGCTGCACCGCTCGGACCGCACCCCCGAGGCGCTGACCGCCTACCAGGACCTCTACCAGCGGCTGAACGAGGAGCTTGGGCTCGAGCCGGCGCCCGCGTTGCGCCAGTTGCACCTGCAGATCCTGCGCGACGACCCCGAGCTGCAGCCGTTCAGCGGTCCCCGGCAGCTGCCGCCGGACGTCGACCACTACGCGGGCCGCGGCGAGCAGCTGGGCACGCTCGTTTCGTTGCTGCGGCCCGGTTCGACGCTGCCGGTGGTCGCGATCACCGGGAAACCCGGGCTCGGCAAGACCGCGTTGGCCGTCCGCGCCGCGCACCGGGTGAGTTCCGCGTTCCCCGATGGGCAACTTTTCGTCGACCTGCACGGCGCCGGTGCGTCCCCGCGCGACCCGGCCGAGGTGCTCGCGCGGTTCCTGCGTGACCTCGGCGTGGCCAGCGCGGACATCCCGGCGACGCTGGAGGAACGGGCTGGGTTGTTCCGCGACCGCACGGCGACCCGCCAGGTGCTGGTGGTGCTGGACAACGCCTCCTCGGAGGACCAGGTCCGGCCGCTGTTCCCGGGCAACCCGTCGTGCGCGGTGCTGATCACCAGCCGGCGGCGGCTGACCGGCCTGGACATGCGTGACCTGATCGACCTGGATGGCTTGGACGACGCCGATGCGCTGGCCCTGCTGACCGATCTCGCGCCGCAGGTCTCCCCTTCGGCCGCCGCCAGGAAACTCGTGCGGCTGTGCGGCGGGTTGCCGTTGGCGTTGCGGATCGTCGGCACGCGGCTGCGGTCGCGTCCACATCAGACGGTCGAGGACCTGGCCGCGCGGCTGGAGGACTCGCGCAACCGGCTGGACGAGCTGGTCGGCGGCGACCGGGAGATCCGGGCGGGCTTCGAGCTGAGCTACGACAGCCTCACCGGCGACGAGCAGCGCGCTTTCCGTGTCCTGGCGCCGCTGCCGACCTTCCCGGTGTGGGCTGCCGCCGCGGCTTTGGGCGTGGAGGTGCGGGCGGCCGAGCGGTTGCTGGACAGCCTGCTCGACGCGAACCTGCTGGAGTCCGGGCCTTCGGGCAGGTACTACTTCCATGACCTGATTCGCTTGTACGCCAAGGAGTTGTTGTCTGCTGAGGAGCGCGAGGAAGCCCGGGTCCGGCTCGCCGCGGTGTACGTGAACCTCGGCATGCGGGCCGATGCGAAGCTGGAGTTCGGTGGGCTGCACCGGTTCGAGCCGCCGCCGCTGACCATCGAGGCACCCCGGGTCGAGGACGATCCGGTCGGCTGGTTCACCGAGGAGCATCCCTCGATCCTGCTCGCGGTCGAGGAGGCCGCCGCTGTTCGGGATGACGAGACGACGTGCCGGTTGTCCGCCCTGCTGGCGGCTTTCCTGGAGTTGCAAGCGCAGTGGGCGGACCTGAAGTCGGTCGCGTCGGTGAGCCTGGCTGCCGCCGAGCGGATGCGAAGTCCTTATTGGACGGCCTATGCGTTGCTCGCCACCGGCCTCGCCGCTCGGGAGACGCGCGACTTCGCCGCTTCCGAGCGGGCGTTCCGGCAGGGGCTGACCATCCTGCCGGCCGCCGGCGACTCGCTGCTGGAGGTCGTCACGCTGCTATCGGTCGGTGTGGCCAAACGCTTGCAGGGCCAGTGGGACGAGGCCGCCGGGTACTTCGCGGAATGTTTGTCCACATTGGAGGGTTTGGACGAGCCGCGCTGGCGGGCTTACACGTTGCGGGAGTACGGCGTGCTGTACCGGTACCGCGGCCAGTGGGCGGAGGCCATCGAGTGCCTGACCGAGGCCGTGTCGACCTACCACGAGCTGGGCAACTCCCGGTGGGAGGGCGCGAGCCTGCGCGAGCTCGGCATCGTCCACCAGGACATGGGCGACCGCGCGACGGCCGCGGACATGTTCAGCCAGAGCCTGGAGCTGCTGCGGATCGGCGGTGACCGGCGGCGGATGGGCGCCGCGCTGCGCTGCCTGGCCTGGTCCGCGCTGCTCAACGGAGACCTCGCCGCGGCCCGCAACCACGCCATCGAGTCCCGCGAGCTCCTGCTGTCCACACTGGACACCCACGGCCTGGCCTGCACGGAGGTCCAGCTGAGTGACATCCACCTGGCCCTCGGCGACCTCAGCACGGCCAAGACCCACCTCGACGCCGGCGTCACGCGCCTGAGCACCTCCGGCGACCCCCGCTGGCGCGCGAAGTCCCAGATCAGCCTCGGCCGCTACCACCAAGCCACCGGCAACCACCAGGAAGCCGTCAAAACCTGGCGCCAAGCCCTGGAAACCCTCGAAAAACTAGGCGCCCACGAAACCGACGCAGTCCGCGCCCTCCTCGCCGCGGAGTAGCGGACCACGCCGATCCACCGGGCGGCCGAGCAGCGCCAGCAGCACAGCCACAGCCCGGCGGGTACCGCCGCGAGGACGCGGCTACCAGCCTCGCCATGCGAAAGCGCGGCTCCGGCAGGTGCAGCCCTGAAGGCGCGGCTACCAGCCTTGGCGGTGGGGTGGCTGCTGGTCTTCGGGAATTTCGCCGGTGGGGCCGAAGGACTGGGATGGGTCCCACTGCGGCTGTGGGGGTGGTGGCTGGAGGCGGGCGGTGGGGGTTTGCTGGAGCCACTCTTGCTGGGGTGGCGAGGGTTGCGGAGCATTGCCCTGGAGTGTCTGGGCTGGCCACTGTGGTTGCGCTGGCGCGGAATGCCGCGGCGGCCATTGCTGTTGTGGCGGCGTGGGGTGGGGTGGCCACTGTTGGGTGGGTGGGTTTTGGTGGGCCGCTTGGGTGAGCGGCGCTGGGGTTTTGGGGCCGCGCAGGCCTTTTACCAGCTGCCAGGCGCTGATCAGCATGATCAGCCCGCCGAAGCCGACCACGAGGTAGTTCTCGCCCTGGTTGCTCTGCCGCTGTTCCTCGTAGGTCTTCACCTTCTTCACACCCGTTTTGGATGTCGACTCGCAGGTGTCGCCCGGGGACATGATCTTGCCACCGCAGTCCACCGCGGAGTTGGGTGTGGTGTGGCTTGCCTTGAGCAGGCCGCCGGCGATGGCCATCGCCCCGAACACGAGGCCGATGATCGACCAGATGATGCGTTTCTTCATTCCCACCCAGACCCAGCCGTACGAACGTGATCGCCCGGATGGTCGCACGGCGGGCCTTGTGGTTTTCTTTTATTTGCGTCTGACCTGGGCGTTGAGGTTGCGGAAGTGCTCGTGCATGGCTTTCTCGGCGCGGTCGACGTCGTGTTTGCGGCAGGCCGTGACGATCGCGCGGTGCAGTTTCACCGTCTCCACCGGATCGGGGTCGGTCACGCCGAGGCGGTGGTTCACCCGGTGGAAGACGTTCCAGAACGCGGTCAGCAGCTGCGTCACCAGGCCGTTGTCCAGCGAACGGTAGAGCAGCTCGTGGAACTCGCGGTCCTCCTCGGCGAACGTCTCACCGCGCTGCGCCCGCTCGTTCATCCGGGCGATCACGTCGTCCAGGTCCGTCAGGTCGGCCGCCGGGATGTCCTCGGCGACCCGGCGGACCAGCGCGCCCTCCAGCGCCTCGCGCACCTCGAGGATCTCCCGCAGCGAGCTCATGTCGCTGCCCAGCCCGTGCAGCACCCGGAAGGTCAGCCCGTCGGCCAACGGGTCGAGCGACAGCTTGCCGACGTACGTGCCGTGTCCGTGCCGGATGTCGACGATGTCCAGCGCCTGCAACGCTTTCAGCGCCTCCCGCACCGAGTTGCGGCTGACCCCCAGCGACTCCATCAGCTCGGTCTCGGTGGGCAGCGGGTCGCCCGAGCGCAGCCCGCGGTCCAGGATGAGCGCGGCGATCTCGTCGCGGATCGCCCGGCTCAGCCGGCTGGACAGCCGGTGCGGCTGGTCTTGGTTCAGGCTCACAGCTGCTCCCGGAGTGGTCCCGTATCCGGCGAACATTACAGCGGACCAAGCTCGGCGTCGGTGAGGTACGCCCGGACGGCGGCGCGTTCCGTGTCGTTCAACGGGATCATCGGCAGGCTCGTGGTCGCGTGGTCGATCACCCCGCGAGTCACCAGTCCCTCCTTGAACGCCCCGATCGCCGACGAGTAGCGGCCCATCCGGGCGTCACCCACATAGATGATCTTGAACAGCTGACGCAGGCGCTGCTGCTCGGTGCGGGCCGCGTCCCAGTCCTGGCGCTTGGCGGCGTCGTACAGCCGCACGTACCCCTCCGGGTCCACGTTGCCGATCCCCGGCACCAGGCCGTGCGCGCCCAGGAACAGGCCAAGGTCCGCGAGCGTCTCCGAACCCGAGAAACAGGTGAACGTGCTGGTGTCGACCAGCTCCAGCACCGCCCGCAACCCGTCCAGGTCACCGCTGGAGTCCTTCAGCCCATCGAGGACGCCCTCGGCCGCGAGCTCGGCGACCACCTCGGCGTTCAGCTTGGAGTGCACCGACGCCGGGATGTCGTACCCGATCAGCGGCAGGTCGACCGCGGCGCGGATGGCCCGGAAGTGCACCGGGAACTCGACCAGGTGGGTCGGCGCGTAGAACGGCGCGGTCGCGACCAGCGCGTTGGCGCCGTGTGACTTGGCCGCGTACGCGTGCTCGATCACGCGCGGGGTGGTGGTGTCGATGATGCCCGCGAGCACCGGCACCTGGCCGCCCGCGGTGCTCACGACCACCTCGAGCGCCCGGTAGCGGACCGAGTCGGGCAGGTAGGCGACCTCGCCGGTGGACCCGGTGACGAACAGGCCGTGCACGCCCGCGTCGAGCAGGAACCCCACGAGCCGCTCGAGCGACGGCACGTCGAGCTCGCGTTCGGGGGTCAGCGGCGTGCACACCGGCGGGACGACTCCGCCGGCCAGCGTGGGCTCGGGCATGGGCCTCTTCTCCATTCGGCACGTCCAACGTCGGACGTAGGATGTCCTACACCGTAGCGTACGAAAGCACGTCCTGTCCCCCGGGACTAAGTTGCTGCTCATGACGCGTTCGCGGGTGTACCGGGCAGGCAGGCTCGAAGCCGAGGATTTCCCGCCCAGCGAGCTGACCAGGTACCTGGCCGACCCGGACGCGGTGGTCTGGCTCGACTTCACCGAGCCGACCGAGCAGGACCTGGCCGAGGTCGCCCAGGCGCTCGGGCTGCACGCGATCGCGGTGAAGGACGCGGTGCAGAAACACCAACGGCCCAAGCTCAACCACTACAACAACCACGGCCTGCTGATCGCCTACGAGACCTCGATCAACGCCAAGACCGGCGCCCTGCACGCCCAGGAACTGGCGGTCTTCCTGACCAAACAGGCCCTGGTCACGGTCGGCAAGTCCAGCAACATGTCGATGGACGCCGTCACCGAGCGCTGGGACGAGGAGGCGGACCAGACCGCGGCCGGCGTGGGCTACCTGCTCTACACCGTGCTCGACGCCGTGGTGAACAGCCACATCGACTCGCTGGGCGTGCTGGACGACCTGGTCGAGCAGCTGGAGGACGCGGTGTTCAGCGAGTCGCCGACCTCGATGAGCCTGCAGAAACGGTCACTGCGCACGCACAAGAGCCTCAACGGGTTGCGGCGCAAGGTCTCCCCGATGCACGACATTCTCAACTCGTTGCTGCGCCGGGAGAACCCGCTCTACACCGCGGACATGATGCCGTACTACCAGGACGTGCTGGACCACGTGCTGTACGCCAACGAGCAGGTGGAGTCGCTGCGGGACCTGATCACCACCATCCATGACACCCAGGTGAACCTGCAGGGCAACCGGATGAACCTGATCATGAAGAAGGTGACCAGCTGGGCGGCGATCATCGCGGTGCCGACCCTGATCACCGGCGTCTACGGGCAGAACGTGCCGGTGCCCGGCACCGACCACGTGTGGGGCTTCTGGCTGTCCACAGTGGCCATCGTGCTGGCGTCCATCGGCCTGTACACCTCGTTCAAACGCAAGGACTGGCTGTAGGCTGACTCAGCGTGAGCACACGCACACACACATGGGATGACCCGCAGCCGACCGTCGACGCGGTGCTGCGGATGACCGGGCTGGAACTTCTCCAAGCGGTCATCCGGGGCGAACTTCCCCCGCCGCCGATCGGCAGCACGCTGGCCTACCGGATCACCGCCGTCTCCCCCGGCCACGCCACGTTCGAGATCGAGCCGGACATCATCCACACCAACCCGGGCGGGGTCGTGCACGGCGGCGTGCTCGCGACCGTGCTGGACACCGCCGCGGGCGCCGCCGTGCAGACCACATTGGACATCGGTGAAGGCCTGCTGACCACCGACCTCAACGTGAAGTACCTCAACCCGGTGCTGCTGACCACCGGAACCCTGCGCTGCGAGGGCACGATCATCAACCCCGGCAAGCGAACCATGCTCGCCGAGGCCCGCCTGACCGGCAAGGACGAGCGGCTCTACGCGCACGCCACCGCCACCATGTCGATCATCCGCCCGAGATGAGCGTCCCCAGCTCGGTCTGATACCAGCCCGCGGCTCCCCCGAACACATCCAGCGCGGGCCCCTGTCCGATGGCCAGGAACCGCAGCAGCTCGATGAACGCACTGGCGAACGGGACTCCGCCGCGCCAGCCGAGAACTCGTCCACTGTGGATGGACACGATCGGGAAGTCCGTGTAGTAGCAGGCCCAGGGGTCCTCGCCCCAGACGTTGAGCATGTAGCATGCCGGAAATGCTCCCCCAGTCCCCCTCGGGAAAACTCCCACTCCGGCCGCAGCTCCGGCGAGAACCGGACCAGGCCGGACCGGCCGATCGGGACCGTTGCACCGGTGTCACCCCAGCCGTGGTTGCCGTAGACGCCCTCGTCGAAGTTGCGGGATCGCGGTGGGCCGCACCGCGTCGGGCAGAACGATCTCCTGGGGCCAGCTCGGGGTTGTGCACCTTTTCACTTGCCGGGGCGGCCCGCGGTGCTGCTGATGGCTCCGATCGTGACGAACGTCGCCAGGGTGGCGAGGCCCGCGATCAACAGCGCGGTCGGGGCTGGAGCGGGGGTGGGGGTGGCGACAGCCTCCTTCTTGATCGCGGGCGGGGCGATGGGGGTGGGGTTCTCGGGGATGAGGGTCACGACACTGGCCGCGGTGGCATAGACGGTTTCCTGGCGGGCCTGGTCGCTGACGGCGGGTGTGGCGGTCACCGAAAGATTGGTGGTCAAGCGGCCGGTGATGCGGACGTCGCAGTAGTAGACGACTTCCTGCCCAGGCGCGAGGGTCCCGATCGGGCGAGCGCAAGCGGTTGGCGTGCCGTCGACGCGGACGGAGCTCAACGTGATCCGGGTCGGGTTCTTCAGGGAGATGGTGAACGTCACGACGTCCCCGGTGCGCGCCGCATGGGTGGATGGGGTGACGGTGAACTCGATTTTCGGGGCGACGACAGCGAAAGCAGCATGGGCATCGGCGGTGACCCGCTTGCCGATCTTGTCCGTGCCGCTGACCGTGACGTTGTTGGTGAAGCCGTAGTCGCCCGCGACGACAGAACAGTTGACGGTGACGATCTGGTTGACGTACAGCGTTCCGAGATCGCCGCGGTCACAGTTGTCGATCTGCTTGTCATCCACGGAAACCTGGGACAGCGCGGTGTTCCCGGTGTTGCGCACGGAGATGTCGTAGTTCACGGTCTGTCCATTGAGGACAGTGGTTGGTGAGGCGGACTTGGTGACGGTGATCGCCGGATCGATGACCACCACAGCGGTCTCGGACTCATCCGACAGCGGATCGCCGACCAGGCTCTGCCCGGTGACCTTCGCGGTCAGCCCGAAGTCCTGGGCACCAGCGGCGCGAGTGCAGGTGACGGTGACGGACTTCCCCGCCTCGATCCGGCCGACGTTCTGATCACAAGCCGGGCCAAGGCTTTCCGTCGCACGAACGTCGACCGCCGGAGCCCCGCCGGTGTTCGTGATGAGCACGGACTGGGTGACGTCGTCGCCGGGATGCACGGTGTCCCGGTCGGTCCGCGTGCTGATGGCCAGCTCCGGCCGAGCGGAAGACGCGGCGATGCCACCGATGAGATACGCGTCCAGCCCGCTGGTGAAGCTGACAGCCGCCCCGGACTCGCCCGGGCGCATCACGTCGGCGGACACGTCCACGGTCTGCGCGTCGACGCTCATGTTGTTGAGCGCATTGGGTGAAACGCGTCCGTCCGCAAAGGACTTGAAGAAGTTCTCGCCATAGCCGTGGCCGTTGACGGAGAACTGGTCTCCGCCAATGGCCCAGTCCCCCTCGTACCCGGCGACACCGACCCGCGAAGACCCACCGGCCGCCTTGATCGCACCCAGCCGGGCATCCACGCGACGAACGCCACTGAGGACGCGCATGTGCCCGTCGTAAACGGTGACCTGACGCCGGGCCGGAGCCGCCTTGACCGGACCGTCGAACGCCCACACCGCAAGCAAAGACCACCCACCGAAGCAGTCATACCCCTGCGGCGTCCAGACATTCCCGACCATCACCGACGCGGGACCGGTCAGGCCCTTGAACGACGAGGTGACGTCCGCCGAGGCACTGTAGAACTGCTGGTCCGTCCAGGAAATCTCGCCGTCCTCGGTGTACCGCGCAGGCTTGACGTCCGAAGCCTTGCCCTCCACCGACAACGACACCGCCTGGTCACGAGGCACACCAGGAGGCTTGGGCATCCCGCGTCCACAAGGGATTCCGGCCGGGGCACCGGTATCCCCCGCCCACGACAAGAGCGCGTACGCGATGTGCGCACCGGCGGGAATGGTCAGCTTCGCGCTGGATGAGTTGTACGTCGAAGCGGACGTGTCGACGTCCGCCCATCCCATCGGGTGACCGTTGTTCTGCGCCGGAATGCCCGAGCCGACCTGGTTCTGCGCGTCCGTGCACATCTTCACCGGATAGGGCCCCGGCGTGGATGGGCACTGTGTCACCGTGTTGCCGATGACCGCGAAATCGCCGTAGACCAGCTGATCGTAGACAGTGGACACCGGCGGTGGGCCGGCTGCCGCGACCGGTGGCATCGAGGACCCGAGCAATGCCGAGACAACGCCTGCCAAGCCCCACAACCGACTTCCGCGCACGCCACCCTCCGCGTCCAAGGTGAACAGACCGTAAGCCAGCGTCGTCAAGACCCGCCAGGGTATTCACTCCTCCCGGTGTATTTCCGCCCAGACCATGGCGATCTTCGCGACCGTGTGTCCACGATGGAGCGGTTTCGACGGATGGGCGGTGACGATGCCGGGGTACTTGTTCGTGTTGGTCATCGGAGCGATGTTCCTGACCGCGATCGCGACCATCCTGGCAGGCAAGCGAAGAAGAGCGCAGGAGGGCGAGTACAACTCCGACGCGCTCGGGTTCATCGGCGGTGTGCTCAACGCGCTGTTCATCGTGGTGCTCGCCTTCTACACGGTGATCACCTGGACGAACGCCGACTCCACCGAGCAGCACGCGCAGGACGAGGCGTCCAGCCTGACCGAGATCTACTGGCAGGTCACCGACGCGCCGCCGGAGTCGCGCGCGCAGATCCGTTCGCTGGTCAAGGAGTACACGAACGAGGTGATCAACCGCGAGTGGCCGGCGATGGACCGGGGCACGGCCGACCAGAAGGCCGACGACCTGCTGATCGCGCTGCGCTCGGAGATCAACCGGCTGCCGACCGACAGCGATCTGTCGGTGTCGGTGCGGGACAAGGCGATGGACGGCGTGCGCACGGTCGCCGACGAGCGCCGCGCCCGGGTCAACGAGGCCACCAGCGACGACACCCTGCTGACGATCCTGTTGCTGGGCACCATCATCGGCGGCATCTCGATGGTCGTCTACCCGCTGGTGATCGGCCTGACGTCGGGCATCCGGCACGTCGCCAGCCTGGTCTTCCTGGCCGCGCTGATCGCCGTCACGGTGTGGTTCTCACTGGAGCTGGACCAGCCCTTCCAAGGCATGATCCACATCGCCCCGGACGCGTTCACCACCGCGCTGGCCGAGTACCCCCGCATCCCCTGACCCCTGGTGATCCAGGTTAGCGCTGCTCGGGCCGGACGGCGCGGGCAAGACGACGCTGGTGAACCTGTTCACCGGCTTGCGCAGGCCCACATCGGGCCAGGTGGAGATCGGGGACGGCCGCCCGGAGCGACCGGCGGTGCGCCGCGCTCTGGGCATGACGCCGCAGCACTCGGGCCTGCCGCCGAAGCTGCGGGTCCGCGAGTGCGTCGAGTTCGTGGCGGCGCACTATCCGGACCCGCTCGACCCGGACGAGGTGATCGAGCGGTTCGGCCTGGCGGAGTTCGCCGACCGGCGGGCTGGGGGTCTGCCGGGCGGGCAGAGCCGACGGGTCGCCGTGGCGCTGGCGTCCGCCGGACGGCCGAGGATCGTCTTCCTCGACGAGCCGACCACCGGACTGGACCAGTCACTACCTGGAAGAAGTCGAAGCGCTGGCCGAGCGGGTGGTGGTCGTGGACCGCGGCCGCGCGTCGCTCGCGGACCTCGAGATAACCGCGTCGTCGTGCTCCCATTGGCCTTCGCCAGTGAGTTGTTCGGCAACCCCAACGATCTCGGCGGTTTCATCGGCACGATCTCACCGTTCGTGCCGACGAGGGGTGCCGCCGATCTCGTGTGGGCCTCGCTCGACCCGGCCTACGAGATCAACGGCACCGCTATACCTAGTAAGGCAGCGCCCAGATCGGGTTGGTGTAGAACCAGAGGTCCTTCCACGGGTCGGCATCGCCCTGGACATCCATCGCCGGACCGGCCGGATCCACAGCGGCACCATGGAAACCAGGCGCAACACGGTTTCCATCGGTGCCACGCAACCGCACGTACACCGGGCGGTCGAGCCGGCCCAGCGGGTACGTGAAGGTGACCGTCCCGGTGGACTTGTTGACCTCGAAGGACTTCACGACCTTCGTCTCGGGTGCGCGCAACGTGTCGAGGTCCTTGACCGCACCGGTGACCGCGCCCTGGATGACGTCGACCCGGGCCAGCGTGGGCACGAACTGGGCCCAGTTCGGCCCGTTGGCCAGGTCGATCGTGATGACGAGCTCGACCGGGGTGCCGCGCCGGGCGTGCAGCGTGCCGCCCAGGGTGGAGCTGGTCTGCGCCCAGCCACCGGACGTGCGCAGCCGGACGTCGAGGCCGCTGATCAGGCCGCCGTGGTCGACCCAGACCCGCCCGGCCCGGATGCCGTCCATCACCGCGGCGTACGAGAAGTCCGTTGCGCCGACGTGGGTCCGGCTGTAGCAACCGGGCCAGAAGTCACCTTCGCCGAGGGCGAGCGTGCCGCCGTACACCGGGTCGGCGTGCTTGCCGTCAACGGCGAAGTTGCTGTTCGGGCCGCGCACCGAGTTGTCCGCGTACACGCTGTGCGAGTCCGAGTTCGCCGTGATCCACCACGGCTTTCCCTCGGCCAGCAGGCTGTCCCAGACACCGCCCACGGTGGCGGTCATCCAGTCGAACCCGCCCCAGGTCCGGTAGCTCTCCGGCGGGTACCCGGCGAACGCGTCCGAACCGTGCGAGCCGTCGTAATACCCGCGAGCGCGCCCACCGCCTTGCGGCGCCGGGATTCCGGCCGCCTGGTGACCGGGAGCGCCTTCCATGCCAACGAAAATCCGCGGCTGCGCGTCCCGCCAGCCACGGATCTCGTGCGGCGAGTCCAGTCCCTTGCGGGCCGGGTGGTTGGCGAGCATCAGGGCGTCGTCGATCCGGCGGCGGCGCACCGCGTCGGCCATGAAGTTGATGCCCGCGATGGCCAGCGCCTCCTTGGCCGGGTTGGCCTCCGTCAGCCTGCCGTCGTAGGTGAGCTCGAACTCCTTGAGCAGGGACATCTCGTTGCGGCCGGGGTGTACGAACACCGTGCCGTGCTCGGCGCCCGGGATGTTCCACTCCAGGCCCTGGAAAACCAGAGTGTCGTTGAACGCGGCCCGGGCCGCCTTGATGTCCGGGTTGACCTTCTCCACGCCGATCTTGGCGTGCTGCTCGCCGCCGTGGTCGGTGATCACCATCCAGTCCAGGCCGTAGGCGTTGCCGTGCTGGACGTGGTCGAGCACGCGGTACTTGCCGTCGTCGCTGTACTGGGTGTGCACGTGGTGGTCACCCGCGAGCCAGCGGAACCCGCCGCGCGGAGCGCGATCCTGCGTCGCCGCGGCCGGGGAGGCGGTCAGCACGTTCCCGGCGGCGGCCAGGCCCGCACCGAGCAGACCCGCACGACGCAGCACCGAGCGGCGGGACAGCTCGTCGCGGCTCAGCTCACCGTCCGGGACCGAGGTGTCCATCGCCCTCGGCAGGTCCTCAGCCGTGCGCGCGTGTGCATGCTCGTGTGGGTGGTGATGGTCGTGTCCCAAGGTCCGCTCCTAGTGTTGCGAGGCTGCGCCGCAACACTGAATCGGACAGGTAAACGACCCTTGAACCGAAGATGATTCACATCTTAAAGAAACTCATCCTCGGGTGATCATGGCCCGCAGGAAGAACGCGAGGTTGGCCGGGCGCTCCGCCAAACGGCGCATGAAGTACCCGTACCACTGCACTCCGTAGGGAACGTACACACGCATCGTGTCGCCGCGGTGCGCGATCAGTTCCTGCTCCTGCGGCCGGATCCCGTACAGCATCTGATACTCGAACGCCTTACCGGCGCCCAGCTCACCGGCGATGGCGACGATTCGCGGGTCGTGCGAGGCGACCATCGGGTAGCCGTCGCCCTCCATCAGGACCTTCAGGCACCGGATGTAGCTCTGGTCCACTTCGGACTTGCCCTGGAACGCAACGGACTCGGGCTCCTTGTAGGCACCCTTGCACAGCCGGATCCGCGACCCGGCGACCGCGAGATCCCGCGCGTCGCCCTCGGTCCGGCGCAGGTACGCCTGCAGGACACCGCCCACGCGCGGGAAGTCCACGCGCAGGTCGGTGAGGATCTCCAGGGTGGAGTCGGTGGTGGTGTGGTCCTCCATGTCCAGGGTCAGCGTGGCACCGACCGCGGCGGCCGCTTCGGCGATGTGCCAGGCGTTCTCCATGGCGATCTTGTGCCCGTCGTCCGGCAGGGCCTGCCCCACCGCGGAAAGCTTGACCGAGACGTCCGCGCCCGCGGCCAGGCCGGCCGTGTCCAATGCGGACAGCAGGGTCTCGTAGGCCTCGACGGTCCGGGTGGCGTCGGTGGTGTCCTCGCCGAGGTAGTCGATGGTCACCGCGCGACCCGAGTCCACCAGGGCCCGGGTGGCGGCGACGGCGTCCTCGGTGTGCGCGCCGGCCACGAACCGGGTGACCACCGGCTTGGTCAGCGGGTTGCGCTCGACGACCTTGCGGGCCAAGGGCGAGCGGGCGGCGGCGAGCAGGCTGGCACGCAACATGATCGAACTCCTAACCCTGGTGCGGGTGACGCGAAGAGGTCGGCGGGACAAAGGTTTCCTTGATCGACCGCGGCGAAACCCAACGCTGCAGGTTCAACGCGGACCCGGCCTTGTCGTTGGTGCCCGAGGCCCGGCCACCGCCGAACGGCTGCTGGCCGACGACGGCGCCGGTGGGCTTGTCGTTGACGTAGAAGTTGCCCGCGGCGAACCGCAGTTCCTCCGAGACGCGAGCGACGGCCGCGCGGTCGTTGGCGATCACCGCACCGGTCAGGCCGTAGGGCGCCGCGGACTCCATCTGCTTGACCACGGCGTCGAAGTCGTTGTCCTCGAAGACATGCACGGCCAGCACCGGGCCGAAGTACTCGGTGGTGAACACCTCGTGCGCCGGGTTCGAGCCGAGCAGGACGGTCGGCCGGACGAAGAAACCGTCGCTGTCGTCAGCGGTTCCGCCCGCCAGCACGGTCAGCGCCGGGTCGGCCTTGGCCTGCTCCAGCACGCCGGAGAGCTTGTCGAACGAGCGGCGGTCGATGACCGCGCCCATGAAGTTGCTGAAGTCGGTGACGTCACCCATCGGCAGCGCGTCGACCTCGGCGAGGAAGTCGCCCTGCAGTTTCTTCCACACCGACGCGGGGATGTACGCGCGGGACGCGGCCGAGCACTTCTGGCCCTGGTACTCGAAAGCACCACGCACCAACGCGGTCCGCAGCACGTCGACGTCGGCGGACGGGTGCGCGAGCACGAAGTCCTTGCCGCCGGTCTCCCCCACGATCCGCGGGTAGGTGCGGTAGCCGGCGATGTTGGCGCCGACCTGGCCCCACAGGTGCTGGAAGGTCTTGGTGGACCCGGTGAAGTGGATCCCGGCCAGGTCCGGGTCGGTCAGCGCGACGTCCGAGACGGCCAGGCCGTCACCGGTGACCAGGTTGATGACACCGGCGGGCAGGCCGGCCTGCTCCAGCAGGCGCATGGTCAGGTGCGCGGACAGCGACTGCGTGGGCGACGGCTTCCAGACGACCGTGTTGCCCATCAGCGCGGGCGCGGTCGGCAGGTTCGCCGCGATGGCGGTGAAGTTGAACGGGGTGATCGCGTAGACGAAGCCCTCCAGCGGCCGGTGGTCGGTGCGGTTCCACACGCCCGGCGAGCTGATCGGCTGCTCCGCCAGGATCTGGCGGGCGAAGTGCACGTTGAACCGCCAGAAGTCGGCCAGCTCGCAGGCGGCGTCGATCTCGGCCTGGATGGCGGTCTTGGACTGGCCCAGCATGGTCGCGGCGTTCAGCCGGGCGCGCCACGGACCGGTCAGCAGGTCGGCCGCCCGCAGCAGGATGGCGGCGCGGTCGTCGAAGGACAGCGAGCGCCACGCGGGGGCGGCGCGCTTGGCCGCGGCGACGGCGGCCTTGGCGTCCTCGTGGGTCGCGTTGGCGAGGGTGCCGAGGACGGCACGGTGGTTGTGGGGCTGCACGACGTCGGTGCGGGCGCCGCCGGCCATCCGCTGCTCACCGTCGATGGTGAGGGTGAACTCGACGGTCTCCTTGGCCTGGGCCGCGAGCTCGGCTTCCAGCGCGGCCCGCGGCGCGGTGCCGGGCGCGTAGTCGTTGACCGGCTCGTTCACGGGGGCGGGAACATGGGTCACAGCGTCCATGGACCAACGGTAGGTCCGTGTTGACCTGCAGATTTTATGTAGTTGGCTAAACTTCGGACGTGGTCTTTGAACAATCGGCCAAAGGGGTCGGGCTGCGGCAGGTCCTGGCCGCGTTGGGCGACCAGCTGGCCGAGCTGCTGACCGCGCCCGGCGGCCTGGACGGGATCGCCCGGGACGTCGTGATCCTCGACCCGGACGACGCTCCCGACGTGCGGCGGGGCGATGTCGTGCTGCTCATCGGGTTGCGCGGCCGGGCCGCTGTGCCGATCGTGCGCGCCGCCGCTCGCCGAGGTGCCGTCGCGGTCGCCGTGAAGTCCCGCGACGACGTCCTCACCCAGGCGGCCACCGACGAGGGCGTGGCCCTGTTGTCCGTCCGGGCGGACGCCCGCTGGGAACAGGTGGAGTCGCTGGCGCGCAACAGCATCCTCGCCGGGATGGAGTCGGCCGGGGAGACGTCCGGCGACCTGTTCTCGCTCGCGCAGACCATCGCGTCGCTGACCGGCGGCCTGGTCAGCATCGAGGACACCTCCAACCGCGTGCTGGCGTATTCACGGTCGGCGGACGAGGTGGACGAGTTGCGCCGGTTGTCCATTCTGGGCCGGCAGGGTCCCGAGCCGTGGCTGAAGTTGTTGCGGGAGTGGGGTGTCTACGAGAAGGTCCGCACCTCCGAGGACGTCGTGGACGTCGAGGAACGCCCGGAGCTGGGCATCCGGCGGCGGATCGTGGTCGGTATCCACGCGGGTTCGCAGTACCTCGGCACGATCTGGGTGATGGAAGGCGCCTCCCCGTTGACTTCCGGCGCCAGGAACGCCTTGCTCGGCGCGGCCCGGGTGACCGCGTTGCACCTGGTGCGCAGCCGCCAGAACCCCGCCGCCGAACTGCGCCTGCGCGAGAGCCTGCTCGCGGGTCTGCTGGCCGGGAACACCACAGCCGCAGCGGTTGCGGCCACGATCGGCGCGGATCCCAAGCGCCCGGCCGGGGTGCTCGCGTTCACCCTCGACGAGACCGTCGACGACCGCTCGGTACTGGAACTTCGCCGGGCCGAGATGGCCAACCTGATCGCCGTGCACACCGCCGCATACCGCCGCGCCGCCCTGGTGACCACGCTCGGCGGGCGCGTCTACGCGTTGCTGCCCGAACTGCAGACCGCCGAGGCGATCCTGGCGCTGACCAAGGAAATCGTTGCCGCGGCGGGAAACATCCGCGCGGCCGTGGGTGTGGCGACGGATCTCGCGCAGTCCGCGGCGGCCCGGCGGGAGGCCGACCGGGTGCTGGACGCGGGCCTGGACCTGCCGGTGGCGAGCATCGCCGACGTCCGGGCCGAGGTCATGGTGTCGGAACTGCTCGGCGTGCTGGCGGACCACCCTGAGATCCGGGATCCGCGGGTGGACGATCTCGTTGAGTACGACGGCAAACACGCGGGACACCTCGTCCCGTCGCTGTTGACCTATCTGGAGTCGCTGGGCGACGTGCGTGCCGCAGCCGGCCGTCTGCACATCCACCCGAACACCTTGCGGTACCGGATCAAACGGGCGGCCGAGGTCGCCGGGATCGACCTGGACGACCCCAAGCAGCGCCTCGTCACACAGCTGCAGTTGCTGCTCAGGACGGCTGGTTAGCCCGGGACAGCTCGCTCATCATGTGCCCGGCCAGGCTGAGCAGGGTCCGTTCGATGCATTCGACGAGCATCCGGGAGGTGGCCGGCTCGATGGTGGTCCAGTCGCGGCCGTCGGAGGCCCGGTACTCCTCGATCAGGTACCGGCCGTTGGGCGAGTCGAAGAACCCGACCAGCTCGTCGTCGCGCACCGAGTAGCCCATGTGGTCGATCACCGCGGCGGTGAACTCGCCGCGGTCGGTGGCCCCGTAGATGGTCTCGGCCAGCCAGTTCGCCTCCTCGGAGCCCAGCCGCGGGGCCCGCGCGGGGATGTGGTCGGCGGGGCCGGTGATCGAGCGGTAGCGAGCGTCCGCGATGACCTCGTTGGGCAGCGAGACCGTGCAGCCCGGGCCGTGCACGACGTCCAGCAGCAGGCTGACCGGGGCTCGGGCGACGTCTTCCGGCCGGATGGCGTGGATGTTGACGTGGCCGCCGACGTACACACCGAAGGCGCCCTGGTCACCGGAGGACGCGGCGAACGCGCGCACCGGGCCGCCCAGCCACAGCCGGGCGCCGACCGCGCGCCGGGGCCGGGCGAGCACGTTGAACAACGAGACGAGGCGTGGATGCGGGTTGCCCTGGCTGTCCGAGAGACCCGCGCGCTGCAGCTCGGCCCACGCCTTCGGGGCGGCCCCGCGCTCACCGCGGGTGTAGCGCGACACGGTCAGCGTCTCTGGCATGTCCGGCAGCCCGAGGTACTCCCAGAGCACCTGGTAGGCGAGGTCAGAGATGGTGAAAACCGGGCCAGGCGCTCCCGAGCTCCGCCGCGGGGCAGTCTGTGATCTCATCTGGCGTCACCCCTCCCATCAATGGGTTACACGGACGGGGGACCGACCCGGTTCATCCGATCGTGACGCAATCTTCGAACGGTTTGCCGCAGAGACACCACGACGACAAGACGACCAGGCCGGATGTGACCGGCGGGGGCAGGCAACAGTTCGTCTTCATCGCCCGGGCGGGTTAGGCCGAACGTGTGATTGGATGTGCGGGCATGGGGTACATCAACCGCAGAGCGGCGTTCGGCTTGGGGACCGCGATCGCCGCCACCACTGTTCTCACCGGCACCGCTAATGCTGCCGAGGACGTCGAAGAAGTCAGCCCATCCACCCCGGACCGCGCCCGCCGCCAGGTCAAGCGGGTCTACGACCGGGAGACCGCGAACGCGGGCGGGACGTGGAACGCCTACATCACCGTGGCCGACCCGGACGGCACGCCGGTCGCGGCCGTGGACGCCGGGTCCACCGACGTGGTCGAGGCGTACAGCGTCAACAAGATCGCGGTCGCCATGGCCGTGCTGGACAAGATCGACCGCGGCCTGCTCACCCTGGACCAGCAGGTCCAGGTGCCGGCCGACATCGTCATCCCCAACGGCGACGGCATCATCAAGCTGGACCGGGCCTACCCGAGCGCGTTCACCGCCGGGCACGTCATGTCCCTGCTGCTCACGGTGTCCGACGACACCTGTGTGCGGCTGTCCGGGCTGCTCTGCCCGGCCAAGGAGATCAACGACATCATCGTGGCCAAGGGCTTCCCGAACACCCAGGTGGTGCCGGTGGCCAACCCGAACCGGTTCTTCCTCGGCAAGACCACGCCGCGCGAGACCCACGACATCCTGCAGGGGCTGATCCACGGGACGCTGCTGAGCGCGACCTCGACCGACTTCCTGTTCAACATCCTGCGCTCGCAGGTGGCGTTCACCGACGGCATCCGCCGGATGATGTCGTCCGACGAGCGCGGCCGGGTCGCCACCAAGGCGGGCTGGCTCAACGACGGTCGCAACGAGGCCGGGATCATGTTCGACACCGCGGGCAAGCCGGTGCTGACCTACTCGCTGTTCGCCCGGGGCCAGGCGCACCCGGAGGACTTCGGCGCCACGCACCCCGCCGTGCAGGCCCGGTCCGACATGGGCCGCAAGTGGCTGCGGGCGGTCGACAAGATCGCGGGCGCGGCTTCCGCCCGCACCCTGGCCGCTCAGGTTTATCAGCCGTCGAACGGCGGCTGACCAGGGCGGGGGCGGACCCCACCCGGTCCGCCCCCAAGCCTGGCCTGAGAATCGCCTGATAGGTGGCTGTGAGTATCGGGCACCGGGCACAAACCGCCGCTTCCCCCACGTTGAACCGGGTGTAGACACAAAGCACCCCAACGGGGAGAGAGCGATGACCAGTCCAATCAACACGGCATTCCGTCCCATGAACAACGCAGTCCCGTCCCTTCCGACGATGCCGAACGGATGGCCGGTCGGCTCTTACGACACGTACGCCGACGCACAGCGCGCGGTGGACTACCTGGCGGACAGCAAGTTCCCGGTCCAGAACGTCACCATCGTCGGCGTCGAGCCGCTGCTGGTCGAGCGGGTCGCCGGCCGCCTTTCGTGGGGCCGCGTGCTCGGCGCGGGTGCCATGAGCGGCGCGTGGTTCGGCCTGTTCATCGGCCTGATGCTGAGCCTGTTCACCGTCGGCGCCGGGTTCGGCCCGATCCTGATCGGCCTGGTGACCGGTGTCGTGTTCGGCATGGGTTTCTCGGCCATCAACTACGGCGCCACCCGCGGCCAGCGCGACTTCGTGTCGCACAGCCAGATCGTCGCCCGCCGCTACGACGTGCTGGCCGTGCCCGCACAGGCGGAAGCGGCCCGCAACCTGCTGGCGAAGCTGTCCATCGGCATGCCCGCCGCACAGGCCTGATCCCCCACCGACGAGGCGCCCCGGACCAACCGGGGCGCCCTTTTTCATACCTTCTTCAGCTCCAGCAGATTGCCCTCGGGGTCTTTGACGTAGGCGAACCTCGTGCCCTGGCGGGCGCCGTCCGCGGGCTGCGACACCTCGGTCGCGCCGGCCTCGATGAGCTGGGCAAAGGACTTCTCGACGTTGTCCACCGCCAGGCACCAGTGGAAGTAGCCCTGGGTGCCCGCGCCGTCGAAGGGGTCGGTGAACTCCTGCGGCGCGGATCCGCCGCGCTCGATCAACTCGATCTTGAGCCCGGCGGGGTTTCTGAGCACCACCGAGCGCACTTGCGCTTCAGGCATCGCGAAACTCTCCTCCACCTCGTTCAGGCCCAGCGCTCGCTCGTAGAAGGCCTGTTGCAGGTCGAGGTCGGCTACGGAGAGGCCGACGTGGTCGAAGTTCATGATCGCTCCCATGGTTAATAGTTTTAACCAGGTTAGCACTACTAACCTTGGAGCATGGCGACCCGACCGACCGGTAAGCACCACGGCGACCTCCGCAACGCCCTGGAACAGGCGGCCCTCGAACTGGTGGCGCAGCAGGGCACGTTCACCCTCGCGGAGGCATCCCGAAGGGCGGGGGTGAGCGTCGCGGCGCCCTACAAGCACTACGCGGACAAGGACGCTCTGCTCGCCTCGATCGCCCAGAAGGGGTACGAGCAGCAGTACGAACGCTTTTCCAAGGCCATCGAGTCGGCGGCGGATCCCGTCGAGCAGCTCGCCGCTTTCGCCGCCGCCTACGTCCAGTTCGCCGCGGACAACCGGGCGCTGTTCGAGATCACGTTCAACGCGGGCCTGAAGAAAACCCGCTACTACGACCTCGCCGTGGCGGGCAACCGCGTCCTGACGCTGTTGCGGGGCCCCGCGGCACAGCTACGCGACGACCCGCACAGCGCCATCGACCTCATCCACACCGTCGGCGCCGTCGCCCACGGGTTCGCCGCGTTCCTCCTCGAAGGCGTGCTCGGCGACCCCGCCGACGCCCTGGAGTCCACCATGGAACGCGCCCGCGAGGCGACGCGGAGGCTGATCTAGGCGCCCGGCTGGGTCAAGCCGTCTGGATCCTGGCGTGCCGGAACGGGGAGCAGATCAGGATCACGGCCGCGCCCACCAGACCGGCGATACCGGTCCACAACGCGGTGCGGAACCCGGCGGTGTCGGCGAGGATCCCGCCCAGCGGCGCGCCGACCACGATCATGCCGCGGTTGAGTGAGCGGATCGTGGTGTTCATCCGGCCTTGCAAGTGGTCCGGGGTCACCGACTGCCGGTAGCCCATCTCGTTCGGGCTCGCGGCGCCCATCGTCGCCCAGGTGATGAACTGCGCCGCGGCGAGCAGGACCACCGCCACGGGACCGGATCTGGCGAGCGGCACCAGCACCCACGCCACCGGCATCACGACATGCGCCATGATGCTCACCCGCCCCGCGCCGAACCGTCGCCCCGCTCGTTGCGCGAACGCCCCGCCGAGCACCGCGCCGGCACTCGCACTGGCCAGGGTCACGCCCAGCCAGAACTCGCCGAGCCGGAGTTCATACAGGCCGTAGGCGGTGTAGACCGTGCCGAGCATGCTGTTGGCCAGAAACCACAGATGGCTGGACAGCGCCGCCGGAGCCAGCATCCGATGCCGGTAGACGTACATCAGGCCCTCACGCAGTTCCGTCCACATCGGACGCCGAT
Organism: Actinocrispum sp. NPDC049592; assembly: GCF_040675465.1. NCBI lineage: Bacteria > Bacillati > Actinomycetota > Actinomycetes > Pseudonocardiales > Pseudonocardiaceae > Actinocrispum > Actinocrispum sp. NPDC049592. The sequence continues at coordinate 490,471 of NZ_JBFAPA010000002.1, read as the reverse complement.
CGCGATGGCGAGGCGCTGGCTCCCGCACCGGGATCGACGCCAGCAGCAGGCCGGAGACCAGGTAGGAGACCGCGTCGAACAGGATCGCCACCGGCGCACCGACCACCTTGATCAGCGCGCCGGCCAGCACCGGCCCGGCGGTCTGGGCGGCGGCATCGGACTGCTCCAGCCGGGCGTTGGCGGCGGTGAGCAACTCCCCGGGCACCAGCCGGGGCAGAAACGACTGGTCAGCCGCGTCGAACAGCAGTGACAGCACCCCGAACGCGAACACGACCACAGCAAGCGCCCAGATGGTCAACGCATCCGCGAACGCCAGCACCGGCAGCACACACAACAGCGCGGCGCGGCCGAGATCGGTCACCACCAGGACCGGCTTGCGCCGATACCGATCAAGCAGCACCCCGGCAACCAGACCCATCACCAGATACGGCGCCCAGCGCGCCGCATTCACCAGACCAAGCTGCGCGGTACTGGCGTGCAACGTCTCCAACGCGAGGATCTGCAAGGCGAACGCAGTGACCGGCGTACCAACCGAAGACACCGTCGACGCGGCCCAGAACCGCGCATACCCCGGCAGCCTCCACAACGGCGAAGCCCGGCTCACCGGCCCCTACGACGGCAACCCCATCGTCCCCCCACCACGCCACTGTCCCGTACGCGCAGAACTCGTGTCCACCAGCTACGGCGTGGCGATCGGGACTTCGCCGGAGCGCAACAGGTCGAGGGCTTTGTTGACGAGGCGGCGCATGTTGGCGCGGCCGCCGGACTCGACCCAGTGCCGGACGCACACGTCGATGACGACCATGGTGGTGGCAGCGGCAAGGCTGGGGCACATGTCGCCGGGTTTGCCGCGGTGGCGACGGGTCACCTCGGCGGCACACGCCTCGCGCCAGGCCGACCACAACCCGCTGAACTGTGCCTGGACGGAGGGGGTCCGCGCCGCGAGTTCGTAGACGGCGAGGACTCGTTCGGCGTTCTCCGTCGTTGAGGTGATCACGCTCTCGACCAGCGCGTACAACGCCGAGGCCAGCGGGGTGTCATCCGGTTGGGCGCGGAGGCTGTCCAGCGAGGCGGTGAGGTGGATGTCGACGAAGTTGACGATCAGGGCCTCTTTGGTCGGGAAGTACCGGTAGAGGGTGCGCGGGCCGACCTCCGCGGCGGCGGCGATCTGCTCGATGGTGGTGTGCTCGAAGCCCTGTGTGGTGAACAACTCGAAGGCCTTCTCGGCGATGAGCGCCCTGGTGCGCTCCATCTTCAGCTCGCGAAGACCCAAGACCACCCCTCCTGCCAGGCAATTCAAGCGAGCAGGGTAACAGCGGCACGGATGTCCGGCGCGTTGGTCGCCCTTGCGACACTTCCTGCCTGATGGCAGTCTTTGCATTATGGCACTAACTGCCATTTTGGAAGGGGTCTCCACCACATGACAGACATGTCCAGCGCCATGTCCACAACGCCGGCGTTCCCCATGGAGCGCGCGGCCGAGTGCCCGTTCGACCCACCGGCCGAACTGGCCCGGCTGCGGGACTCCGACCGGATCGTCCAGGCCGCGTGCCCGGCCGGGATCGACGCGTGGGTGGTCACGCGCTACGAAGACGTCCGGACCATGCTCAAGGACCCGCGGTTCAGCTCGCACAAGGCGCCCTCCTCGCACGCCACCCCGGGCGTCGACCTGACCAAGGAGGTCTCCCCCGGCAGCCTGCTGCAGCTGGACGGCGAGGCGCACGCCAAGCTGCGCCGCGCGGTCATCGCGGAGTTCACCGTCCGCCGGATCGAGCAGATGCGGCCCTACATCCAGCGGATCATCGACGAGCACATCGACGCGATGCTGGCCGGGCCGAAGCCGGTCGACCTGTGGACCGAGTTCGCGCTGCCCATCCCGTCGCTGGTGATCTGCGAGCTGCTCGGGGTGCCCTACGAGGACCGGCACGAGTTCCACGAGTGGAGCGCCGTGCTGATGGCCATCGACAACGACCCCGGGACGCGGTTCGCCACCTACGGCAGGCTGCAGCAGTACATGGCGGAGCTGTTCGAGGGCAAGGCCGCCGAGCCGGGCGAGGACCTGATCAGCCGGCTGATCGTGCGCGGCCGGGAGTCGGGCGAGCCGTTGCCCATCCCGATCCTGGTCGACATCGCCACCACGCTGCTGATCGCCGGGCACGAGACCACCGCGAACCAGATCGCGCTGAGCACCATCGCCCTGCTGCAGCACCCCGAGCAGGTGGACCGGCTGCGGGCGGAGCCGTCGCTGGCGCCCAGCGCCGTCGAGGAGATGCTCCGGTACATCTCGCTGGTCCAGTGGGGCCTGCTGCGGCACGCGACCGAGGACATCGACCTGGGCAACGAGAAGATCCGCGCCGGCGACTGGGTGGTCGCCTCCCTGGCCGCGGGCAACCGGGACGACCGGTTCTTCGACGACCCCGAGACGATCGACCTGGGCCGCACCACCAACCGGCACCTGGCGTTCGGGTTCGGCATCCACCAGTGCCTCGGCCAGCAGCTGGCCCGGGTCGAGCTGCAGGAGGCGTTCGTCCGGCTGTTCACCCGGATACCCACGCTGCGACTGGCAGTCGGACTGGAAGAACTGGAGTTCAAGCACAACACCCTGGTCTACGGTGTCCGAAAGCTGCCGGTGACCTGGGAGACCTGACAAGTGGACAAAGTAGTCATCGTGGGCGCGTCCGCCGCAGGCCTGACCGCGGCGGAGACCCTGCGGCGCGAGGGCTTCACCGCCGAGATCACTCTCGTGGGTGACGAGCTGCACCTGCCGTATGACCGTCCACCGCTGTCCAAGCAGGTGCTGTCCGGCACCTGGGAACCGGCGAAGGTGTCGCTGCGCAAGGACGCCGACTACGCCGACGCCGGGATCGGCCTGCGGCTGGGTGCCACGGCGGTGAGGCTCGACACCGACGCGCGGGTGGTCGAACTCGCCGATGGCTACCGGGTCGGCTACGACGGCCTGATCATCGCGACCGGTGTGCGGCCCCGGATGTTGCCCGACGGGCATCAGCTCAAGGGCGTGCACGTGCTGCGAACCCTGGACCAGTCAACGGCTTTCCGCGCGGAGCTGCTGGCGGCCGCAAGGCTCGTGGTGATCGGCGCGGGCTTCCTCGGCTGCGAGGCGGCCGCGTCCGCCCGGCAGCTCGGGCTGACCGTGACCGTCGTGGATCCGTTGGCACAGCCCATGATCCGGCAGTTCGGTGCGGAGATCGGCGGGCACATCGCGCAGCTGCACCGCCGCAAGGGCGTCGACGTCCGTACAGGCGTCGGCGTGGCGAAGATGCTCGGCACGGACCAAGTCACCGGCGTCGAACTCGACGACGGCACCGTACTGGACGCGGACGTCGTGCTGGTCGCGATCGGGGCGGTGCCCGCCACCGACTGGCTCGCCGACAGCGGTGTCACGGTTGACAACGGTGTCGTCTGTGACGCGGAATGCCAAGCAGCGCCCGGAGTGTACGCGGCCGGCGACGTGGCCAGCTGGCCACACCAGAAGTTCGGCGAGCGGATGCGCGTCGAACACCGGATGAACGCCACCGAACAGGGCATGGCCGCCGCCCGCAACCTGCTGGGCGCGGCCACCCCGTTCACCCCGATCCCGTACTTCTGGACCGACCAGTACGAGACCAAGGTCGCCGCCTTCGGCCACCTCACCCCGGACGCGGAAGTGACGGTGGCCCAAGGCGACCCGGCCGACGACAAGTTCATCGCCCACTACCACCGCGACGGCGCCCTCACCGGCGTCCTGGGCTGGAACATGCCCCGCGAACTCCGCAAACAACGCCAGCTCCTGGCCTGACCTCCTCGTGAGTGGTTCTGCTTGTTGGTACGAGCAAAACCACTCACGAGGGCTCTATGGTGGGTGGCATGGCAACGAAGCCCTTCGCGTCCTCAGCGGACCTGACCGAGAAGCAGCAGACCCTCGAAGTGCTGGCCGATGGTGTGTACGCGCTGACGGCCGAGGGGGATCCGAACATCGGGGCGGTGGAGGGCGAGGACTTCCTCGTCTGCTTCGAGGCTCTGGCGACGCCGGTGGCAGCCAGGGAATGGCTCGCCCGGTTGCGCGAACACACCCAGAAACCCGTGCGGTACCTGGTTTTGTCGCACTACCACGCCGTGCGGGTGCTGGGGGCCAGCGCGTTCGACGCCGAGGTGATCATCGCGCACGAGAACACCCGGATGCTGATCGCCGAACGGGGGCAGCAGGACTGGGAGTCGGAGTTCGGCCGGATGCCCCGGCTGTTCAAGCAACCCGAGTCGATCCCCGGGCTGACCTGGCCGACGCTGACGTTCAACGACCGGCTCACCATCCCGCTCGGCGGCGACCGCGGCGAGCTGAGCCTGCGCTACCTGGGGCGCGGGCACACCGAGGGCGACATCGTGGCGTGGCTGCCGAATCAGAAGATCCTGTTCGCGGGCGATCTAGTGGAGTCGCAGGCCGCGCTCTACACCGGGGACGCGTTCCACCGCGACTGGCTGGCGTCCACTTTGGACAACATCGCCGCGCTCGGCGCCGAGACCCTGATCGGCGGAAGGGGCGCGGTGGCAAGGGGTTCCGACGCCGTCGCGGCCGCGATCGCCCAGACCAAGCACTTCCTGACGGTCATGGTCCGCGAGGTCAGCGCCGCCCAGCAGAGCGGCGGTTCGCTCAAGGACGCGTTCGAGGCGTGCCACGCGGCCCTGGCCGACGAGTACGGCCGCTGGCCGATCTTCGAACACTGCCTGCCGTTCGACGTGTCCCGGCTGTGGGACGAACTGTCCGGTGTGGAGCGTCCGGTGATCTGGACCGCCGAGCGCGACCGCGAGGTGTGGGAGCAGCTGCAGCGATGAGCCGGGTGATCGTGGTCGGCAACGGGCCGGTCGGGCAGACCTGTGCGCTGTTGCTGGCCCGGTGGGGCGTCCCGGTGCTGCTGCTGGACCGCCGCCCGCACCGCGAACCGGTGGGGTCCAAGGCGATCTGCCAGCAACGCGACGTGCTCGACATCTGGGACTCGGTCGGCGCCGGCCGCCAGATCGCCGAGGAGGGCGTCACCTGGCGGACCAACCGGACGTTCCACCGGGACGCGGAACTGTTCGCCGTCACGCTGCCGGAAACGCCCGGCGCCGCATTCCCGCCGTTCGTCAACATCTCCCAGTCGCGCACCGAGCAGATCCTGGACGAACGGATCGCCGCGCAGCCGCTGATCGATGTGCGGTGGGGACACGAGGTCACCGGAATCAGCGAATCCGGCACGGTCAGCTGCGCGCAGGGGACATTCGAGGCGGACTACGTGGTGCTCTGCTCGGGCGGGCACAGCGAGGCGCTGCGCCGGTCGCTGGGTATTTCCTTCGGCGGCCAGGTCTTCGACGACCGGTTCCTGATCTGCGACATTCGGACCGACCTACCTGGCTGGGCCAGCGAGCGTCGGTTCTATTTCGACCCGTCGTGGAACCCGGGGCGTCAGGTGCTGATCCACCCGTGCCCAGGGTCGACGTTCCGGATCGACTGGCAGGTGCCCGGGGACTACGACCTGGCCGCCGAGGAGGCCGGTGGCCACCTGGACAGACGCATCCGGGCCATCATCGGTGACAAGGACTACACGATCGAGTGGAAGTCGGTGTACCGGTTCTCCTCGCAGGTGGCCAGCCGGATGCGAGCCGGCCGGGTGCTGCTGGCGGGCGACGCGGCGCACCTGTATGCGCCGTTCGGGGCGCGCGGGCTGAACTCGGGCGTGGCCGACGCGGAGAACGCGGCCTGGAAGATCGCCTTCGTGCTCAACGGCTGGGCCGGCGAGGCTTTGCCGGAGTCCTACAACGACGAGCGGCACGCCGCCGCTCTCGAGAACCTGGATGTCACCAGCGCGACCATGCGCTTTCTCGTCCCCCAGGACGCCACGCAGGCGGAGTACCGCCGTGCCGTGCTCGATGAGGCGCGTATCCCCGAAGTGGACTCCGGCAGGCTCGCCGAGCCGTTCTGGTACGCGCGGTCGCCCTTGACCACCCCAGACCCCAGCCGCCCGTTGTCAGCCCGGCCACCACGTGGTGAACTCCCGGTCCCAGCACCTGGGACGCTCGTTCCGGACGTCGTGACCCCGCTCGGCCGCCTGCGCGCCCTCGCTCGGGACGGTTTTCTCCTGCTGACCAGCGAAAACTCGCCGGTGTTCGAGCCGTGCCCCCCGCCGGTCCGGGTCGTGCCCATGACACGGGACCTGGCGGCCGCGTTGGCCGCGAGGCCTGGCGAGGCTTGGCTCATCCGGCCGGACGCCCACGTCGCCGCGGTGCTGCCCACGCCTGCGCGGGGCGACCTCGATGTCGCCGTCCGGCGGGCGTGCGGCTACTCGCGGCCGCGGACGATCGTCGGCTCGAAGTAGTCGTCGTCCAGCTGTTCGGGCAGCTCCCACTCGACCCGGTCCTGTGGCTCGTCCTCAATGGCCGGCCTGTGCATCGTCGTCATGATCATCCCTCCTTCCGGACCTGACATATTCATGGAAACGGAATGAGAAAGTACTCACAACCCCTATTCCACGTTGTGACACAGCCTTCACGCCACCTGAAGAGTATCCTCACCCCTTTTGACAGAACCGCTACTTGACAAACCAGGGGATTGCGTCCCCGGCCGGGGCCGGGGCAGGCTCACCTGGTGAGCGAACCGATCGACGAGCACTTCCGGGCCGCGGTCGCGGCGCTGCGGCCCGGCCGCCCCAACGACTCACTACCGGCCGTCGTGCTGGACATCTTCGACGCCCAGCTGGGCAGCAGGCACCTCGACCTGGCCGCGCGCCGGCTGGGTGCGCAGGGTCAGGGTTTCTACTCGATCGGGTCATCCGGGCACGAGGGCAGCGCGGGTGTCGCGGCCGTGTTGCGGGTGACGGATCCCGCGTTGCTGCACTATCGATCGGGTGCCTTCTACGTCCAACGGGCGAACATGGTGCCGGGTTCGTCGCCGTTACTCGACGTGATGTCAGGGGTTGCGGCGGCCCGCGACGAGCCCATCGCCGGCGGGCGGCACAAGGTACTGGGTCACCAGGGGTTGTCGGTCATCCCGCTGACCTCGACAATCGCCTCCCACCTGCCCAGGGCGGTCGGCCTGGCATTCGGGATCGAACGCGCGGCCCGGCTCGGAATCGATTCCCCGTGGCCTTCGGAATCGATCGTGATATGCGGATTCGGCGATGCCTCGGCCAACCATTCCACCGCCGTTGGCGCGTTCAACGCGGCCCGGCACTGCGCTCACCAACATCTGCCGTTGCCGTTGTTGTTCGTTTGCGAGGACAACGGGATAGGGATCAGCGTCCGCACTCCCCCGGACTGGATCTCCACGGTCTACTCGAGGTCCGGGATGCGGTACTTCCACGCCGACGGCAGCGATATCGTGTCGGTTCTGTCCGTCGCCGCTGAGGCGGCGGACTGGGTGCGGTCGTCCCGGCAACCGGCCTTCCTGCACCTGCGGACCGTCCGGCTGATGGGCCACGCCGGCTCGGATGTCGAGAGCGCGTACCGGACACCGGGCGAGATCACCGCCGACTACGCCCGTGACCCGGTCCTACGGACGGCCGAGTTGCTTGTCTCCCATGGGGTTCTGACGCCGTCCCAGGTTCTGGACCGGTATTCCGCCAAGCAGGACGAGGTCGCGGCAGCCGCCGCGGAGGCAGTGTCCCGGCCGAAGCTCGCCAGTGCCACGGAAGTGATGGCACCGCTGCGTCCGTCCCCTGTGGACGCTCCGGCCGTCTCGGTATCCGGGACGCTGGCCCAAGGAGTGAACCAGGCACTGGCCGCTTTGATGGAGTCCGATCCCAGCGTGCTGGTGTTCGGCGAGGATGTGGCCCGCAAGGGCGGCGTCTACGGCGTGACCCGGGGACTGCACAAGCGGTTCGGGCCGGCGCGGGTGTTCGACACCGTCCTGGACGAACAGTCCATCCTGGGCATGGCGCTGGGCACCGGCATGCACGGGTTCCTGCCGGTGCCGGAGATCCAGTACCTGGCCTACTTCCACAACGCCGCCGACCAGATCCGCGGCGAGGCCTCGACCATGCGGTTCTTCTCCAACACCCAGTTCAGCAACCCGATGATCGTGCGGATCGCCGGCTACGCCTACCAGAAGGGCTTCGGCGGCCACTTCCACAACGACAACTCCGTCGCCGCGCTGCGGGACATCCCCGGCGTGGTCATCGCTTCGCCGTCCCGCGCCGACGACGCCGCCGCGATGCTGCACACGTGCGCCGCGGCCGCCCGCACCGACGGCCGCGTTTCCCTGTTCCTGGAACCGATCGCGCTGTACCACACCAAGGATCTCCACCCCGGCGACTCCGCTTGGCTGGCCGACGGAACTCCCGTGACCGCGCCGATCGGGCGGGCCCGGGTGTACGGATCGGGGACGGCGTTGACGATCGTGTCGTTCGCCAACGGTGTGCCCATGAGCCTGCGGGTGGCGTCCCGGCTGCCTTCGGTGCGGGTGCTGGATCTGCGGTGGCTCAACCCGTTGCCAGTAGCGGACTTGGTTGAGCACGCCTCGGCGACCGGGCAGGTGCTGGTCGTCGACGAGACCCGGCGGACCGGTGGCGTGTCCGAGTCGGTGTTCACCGCGCTGATCGACGCGGGCTTCAAAGGCTCGCTCACCCGCGTGACCAGCGAGGACTGCTTCATCCCGCTCGGCGCCGCCGCCAACCACGTGCTACTGGACGAGGACACCATCGAAAAGGCCGCCCTCAAGGCAATCGAGTAGCCCACTGGCCGCCGGGTGTCCGCAAACTCGATCACCGGCAGCTCCGGGAACCCGATCGCAGGCCCCACATACAGATTCGCCTTGTGCTCCCACGTCGTCGCCCACCCCAGCACCAGACCGGTCTCATCCGCGAGCTGGGTGAGCATCGAGCTGTCCACGTCGAGCAGCAGAAAGGCCTTTCATTCCAACGCCTCGCGCAGGGTCTGTTCGGCCCGCGCGGTCCGTCGCGGGTGCAGACCGGCGTCCCGGGACTCCTGCACGGCCTGCCGCAGCAGCTTGATCGCCTCGGCCCTGTCCCCGGCGGCGAGGTACGCCTGGCCGAGAGCCATTGTGCCGCTGGGAGTCCAGCGTTCGTCGCGGTACTCGTGCCGCAGATCCAGGGAGGCCCGCAGGTGGCGCACGGCCTCGTCGGGCTGCTTGGCCTCGTACAGGTAGTAGAAACCCATGTGGCGGTGGGCTTCGGACTTGGTCAGCAGGTCCTGTGCCAGGTCCAGCGCCTCCTGGAACAACGGCACCGCCGTCCCCCAGTCCCGGCGCAAAACCTGATGCACCAACCCAAGCCCGAACGCCGACTGCGCCACCCCACCGGTATCGCCCAGTTGCCGCCGGATCGTCAGCGCCCGCTGGAAAAGCGCCTCCTCCGCGTCGATGTCGCCCGCCTCGCCGCCGTCGATGAGCCGGTCGAGCGCCTCGAAGTGCAGCAGCCACCCCAGCTCGTGCGACGCCGTGGCCTCGGCGGCTTCTCCGTCGGCCTCGGCGAGGTTCTTCTCCAGCAGGACCCGCGCCTCGGAGTAGTCACTCGTACGGAACGCGGCCTCGATCAATGCTTCCCAGCCCCCAGTGCTCATGACCCAACCTTAGTCCGCGTGACACACCGTTTTCATCGGTTGAGCACGTACCGCACCACCGCACGAGTGGCTCCGCCGATCTCGCGGTGGCCGGTGCCGTGGAGACGGAAGCCCGCGGACTCGGCGACCCGGATCGAGGCGTGGTTCGACGGTTCGGTCTCCAGCTCGATCCGGTACAGCACCGGAATGGTCCACGCGTACGCGACCAATGCCCGCAGAGCCTGCGTCGCCACGCCTTTGCGGCGGTGCAGCGGGGACACGGAGTAGCCGGTGGTCGCGATCCCGATGCCGAGATCCAACCGCAGCACGATCTCACCGAGTGCCCGATCGGTCGTCTTGTCGGCGATGGCGAAGCCGAACCCCACCCCGTCGGCGGCCCACTGGCGGTACGCGTTGATGTACGCGAGGGCCTGTTCGGTGGTGGGGTGCGGCGGTAGGGCGCCCATCTGTGCGATGTACTCGTCCTCACCCATCTCCTGCACCAGGTGCGCGTCGTCGTCGCGGTACTGGCGCAGGATCACCGAACCGTGGCTTGGCGGGGTCGCGGGCCACGGCGGCAGGCTGATCTTCACGGTCGGATTGTCCCGCACCGGCAATCGCGTTGTCGGCTTCCCGCGGTCGTGTGACCATCAAGCGGCGCGAAGGGGAGGCCGCTTGTGAGGTACGTGAAAGTGACGCCCGGCGACTCCGCCGTCGACGTGGACGAGTACCTGGAACGGCTGCCCTCGCTCGCCGGGGACTTGCCGGACGGCGCGCGGGTGTTCGCGACCGACCCCGGCCACTACGACTACGTCGGCAAGCGGTGCGTCAAGGACCTCAAGCTGCGCGGGGTGCTGTTCAACGACAGCGAGCAGCCGTCCATCGACCTCGACTTCCAGCACAACTGCTGGAAGCACGAGGACGACCTGACCATCCACTACACCGGCGTGACCGCGTTCGCCGTCGACATGGCGTCCGGCGAGTCGTGGCGGCAGTGGCACGGCGGCGTGGTGGTGGACGAGGTCGTGCCCGCAGCTGGGGGTTGCACGCACGAGCTCGTGTTCCTCAACGGCTCGATGACCATCACGGCCCGGGACCTGACCGCGGTCTGGTTCGAAGCCGAGTGCCCGGGCAAGGACTAGGGCGTCTCGGGTTTCGCGACGGTCACCCGGAAATGGAAGTCCTTGGCACCGCGCACCTGGACGGTCCACAGGTCCTCGCCGGTCCGGAAGATCCGGCGGCCGGTCGGCTTCGACGGGTTCTCGGGTTGGTAACCCTTGGCGAGAGTGGCGGCCTCCGCCAGCGCGTCGGGGCGGCTGCCGAACGACTTGATCTGGGTGAGTTCCCATCGGGCGTAGTCACCGCGGCCGACGGTCTCCTCGATCAGGACACACCACCGGTCGAACGGGCCCCGCCGCGTCTCCTCGTACTGCTCTTCAGACATGCCGGTCAATCTAATACGGACAGTCGCAACTTCCGGAACTCGTCGGCCAAAGCGGGCAGCAGGTAGTGGGCGTTCAGGCCGCTGGGGTTGGGCAGGACCCAGAGTTTGCTGGGACCAAGGGTTTCCGGCTGGGGGCCGATCGTCGCTTTTGGACGGGCGAACCCGGCGCGGTAGGCGGTCACGCCGACGACGGCAACCGTTTGCGGGCGGTACTTCCCGGCCAGCTTGGTCAGGATCTCGGCTCCCTGGACGAATTCCTGGCCGGTGAGCTCGGACGCCCTGGCGGTGGGGCGGGCGACCATGTTGGTGATGCCCAGGCCGTAGCCGAGCAGCTCGTGTTGTTCGGACGGCTTGAGCTGCCGGGGGGTGAACCCGGAGAGGTGCAGCGCGGGCCAGAACCGGTTGCCGGGGCGGGCGAAGTGCTGGCCGAGCTGGGCAGACAGCAGCCCCGGGTTGATCCCGCAGAACAGCACGGAAAGGCCCGGGGCCACGATGTCGGGCAGGATCACCGGATCACACGGTGAACCCGAGCGCGCGCAGCTGCTCGCGGCCGTCCTCGGTGATCTTCTCCGGACCCCACGGCGGCATCCACACCCAGTTGATCCGGAAGTCGGTGACGATCCCGCCACCCGGCCCCCCGGTCAACGCGGTGCGCGTCTGGTCCTCGATGACGTCCGTCAGCGGGCACGCCGCCGACGTCAGCGTCATGTCGATGGTCGCGATGTTGTCGTCCTCGACCTTGATGTCGTACACCAGCCCGAGGTCCACCACGTTGATCCCGAGCTCCGGGTCGACCACATCCCGCATGGCCTCCTCGATGTCGTCGATCGCGGCGACATCCGCCTTCGGCGCGGCCTCGGGCATCCCGGCGGCACCCCGCACGACATCGGCCTCGTTGGTCTCGGTCACTGGTCCACCCTCCCATCAAACTCACGGCGGGACAGTTGCAACGTTGTCAAGTCGATGTCCAGCTGGAACGGCTCAGCTGTCGTGAAACGCTTGGTGGCAGGCGGATCCTGCCGGTAGCCCAAGTCGCCGGCCAAGTGGTACGCCGTCAGCGACAAGGTTCCCTCGATGTCGATCACCCAGTAGTGCGGAATACCCGCCGCAGCGTATTCGGCGGGCTTCGTCGCTGTGTCGGTCACTCGCGAACCAGGCGATATAACCTCGACAGCGAGCAGGACCCGATCCGCGTTGAACCTCGAAACGGTGTCGTTCGCGGGATCTTCCGGCACCACCACGATGTCCGGGACTCGAACGCGCGGCGGGAACGCCGACTGGATCAGGACGCCTTCCTGCAGTTCGTAGCGACGGGTGTTGTCCTCCGGGAGGGCGTCGAACTCCTCCAGAGTCAGCAAGTGATCCGGCCAGGCTGCTGCCATCTAAGCCGCCTCCGCTCGCGACACCGCGTCCTTGAATGCCATCCACCCAAGCAGAGCACACTTCACGCGCGCCGGATACTTGGCGACGCCGGCGAACGCGACGCCGTCCTCGAGCACGTCCTCGTCCGGCTCCACCTGCCCGCGGCCCTGCATCAGCTCGGTGAACGCGTCGAGGGTCTTGAACGCCTCGCCGACGCTGCGGCCCACCACGAGGTCGGTCAGCACCGAGGTCGAGGCCTGGCTGATCGAGCAGCCCTGGCCTTCGTAGGAGACGTCGGCGACGGTCTCGCCGTCGAGCTTGACCCGGAGCGTGACCTCATCCCCGCAGGTGGGGTTGACCTGGAAGGACTCCGCGTCGAAGGGGTCCCGCAGGCCGCGCCCGTGGGGGTTCTTGTAGTGGTCCAGGATGATCTCCTGGTACAGCTGCTCCATCTGCATGCCGGCTCACACTCCGAAGAACCGCTTGGTCTCGCGCACCCCGTCCAGCAGGGCGGCGACGTCGTCCAGGTCGTTGTACAGATAGAACGACGCGCGGATGCTCGCCGGAATTCCCAGCCGGCGGTGCAGCGGCCACGCGCAGTGGTGCCCGACGCGGACCTCGACGCCGTGGCTGTCCAGGACCTGGCCGGCGTCGTGGGGGTGCACGCCGTCGATCACGAACGAGACGGCGCTGCCGCGGGACTCGGTCGAGACCGGGCCGACGATGCGCACGCCGGGGATCTCCTGCAGGCCGGTCAGGGCGGCGGCGGTGAGCTTGTGCTCGTGGGCCGCGATCTTGTCCATGCCGATGGCCGACAGGTAGTCCACCGCCGCGCCCAGGCCGACGGCCTGCGAGGTCATCGGCACGCCCGCCTCGAACCGCGCGGGTGGCGGGGCGAACGTGGACCGCGCCATGTGCACCATCTCGATCATCGACCCGCCGGTCAGGAACGGCGGCATCGCCTCGAGCAGCGACCGCCGCCCGTACAGCACGCCGATCCCCGAGGGGCCGAGCATCTTGTGCCCGCTGAACACCGCGAAGTCCACGCCCAGCCGCTGGAAGTCCACCCGGGAATGCGGCACCGACTGGCAGGCGTCCAGCACGGTCAGCGCACCCACCGACTGCGCCTTCTCCGCGAGCACCGGCACGGGGTTGACCGTGCCGACCACATTGGACTGGTGGGTGAACGCCACGATCTTGGTGCGCTCGTTGACCAGCTCGTCGATGTCGGACAGGTCGAGCCTGCCCTCGTCGGTCACGCCGAACCAGCGCAGGGTGGCGCCGGTGCGCAGCGCGAGCTGTTGCCACGGAACGAGGTTCGCGTGGTGCTCCATCTCGGTGATGACGATCTCGTCACCCGGGCCGAGCAGGAACCGCTGCGCCTCCGGGCCGGAAACGGACGCGTTGCTCATCGCGTACGCCACCAGGTTGATGCCCTCGGTGGCGTTCTTGGTGAACACCAGCTCGCCGGTGTCCGCGCCGATGAAGTCCGCGATCTTGGACCGCGCGCCCTCGTAGGCGTCGGTGGCTTCTTCGGCGAGCTGGTGGGCACCGCGGTGCACGGCGGCGTTGGACGTCTCGACGAACTCCCGCTCGGCGTCCAGCACCTGCGTGGGGCGCTGCGACGTCGCACCGGAGTCGACGTAGTGCAGCGCCTTGCCGTCCCGGATCGTCCGCTGCAGGATCGGGAAGTCCTTGCGGATCGCGGACACGTCCAACGCGTCGTTCGTCACTGTGCGACAGCTTCCTCGCGCTTGCCGGTGTACTTCACGTAGCCGTCGGTCTCGAGCTGGTCGGCCAGCTCGGGGCCGCCCGACTCGACGATCCTGCCGCCGGCGAACACGTGCACGAAGTCCGGCTTGATGTACTTCAGGATCCGGGTGTAGTGGGTGATCAGCATGACGCCGGCCTCGCCGGAGGCGCGGTAGCGGTTCACACCCTCGGACACCACGCGCAGCGCGTCCACGTCGAGACCGGAGTCCGTCTCGTCCAGGATCGCGATCTTCGGGTTGAGCAGGCCCAGCTGCAGGATCTCGTGGCGCTTCTTCTCACCGCCGGAGAAACCCTCGTTCACGCTGCGCTCGGCGAAGGCGGGGTCGATGTCCAGGTCGGACATCGCGCCCTTGACCTCCTTGACCCAGGTCCGCAGCTTCGGCGCCTCGCCGCGCACGGCGGTGGCCGCGGTGCGCAGGAAGTTCGACATGGACACGCCGGGCACCTCGACCGGGTACTGCATCGCCAGGAACAGCCCGGCGCGGGCGCGCTCGTCGACGCTCATGTCCAGCACGTTCTCGCCGTCCAGCAGCACCTCGCCGGAGGTCACGGTGTACTTGGGGTGACCGGCGATGGCGTAGGACAGGGTGGACTTGCCGGACCCGTTGGGGCCCATGATCGCGTGCGTCTCGCCGGCCTTGATGGTCAGGTTGACGCCGGACAGGATCTCCTTCTCGGTCTCGTCGGCGACGACCGAGACGTGCAGGTCCTTGATCTCCAGGGTGGCCATGCTCGTTTGCTTTCCTTAGCTTGCAGTCAGTTCAGGGTGTGTGGGGGGTCGACGTACACGTCGTCGCCGTCGACGCGAACCGCGTAGACGTCCACGGGTTCGGTGGCGGGCGGGGAGGACGGCTGCCCGGTGCGCAGGTCGAAACACGAACCGTGCAGCCAGCACTCGATTCCCTTGCGGGTGACCTCGCCCTCGGACAGCGACAGCGAAGCGTGCGAGCACTCGTCTCGCAGGGCGTGCACCTGGTCGCCCTCGCGCACCAGCACGACGGCGACGTCACCGACCTCGACGGCAAGAGGCTTCTTGTCGTCCAGTTCGGACAGTGCGCACACTCTGATCACTGTCCCTCCACGGGAAAAAGCATGTCGGGACTGGTCATCATGTGCCGACCGCCTCGAGCTCGGCCTCGATCGCGGCCTCCAGGCGCTCGCGCAGCTCGGGGACGCCGATCTTGACCAGGATCTCGTGGAAGAAGCCGCGCACCACGAGGCGGCGGGCCTGCTCCTCGGGAATTCCCCTGGCCTGCAGGTAGAACAGCTGCTCGTCGTCGAACCGGCCGGTGGCGCTGGCGTGGCCGGCGCCGGCGATCTCGCCGGTCTCGATCTCCAGGTTGGGCACCGAGTCGGCGCGGGCGCCGTCGGTGAGCACCAGGTTGCGGTTGAGCTCGAAGGTCTCGGTGCCCTCTGCGGCCGCGCGGATGAGCACGTCGCCGATCCACACCGTGTGCGCGCCCTCGCCCTGCAGCGCGCCCTTGTAGACCACATTGGACTTGCAGTTGGGCACCGCGTGGTCGACGAACGTCCGGTTCTCGAAGTGCTGCCCGGCGTCGGCGAAGTACAGGCCCAGCAGCTCGGCGTCGCCGCCGCGCTCGGCGTAGGTCACGGTCGGCGAGAGACGCACGAGGTCGCCGCCGAGGGTGATCGTGGTGTGCTTGAGGGTCGCGTCCCGGCCCAGCTTGTTGTGGTGCGAGGACACGTGCACCGCGTCGTCCGCCCAGTCCTGCACGGACACCACGGTCAGCCGCGCGCCGTCGCCCACGACGAACTCCGCGTTGTCGGCGTACGTCCCCGAACCGCGGTGGTCGATGACCACGACGGCCTCGGCGAACTGCTCCACGCGGACCTGCAGGTGCCCGTAGGCGGTCTTGCCCTCGCCCGGGCCGGTGACCGTGATGGTCGTGGTCTGCGGGCGGGTCTCCTTCGGGAACGTCACCACGGTGGCATCCACAAAGGACGACCAGGCCTGCGCCGCGATCCGGTCGTCCGGAGTCCCAGCGGTACCAAGACGATCGTCACCGCGCTGGACGGTCTCCACGACGACCTCAGCGGGCGCGGCAACGTCCACAGTGGCCTGTCCGTCGGCGACGGCGCCGCTGTGCAGGTTGCGCAGCCGCTTCATCGGGGTGAAGCGCCAGATCTCCTCACGGCCACCGGGCACCTCGAACGCGTCCACGTCGAACGACGCGAACTGGGCGGCCCTGGAGGCGGCCGGTACCACGGCACCCACGCCGTGTGAGTGCTCCTTGACTAGCTCCGCCATGTCAGCCGACGGCCCCTTCCATCTGCAGCTCGATCAGGCGGTTCAGCTCGAGCGCGTATTCCATTGGCAGCTCACGGGCGATCGGCTCGACGAAGCCGCGCACGACCATCGCCATCGCCTCGTCCTCGGTGAGACCGCGGGACATCAGGTAGAACAGCTGGTCCTCGCTGACCTTCGAGACGGTCGCCTCGTGGCCCATCTGGACGTCGTCCTCACGGATGTCCACGTACGGGTAGGTGTCCGACCGGGAGATCGTGTCGACCAGCAGCGCGTCGCACTTCACCGTGGACTTCGAGTGGTGCGCCCGCTTGTTCACCTGGACCAGGCCGCGGTACGAGGTACGGCCACCGCCGCGGGCGACCGACTTCGACACGATGGTCGACGAGGTGTGCGGCGCCATGTGCACCATCTTGGCGCCGGCGTCCTGGTGCTGGCCCTCGCCCGCGAACGCGATCGAGAGGACCTCGCCCTTGGCGTGCTCGCCCATCAGGAACACCGACGGGTACTTCATGGTGACCTTGGAGCCGATGTTGCCGTCGATCCACTCCATGGTCGCGCCCTCTTCGGCCTTGGCGCGCTTGGTGACCAGGTTGTAGACGTTGTTCGACCAGTTCTGGATGGTCGTGTAGCGGCAGCGGCCGCCCTTCTTGACGATGATCTCGACGACCGCGGAGTGCAGCGAGTCGGACGAGTAGATCGGCGCCGTGCAGCCCTCGACGTAGTGCACGTAGGCGTCCTCGTCGACGATGATCAGCGTCCGCTCGAACTGGCCCATGTTCTCGGTGTTGATCCGGAAGTAGGCCTGCAGCGGGATGTCGACGTGCACGCCCTTCGGCACGTAGATGAACGAGCCGCCGGACCAGACCGCGCCGTTGAGCGCGGAGAACTTGTTGTCACCGTGCGGGATGACCGAGCCGTAGTACTCCTTGAACAGCTCCGGGTGCTGCTTGAGCGCGGTGTCGGTGTCCAGGAAGATGACGCCCTTCTCCTCCAGGTCCTCGCGGATCTGGTGGTAGACGACCTCGGACTCGTACTGCGCCGCGACACCGGCGACGAGGCGCTGCTTCTCCGCCTCGGGGATGCCGAGCTTGTCGTAGGTGTTCTTGATGTCCTCGGGCAGGTCCTCCCACGAGGCGGCCTGCTTCTCGGTCGAGCGCACGAAGTACTTGATGGTGTCGAAGTTGATGCCCGACAGGTCCGCGCCCCAGTTGGGCATCGGCTTGCGGTCGAAGAGCTGCAGCCCCTTGAGGCGGCTCTCCAGCATCCACTCCGGCTCGCCCTTCTTGGCGGAGATGTCCCGAACGACGTCCTCGTTCAGGCCACGGCGAGCGCTGGCACCGGCCACATCGCTGTCCGCCCAGCCGTATTCGTAACGGCCGAGGGTGGCGAGAGTCTCTTCCTGGGAAAGCGGCTCTGTGGTGGGTGTGCGCTGCTCGGCAGCGGCAGTCATGCGGGCTTCCCTCCATCCGGGATCGGTGGGCCTTCAGCAGCCTGAGGGGTGGAATAAGGCTCCACCGGTATGTGCGTCGTACACGCGGCGTCACCGCGTGCGATGGTCGCCAGCCGCTGCACGTGGGTGCCGAGCAGGTCGGCGAACGCCGCCGTCTCGACCTCGCACAGCTGGGGGAACTCGGCCGCGACATGCGCCACCGGACAGTGGTGCTGGCACAGCTGTTCTCCCGCCCCGACCTTACGAGTCGAGGCAGCGTAGCCCTCACGGGTCAGCGCGGTGGCGAGGGCCTCGGCCTTCTCCTGCGGGGAGTCCGCGGCGCCCACGGCGGTCCGATGTGGATCGACGAGCGTCCTGACCCGTCGCTCCGCGAAGGCCTTCACGGCCGCCTCCCCGCCGGTCTCGGCGAGGAACCGGATCGCCGCCACGGCGAGGTCGTCGTAGGCGTGCCCGAACCGCGCGCGCCCCGCCTCGGTGAGGAGGAAGAGCTTCGCCGGCCGGCCACGGCCCCGGCTTTTGATCTGCGGGGCCTCCCTCGTGCAGGCTTGGTTGTCCGCGAGCAGCGCGTCCAGGTGACGACGGACCGCCGGCACGCTGAGCTCCAGCTGCTCGGCCACGGACACCGCGCTCACCGGCCCCTGCTCGAGCAGCAGACGGGCGACGGCGAGCCTGGTAGGCCCGTCGACCGGCTGCTGAGCAGGTCCAGTGTTTTTCACAACATTGATGTTACCTAATTGCCCGGACTCAGCTCAACGAGGGTCGACCGTGACCCGAGTCATGCAAGGCCAGCCTTACCTAGCTGTGACTGGTGTGACCCGTGGGGCTGCTGTGGCTCCCGGGTTACCTTCCAGGGTGCTCTTGCAGGGAGGACGACACGCAACCGGCCGACGCGATCGCCGCGGCCATCAACGCGCTCCTCGCCGACGGCACCTACAGGTCCACTTTGGACCCGTGATGCGCCGCCGAAGGTGATCACCGAGCGGCGGTCCAAGATCGGTATGGTGTTCCAGCAGTTCACCCTGTTCGGACACATGACGGCCCTGGAGAACGTGACGCTCGCGCCCATGAAGGTGAAGAGACGGACCAAGGCGGCCGCCACCGGGAAGGCGCTCAACCTCCTCGACCGGGGTGTTCATCCACGAGGGCAAGGTCATCGAACAGGGACACCCCAAGCAAGGCATTCCCGGCGAAGGTACTTTGATGCACGAAAGCGTCTCCGCACGCATAGAACGACTGTCCCCCACCCTGATCGGGCTCAGCCACCGCGTGCACGCGGCGGGCGAGCTCGGGTTCGACGAGAAGCTGTCCGTCGCCGCGGTCGCCGAAACCCTGGCCGCGCACGGGATCGAGGCCGAGATCGGCTGCTACGGCCTGCCGACGGCGTTGCAGGCCACCATTGGTACGGATGGCCCACGCATCGGCGTCCTGGCGCAGTACGACGCCCTGCCGGACATCGGGCACGGCTGTGGCCACAACATCATCTGCGCCACCGCCGTTGGCGCGTTCCTCGGGCTGGCCGAAGTGGCACACGGCACTGTCGTGCTCTACGGGACACCGGCCGAGGAGAACGGCTCCGGCAAGGAGATCATGGCGCAGACCGGCGCCTTCGACGATCTGGACGCGGTGGTGATGCTGCACCCGTCCAGCCAGACCATCGCCAACGCCACCAACTCCGGCCTGCGCTCGGTCGAGGTGACCTACCACGGCACCGCCGCACACGCCGCCGCCGACCCGCAGCACGGCCGCAACGCGCTGGACGCGATGGTGGCCGCGTACCAAGGGATCGCCGCGTTGCGCCAGCACATCGAACCGGACGAGCGGGTGCACGGGATCATCAGCGAGGGCGGCCACGTGGCCAACGTCGTGCCGATCCGGGCCAGCGGCCGGTTCCTGCTCCGTTCGGCCGACCCACAGTCCCTTGTGGACCTCAGCAGACGGGTGCACCGGATCCTCGAGGGCGCCGCGCTGATGACCGAGACCCGCCTGGAGGCCACCTGGGACAAGATCCCGCCGTGCCTTCCGGTGCGCAGCAACGGCCCACTGGCCGCGCGGTTCGGCAAGCACCTGCGCGACCGCGGCATCCCGGTCACCCCGGCCGACCGCACGCTTGGGTCGACCGATCTGGGCAACATCAGCCTGCGCGTGCCGTCGATCCACCCCACGCTGGCGATCGCGCCGGAGGGAACGGCCATGCACACCGCCGAGTTCACCCGCTACGCCGCCGCGAAGCGTGCGGACGAAGCGGTCGTGCACGGCGCCATCGCGCTTGCCTTGACGGCGTTGGACTTCCTCACCGACGCCGACCTGCGGGCCGCCGTGCGCGCGGAGTTCGAGGCCGCGGGCGGCCGGCTGGACGTGCCCGCGCTGCTGGAAACCCCGTCAGCCGGCTGAGGTCTCGTCCAGCGCCCGTTCGACGTCGCTGATCAGGTCCTCGGCATCCTCCAGTCCGCAGGAGAAGCGCAGCATCCCCTCGTCGATGCGCGCGGCCGCCAGCTCCTGTGGGCTCAGGGAGAAGTGCGAGGAGTTGAACGGGGTGCTCACCAGGGTCTCCACCCCGCCCAGGCTGGTCGCCTCGGAGGCGATGGTCAGCCGCCGCATCACCTTGAGCGCACGGTCGTTGCCACCGCGGACCGTGAACGCCACCATCGCGCCACTTCGCCCCGGCTTCAGCACATCCGCCGGCCCTTCGTAGCCCGCCAGACCCGGGTAGCGCACGGACTCGACCCCGGGATGGTCCTGAAGCCGTTGCGCCAGCTTCAAAGCGGTCGCCGAGGAGCGTTCGAGGCGGACGTCGAACGTCTGCAGTCCGCGCCAGACCAGGAAAGCCGCGTGCGGGTCGAGGCAGCCGCCGAAGGTGATCATCCGGCGCTGGATCTCGGTGACGGTCTCGCGGTCGGACACCACCACCCCGGCGATCACGTCCGAGTGGCCGCTGAGGAACTTCGTCGCCGAGTGCACCACGATGTCCGCGCCCAGCCGCAACGGGTTCACCGTGTAGGGGGTCGCGAACGTGTTGTCCACCACCAGCTTCGCGCCGGCCTTGTGCGCGAGGTCGGCTAACACGGGCAGGTTCGTCAGTTCCAGCTGAGGGTTGGACAGGGTCTCGGCGTAGACGATCGCGGTGCCCGGTGTGATCGCCTCGGCCCACGCGTCCAGGTCCGCCGAGTCGACCACGGCGACGTCGAAGCCGAGCGCGGGCAGGTCACGGACGAGCAGGTCACGGGTGTCGCCGTAGACCTGGCGGGCGGCCACGATCCGGCGGCCGGACTGCAGCAGGGTCACCAGGGTGGTGGCGATGGCGGCCATCCCGGAGGACGTCATCATCGCCGCCTCCGCCCCCTCCAGCAGGGCGATCTCGGCGGCGGCCGCGTCCACGGTCGGGTTGGCGAACCGGCTGTACCAGTGCTCGGTCAGCCCGCCGTTCTGCTGGATGTCCTTGTAGGCCAGGTCGTCCAGGTAGAACGTGGCCGACTGGTAGATCGGCGGCACGACCGGCCTGGTGCGGGCGACGTATCCCTCGGACTTCTCGGCTCTTCCGGTCATGCACTGAGACTACGGGCGAGCCTGCCGCAGTTGGCAGCGTTTTCCAGCGCGCAACAGCCGAGTTAACACTACATAATCAAGCCATGGACGAGATCGACCGGATTATCCTCGGCGAGCTGGTGCGTGACGGCCGGGTCAGCTTCCGCGACCTGGCCGACCGGGTCCGGCTCAGCCCGACCGCGACCGCCGAACGCGTCCGCCGCCTGCAGGAGACCGGCGTGATCACGGGCTACCGCGCGGAACTGTCCCCGGCCGCGCTCGGCCGCCCGCTGCGGGCGCTGATCGACGTCCGTCTGCGGCCGGGTCCCGATCACGCCTCGCTTGAACAGCGGTTGATGACCCACCCGTGTGTACTGAGTGGTGTTCACGTCACGGGCCGTTGGGACTACACGCTGACGGTGGCGTGCCGCGATGTGGCCGAACTGGACGAGGTCGTCATGGCGTTGCCGCGCGACTACAACGTGATCGAGACCGACACGAGGCTGGTTCTGCGTGAGCTGAGCGGTTCTCGTTCGGTTGCCGACATGGCCGGCCGAGGTTCTCGATAGTCTGCGCAGGTGGTGGTGAGCGATCCGGTGCCCGTCGACGTCGTGCCCGTTCCGCCTGCCTCGGCGCCGCTGGACAGGAAGGACTGCCGCCAGCTGGACCTGGTCCGGCGGTGGGGCACCATGGGCGCGCTGCTCATCGCCTTCGGCTCGCTCGGCGCCGGCGCGGCCCCGGTGTACAACCCGCTGCCCAGCGTGCCGGTGATCGGCCTGTTCGCCCGGATCCCGGGGGTCTCGCTCGCGGTCGCCCTGCTGGGTATGGGCATGGTCATCTCCGGCTGGGTGCTGCTCGGCCGGTTCGCGCGGCCGGCCAGGGCCCGGCTGATGAGCCTCAGCCAGCTCAACCGGACGCTGCTGATGTGGGCCGTGCCGCTGATGTTCATCCCGCCGCTGTTCAGCAAGGACGTCTACAGCTACCTGGCGCAGAGCTCGATCGTGTCCAAGGGCCTGGATCCCTACATGCTCGGCCCGGGGCAGGCGCTCGGCCAGGACGACCCGCTCACCCGTGGCGTGTCGAACATGTGGCGCGACACCCCGGCGCCGTATGGGCCCCTCTTCCTGTGGCTCGGCCATTTACTCAACTCCGTGACCGGCAACCACGTTGTCACCGGGGTGCTGACCCAGCGGTTGCTGGCTCTGGCTGGCGTCGCGTTGTTCGTGTGGGCGTTGCCGCGGTTGGCGAAGCGGTTCGGGGTGCAGCCGGTGACCGCGTTGTGGTTCGGCGCGTTGAACCCGCTGGTGCTGTTCCACCTGGTCGCCGGGGTGCACAACGAGAGCCTCGCGATCGGGCTGATGATGGCCGGGTTCGAGATCGCGCTGCGCTACCTCCCCAAACCCGGGGCGCCACCGCTGGCGTCGCCGCGCAAGGAGTGGACGTTCGTCCTGCTCGGCGTCGCGGTGATCACGCTGGGCGCGGCGGTGAAACTGCCGGCGCTGGTGGCGGCGGCTTTTGTCGGCGTGCAAGTCGCTCGGAGATGGGGCGGCGGGATCCCTCGGTTCCTTGGCGTGGGCGCGCTGTTCTTCGCGACGGCGGCTGTGACGATGACCGCCGCTTGCTACGGCACGGGGCTCGGTTATGGCTGGGTGGGTGCGTTGGGCACGCCGAGCCTGGTGCGTAGCTGGATGTCGCCGGTGTCCGAGCTGGGCAACCTGGGCGGGGTCCTGGGCATCACCCTCGGACTGGGCAACCACACCACCGCTGTGCTTGAGGTGTTCACCCTGCTGGGGTACGCGACCGCGGCTGTGATCACGGTGTGGCTGCTGTGGACGTGCCTGCAGGGGCGGCGGAGTGTCATGACCGGGCTGGGTGCGTCGCTCGCGGCGTGGCTGATTCTGCACCCCGCGATGCAGCCCTGGTATTTGTTGTTCGCAGCCATTCCCCTGGCCGCGTCGTTGGCCGGGACGAAACGATTCCGGACGTTGGCGACGGTCGGATCTGCATTCGCAGCCTGCCTGCTGCCGCCCACCGGCGGCACTTTCGCAGGTCGCAACTATGTCGCGGTTCTCGCTTATGTAGCGGCGATAGTTGTGTTGTTGGTCATGCTCTACTTCGTGCACCGCCGCGTCCCGATCGTGAAGCGCGCGAAAGCCTGAAGGGCGCTAGTCTCTGCCTTCCCCGAAGGGAGAGACCCGGTGAGCTGCGCTTCATGTGGAGGGCCACACAGCCCGTGGGCGACCGACCGCCTCACGCTGCTGCTGGACAGGTGGGGCTGGGACGAGCAGGCGGCTGAGCTGCTCGACGGCGCCGCGTTGCTGGTGGTGGACCTGGACAACTTCAAGCGCGTCAACGACAGGTATGGGCATCCGGCGGGCGATGCTGTGCTGAAGGCGGTGGCGGACACGCTTCGGGCGACTACACGAAAGGGTGATCTGCTGGGGAGGTATGGCGGGCATGGTGGGGATGAGTTCCTGGTGCTTTTGCCGGGGACCTCGCTTTCGGAGGCGATGGGGGTTGCTGAACGGATTCGCGTTGGTGTTCGCGGGATGCGGGTTTTTGCCGGGGAGAGGACTCTTTCCGGGATTTCTGTTTCGATTGGTGTCGCTGCCGGGTTGCTGGACCTTGCGGCGTTGATCGCCGCGGCGGACGAGTCTCTGCGTTCTGCGAAGCGGTCCGGCCGTGATCGGGTCGGGTCGGGTTCCTGGTCGCGTCGGCGCGGGGTGCTGGCTGTCGTTGGCGCCGCTGCCGCTGCTGGGCTCGCGATCGTCGCGTTCACTGGGGAGCCCCGGGTCACTCAGGAAGCCGCTCAGGCGGCCGCTGTTGCTGGGCCCCAGCCGGTTCTGCAACCACCGGCTCCCAGCGTTCAGGCTCCGGTTGCGTCCACTGTCACCGTTTCGAGGACTGTGACTGCCTTGGTTCCTGTGCCGCCTCCGGCGCGGCCTCGGACTGTTCAACGCACTCGCACCGTCCCCGCGTCGCCGCCAGCTTCATCACCACCAGCTTCGTCGCCTTCAGCGCAGCCGCGTGAGCTCGATGCACCGCAAGCCACTCGCCGTCGGGCGTGTGTTGCGTGCGAGATGCTTACGACGTTGATGCGCAACCTTGAGGGGCGTTGGCCGCGTTGATGTAGGGCCTGGTTGGGGCACGTGCCTACCTGGGCCTTAGGGAGGGCTTGCGCCCCGAGGGGCGCTTGTTGGTCAGGTTGCCTCGGGTTCGGGGTAGGGGTCTGCGGTGGTGATGTACGTGCGGCCCGTAGGGCTGGGGAATCTCAAGGTGCCCGGCGTGGGCTGGGCGAGACTCCAGGTGCTGCGCTCCCTCACCAGGTTGTGCGGGGCATACCGGCCCTCGCCTTGGTGCGCCGAGCCTCCGCGGCCGCCGGATCGGCCTTGATCACGTGATACCGGATCGCCTGGCGGAACCGGCCATGACTGGCACGCCTGCCATGAGCCAGCACCCGCCGCTCCACCCTCACCGCATCCGCATCGCCTGAGCCCGACGCAGGTCGATCTCCCCCACCTCCACCGCCTGGACGGTGCCCGGCAGGCGCTCGACGAGGTCCTCGGGAGGTTCATGGGGTGGATGGTGGTCTGTGGTGGTGACTTGGGTCGCTCGGGGGTGAGGGGGTTGGGCGGGGTGTGGGGTGGAGGTCCTAGGCTGCGGACGTGAGTGTGTCCGCGGTCGAGGTGTCGGGGCTGGTCAAGCGGTATGGCTCGACCACGGCGGTGGACGGGCTCGAGCTGAGGCTGGCGGCGGGGAATGTGCTCGCGTTGCTCGGGCCCAACGGGGCGGGCAAGACCACGACCGTTGAGGTGTGCGAGGGGTTCATCCGGCCTGACGCCGGGAGTGTTCGGGTGCTCGGGCTCGATCCGCGGACTCAGGGGGATCTGTTGCGGCCCCGGATCGGGGTGATGCCTCAGGGGGGTGGGGCTTACCCGGGGATTCGGGCCGGGGAGATGCTCGACCTCGTCGCGTCGTGTGCGAAGAACCCGCTCAAGCCGGCGTGGTTGCTGGACGTTCTGGGCCTCAACAACGCCGAGAAGACTCCGTACAAGCGGTTGTCGGGTGGGCAGCAGCAGCGGCTCTCGCTTGCGTGTGCGCTCGTTTCGCGGCCTGAGCTGGTGTTCCTCGACGAACCGACGTCCGGGATGGACCCGCAGGCCCGGCGGCTCGTGTGGGACCTCGTCAGCGCGTTGCGGACCGATGGGGTCAGCGTGCTGCTCACCACTCACCTCATGGAAGAGGCCGAGACGCTCGCCGACCATGTGGTGATCGTCGACCACGGGCATGTCGTGGCCGAGGGCAGTCCCGCGCAGCTCACCACGGAGGACCCCGACTGTCAGCAGCTGCGGTTCAAGGCCCGGGGCGGGCTGGACACATCGCTGCTCACCGCCGCGCTGCCGGAGGGGTGTCACGTGACGGAGGCCGCGTTGGGCACATACGTCGTCACTGGGCGGGTAGACCCCCAGGTAGTGTCGACTGTGACGGCGTGGTGCGCGCAGCAGGGCGTGCTCGCCGAGGAGCTGCACGTGGGCCGTCGCAGCCTGGAAGACGTCTTCCTCGAACTCACCGGACGGGAGCTGCGTTGACCGTCATGGATGTCCGGTTCCCCGCGGGCACGTTCGCCCCGGCACCCGGCGCCGGGAGCAAGGCGCGGATGCTCGTCACCCACGCGGGCACCGAGATCAAGCTGACCCTGCGCAACGGTGAGCAGATCCTGCTCACCCTGCTCATCCCGGTCGCCCTGCTGGTCGGCCTCACCCTGATCAAGATCATCTCCATGCCCGACCCGCGGGTGGACCAGGTCGTGCCCAGGGTTTTCGCGCTCGCGGTGATGTCCAGCGCGTTCACCGGGCAGGCCATCGCGCTCGGCTTCGACCGGCGCTACGGCGTGCTCAAACGGCTCGCCGCGACCGCGCTGCCCAGGTGGCTGCTGGTCGCCGGACGGGTCGCGGCCGGGCTGGCCGTGGTGATCATCCAGCTCGTCGTGCTGGGCGTGGTCGCCGCGATCCTGGGCTGGGCGCCGGGCCTGGCTGGTCTACTGTGGACGGTTCTGCTCGCGATCGTGGGCGCGCTGGCGTTCGGCGCGCTGGGCGTGCTGCTCGGCGGCACGTTGAAGGCCGAGATCGTGCTGGCGCTGGCCAACATCATCTGGTTCGTGCTGCTGCTCGCCGGCGGGATCATCGTCCCGGCGAGCTCCATGCCCGACGGGATCGCGCGGGTCGTCGAGCTGCTGCCGTCCGGTGCGCTCACCGAGGGCATGCAGCAGGCGTTGAACGGCGCAGGCCCCGGTGTGCAGCCGTTCCTGGTACTGCTCGTGTGGGGTGTCGCCGCGAGTGTGGTGGCGGGGCGCACAACCCGCCTGACCTGACCGATCGCTCTCAGCGACGCCGTCCTACCATCGGTCGGTGCTCGAAACGCTGAAGTCGCGGCTCATCCAGTGGCACCGCCCGATCGCGATCGCCGCCGTGGTCGCCAACGTGGTCATCGCGGTCACCGGGTCGATCGTGCGCGTCACCGGGTCCGGGCTGGGCTGCACGCAGTGGCCGAACTGCCTGCCCGGCAGCATGGTCCCGGTCGAGCACCCCGAGCTGAGCTCGGTGCACCAGTGGATCGAGTTCGGCAACCGGCTGCTGTCCGGCGGCGTCGGCGTGATCGGCGGGCTGTGCGTGCTCGCCGCCTGGTTCGCCCGGCCCCGGCGCTCCCGGGTGATGTGGCTGTCGGCGTCCATGCTCGGCGGCGTGTTCGCGCAGGCCGTCATCGGCGGCATCACGGTCAAGGCGGGCCTGCTGTGGTGGACGGTAGCGTTCCACTTCGTCGTCTCGCCGATCCTCACCTGGTTCGCGGTGATGCTGGTCAAGTCGCTGCGGGAAGGCGACGAACCGGCCCGCCCCCGCACGAACCCGCTGGTGCCCAAGCTGCTGGTCCTGCAGACCGGCCTGCTGATCCTGCTGATGATCGCGGGCACGATGGTCACCGGCGCCGGGCCGCACGCGGGCGACGCGAACACCCCGCGCCTGGGGCTGTCCGTGGAGGTCCTGGCGCACGTGCACGCGGCCATCCTGTACACGTTCCTCGCCCTGCTGGCCGTGGTCGGGTACGTGCTCTACCGGGGACCGGCGGCGCGGGACATCTGGAAGCGCTACGGGCTGCTCATCGCCGCCGTCCTGGCGCAGGGCACGATCGGGTTCGTCCAGTTCTTCACCGGCGTGCCCAGCGTCCTGGTGGTCACGCACGTGTTCGGCGCCATGCTCGTCACGGTCGCCACCGCCGGGCTGTGGGTCTCGGCCCGTGACCGCGGTCCAGTCCCCGGTGACACTGTGGAGCCTGTCCACAACGAGCAGTTCGTCACCACGTCGCCCTGAGACCATCCGGGCGTCATCGGCAGCGCTTATCGTCGAGGGTGTGACGACGACTACCGCCGCCGGTCCACTGCCCCTGCTGCAGGAGCGACGCACGCTCGCCCAGCAGGTCACGCTCAAGGTGTTCCTGCTCGTGCCGTTCTTGGCACTGGTCGGGGCCGTGCCGTTCGTGTGGGGCTGGGGACTCACCTGGCTCGACGTCATCCTGACAGCCGTGCTTTACGTGCTCGCCACCTTGGGCGTGACCGTCGGCTATCACCGTTACTTCACGCACGGCGCGTTCAAGGCGAACCGGCCGCTGCGGATCGCGCTGGGTATCGCGGGCAGCTTCGCCGTGCAGGGCTCGATCATCTTCTGGGTGGCCAGCCACCGGCGGCACCACGCGTACGCCGACCGCGAGGGTGACCCGCACTCCCCCTGGCTGTTCGGCACCTCCCCGGCCGCGCTGGCCAAGGGCTTCTGGCACGCGCACATGGGCTGGATGTTCTCCCGGGACGTCACCAACTACCAGCGGTTCGCGCCGGACCTGCTGCGGGACAAGGACATCCGGATCGTCAGCAGGCTGTTCGGGGTGTGGACGGCCGGCAGCCTCGTGCTGCCCGCGGTGCTCGGCGGGCTGATCAGCTGGTCCTGGTGGGGCGCGCTGACCGCGTTCTTCTGGGCCGGGTTGGTGCGGATCGCGTTGCTGCACCACGTGACCTGGTCGGTGAACTCGATCTGCCACATGGTCGGCTCGCGCCCGTTCGCCAGCCGCGACCGGGCCGCGAACTTCTGGCCGCTGGCGATCCTGTCGATGGGCGAGTCGTGGCACAACTCGCACCACGCCGACCCGACCTGCGCGCGGCACGGTGTCCTGCGTGGACAGATCGACATCGCCGCGCGGACCATCTGGCTGTTCGAACGGTTCGGCTGGGCCACGAACGTGCGCTGGCCCACCGCGGAACGGTTGGCACGTAAGAGGGTCAGCACATCATCCGCTGAGTGACTGGGCCGTCTACCGCGGAAATCGCGCCGCACAACCAGCCGAACGGTTGTGTCGGACGGTAGCCGTGGGTCGCTACCGTGCGGCATGGCTTTCGAGAGCCGGCGTCCGTTTGTCGGCCGGGCCGCCGAACGTGAACTGATCGCGCAACTGACCGGCCGGCTCGGCTGGCACGACCTGACCGTCCTGGAGATCACCGGGGACCCCGGCATCGGCAAGACCCGGCTGCTGGACCTGCTGGCCGAGCGCGCCGACGGCCCTCTGGTCCGCCGGGGCCGGGCCACGGAGTTCGAGCACACCAACAGCTTCGGCGTGTTCACCGACGCCATCGACGACCTCCCGCTGGACGGCACCCGCGACCGGCTGCACCGCGCGGTGCGCTCGGCGGTGGAGTCGCTGGCGACCCCGGCCGGGCTCGTGCTGTGCCTCGACGACATGCACTGGGCGGACTTGGCGTCCATCGAGCTGCTGGCGTACCTGCTTCGACGGCCGCCTCGTGCTCCCCTGGTCGTCGCCGTGTCGTACCGGGCCCGCCAGGCGCCGCCGCAGCTGCATGCGGCGCTGAACGGGCGGGTCACGATGAAGCTGGACGTCGGGCCGCTCAGCCACTCGGAATGCGCGCTGCTGCTGGGCGCGCACGTCAGCGCGGCGCTGTACGAGGAGAGCGGCGGGAACCCGTTGTACCTCCAGGCTTTGGCCAGGACGGGCGGCTCGGGCGATGGCCATCAGGCGCTGCTGGCCGAGTTCGCCGGACTGTCCACAGCGGAGCTCAGGTTCACCTGGGCGGCCGCGGTGGCCGGTGACCCGTTCGACGCCGGCCTGGCCGCGACGGCCGCCGGAATGTCCACTTCGGACGCGTTGGCCTGCGTCGACACGCTTGTCTCGCGTGACCTCGTCCGGGCTTCGGGGCGGTCGTTCAGCTTCCGGCATCCGATGCTGCGCCACCTGGCGTACGAGTCGGCCGACGCGGGCTGGCGGATCGGCGCGCACACCCGGGTGGCCGCGGCTTTGACCGACGCACCCGCGACCGAACGCGCCCGGCATGTGGAGTGTTTCGCGCAGCCCGGGGACCTCGAGTCGGTGGAGGTTCTCCTCGAGGGTGCGCGGAAGGTCATGCGCAGCGCGCCTTCCGAGGCCGCGCACTGGCTCACCGCGGCGGTCCGGCTCGCGCCCGAGCGGCAGGACCTGCTGCTCGACCTCGCCGAGGCGCAATGCCTGGCCGGGCAGCTGCACGCGAGCCGCGCGACCGCGCACCTGTTGCTGGGCGACCTGACCGACCCGGCCCAGCGGGCGCGAGTCGTGGCGTTCTGCGCGATGGTCGAACGGTTGCTCGGCCGGCACGCGGCGGCGCGTGCGTTGGTGTTGCGGGAGTTGGCTTCGGGTGAGACCACGGCGTTGATGCTCGAGCTGTCCACCGGCGGCCTGATGCGCGGTTCGTTCGACGAGAACCGGGAATGGGCTCGGCGGGCGTTGGAGTCGGCGCGGCGGGAGGGCGACCGGCCGAGTCAGGCGACCGCGTTGGGGTTCCTGGCGATGGACCGGTACTCGGCCGGGGACGTCGCCGCGTCGGCCCGGTTGCTGGACGAAGCGGCCCTGCTGGTCGACGGGATGTCCGACGGCGAGTTCGCGTCCCGGCTGGACGCGGCGTTGTGGCTGGGCTGGAACGAGATCTACTTCGAGCGCTACCAGGATGCGGTGCGGCACTTGACCAGGGCGCTGGGGCTGGCGAACGGGTCGCTGCACCTGTTGCCGTTCCTGCACTGCTGCCTGGTCTCGGCGTTGCGGTGGCTGGGCCGGATGCCGGAAGCGCTTGCGCACGCGGAGGAAGCGCTCGACCTGGCGCACCTGTCGGCCAGTGCCGAGCTGATCACCATGGCGCAGGCGTCGCTGTCGTGGATCGCCGTGTGGGTGGGCGATCTGCCGTTGGCCATCCAGGCGGGCAAGCAGGCCGTGGCCGCCGCGGAGGACGTGGAGAGCTGGTTCAGCGCCCTGGCGCAGGCAATGCTCGCTCGCGCCCGGCTGGCCTCCGGCGAACGCGAGGACTGCGTGCAGACGATCCTGGACACCTTCGGCGGGCCGGACCTGCCCGCGATCGACCCGTGGAACCGGGTGTCCTGGTGGGAAGGCCTGGTCCGGGCCGACCTCGCCCAGGGCAACATCGACAAGGCCTGGGAGTGGGTCGGCCGGATCGAGGCGTCGGCCGAACGGCTCGGGCTGGCCGGGCACCACGCGCTGGCGTTGCTGAGCCGGGCCCAGGTCCTTGCGGTGCAAGGGAAGCCTGCCGAGTGCGCCTCGCTCGCCCGGCAGGCCGCTGTGGAGTTCGGCAAGGTGGGCTGCAAGGCCGACGCGGGCCGGTCGCACCTGCTGGCCGGCATGGTCGCCGCGGATCGTGATCAGCTCCGCCAGGCCCAGGTGCTGCTCGGCGAGTGCGGGGCCGTCGACCTGGCCAAGCTGGCCCGCCGCGAACAACGCCGCCTCGACGCGCTGAGCCCCGCGCCCAAGGTCGCCGACGACGGCGTGGCGGCCCTGACCCGGCGGCAACGCATGGTCGCCGACCTCGTCGCCCAAGGCCTCACCAACCGCGAGATAGCCCGTCACCTCGACGTCACAACGAAAACGGTCGAGATGCACCTCGCCCAGACCTTCGCCAAACTCGGCGTCACCTCCCGGGCCGCCGTCGCCGCGAAGGTCAGCCGGACCCAGTCATAGCCACGAGATGCCGCTGCCGCTCAGAGCCATGCGATCCCGCCTTCCGTCCGCCACACGACCAATGCCCCTGTTGTGTCGTACCTGGCCGACTCGACGCCGGTGAGGGTCCGGCGCCGGTCGCCGGTCACCGCGTCGATCTCGGTCAGCTCGTCGCCGATGAGGTAGGCGACCCGCGGGGTGGCCGGGTCGGCGATGATCGGGACCTCCCCCATCGAGTCGACCCGATGGATCACCGACCCGGCCGGGTCGAACACCCGCACCCGCGAGGTGCGTTGCCTGCCTTGGTCGTACTGCGCCACAATCCCGCCGCCGCCGTTCGCGATCCCGCACGCGCTCGCGTAGGTCAGGTCGGTGACCGGCGGGCGCCTGCCGAGCCGGATGTCCAGCCTGCCGGTGGTGCACGACGTGGATGCCTTGCCCCACTTGGCTTCCGGGCACTGGGCTTGGCACGTCACGCCGTCCGGCCGGACCGGTTGGCGCCACACCTGGCTGGCGTCGCGGCGCAGGCCCACGTACTCGCGGTGCGGGATGTCCAGCACGATCGCCCCGCTCGCATCCGCGTCCACCACCCGCATGCCCGCCGGGTCCGGTTTCCCGCACGCCGCCAGCAGGAGCAGGAACGTGAGGAAGAGGGGGCCGCTGCCCCCTCTGGTCACAGCGGCGAGGTCCGGGCAGTGCACCGCGGATCCGGCCCGAAGATGTCGAACACCGCCTCGAAAGCCACATTGGGCTCGAAGTACGACGGCACAGCTACCTCTCCGTCGGCGTGGTACCACTCACCGGCGTGGCGGTCGTCCGGGGAGCCGTAGACGCCGTACCAGAACCCGTCCAGGCCTTCGACGCTGATGTACATGTTGCTCTTGTCGTTGCCGCCATGGAGGATGTAGTCGTAGTCGGTGAAGACCCGGTCCTGGGCGCCGTCTATGTAGTAGTGGGCCTGCCCCTCAGCGGAGAAATGACCGAAGAACGGGACACTCGTCCCGCAACTCGCGTATGCCGTGTCCGCACTCGCGGGCGCCACCAGCCCCACCAGCAGCGACAGCGTGGCTGCCGTGACGAGTAACGCTCTGCCTTTGCGCACTTGCCCTCCTTGTCGTCAGGTGACATCAGGATGGCGGCACGGTGGTGCGCGGGAGTATTGGGGAAATCCCTACCCCAGGCGTTCCCGGAGCCAGGCGAGGGCGTACTCGCCCTGGACGCGTTGGAACTCGCGGATCCTCGGCAGGTTCAACGGCGGCGGCAGCAGCGACAAGTGCACGAAGTAGCCCGTGAGCGATCCCAGTGCGCAGGTGACCGCGTCCGGGTCGGCCTTGGCGGCCAACGGACTGCTCTCCCACACCTCGGCAGGCCGCGGGCCGCCCTGCATGACAACGCTGGGCAGCATGAACAGCAGGTCGAGCCACGGGGCGCCGATCGCCGCGTGCGGCCAGATCGACCGGGCTCGGCGTCAGCACATCGGAGAGCAGGACCAGGGCATCGTGGACCCGTTGGAACTCATCGGCTTTCCACGGCAGCACGGGATTGCGGCCGTCGATGTCCTCGAACACCAACGCGACCCAGTCACCGTCGTCATAGGACCAGAGCAGCTTCGGGGTGGCCGGGGAGTCCGGCAGCTGGGCCGCGATCACGGCCTCCTTGCGATGCATCGCCGGGGAATCCGGGTTGCGGTCCAGGCCGACGGCCTTCGCGAACACCTTCCGGCCATCGGCGAGCCGGAGCCGCGCCGCCAGTCCCGGCGAGAAACCCCCTTGCTGCGTCACGGCTTGCGTGACCGGGCTGCCGAGCTGTCCCTCGATCGCGGCGCGCACGTGGCCCGGCAGCTCGGACCAGCTGATGCGGCTGCCTCCGTTCCCGTCCATGACCTCCTACGAGAACAGGCGTTTGCCCGCCATCTTCTGGCGGTGCGCGGCGCCGATCTTGGTGGCGTTGACCGTCTCGGCGTCCCAGGTCGCCGCTTCGAGGCCGTCGACCTTGGCGACCAGCGCCTCACCGGCGGCGACGTCCTTGACGAGCACGTCGCCCATCGCCCCGTCCTCGCCCACCAGCACCACCCGGGCGCCTGCCCGGCCGATCGGCTCGATGACCGCCTTCGCCGGGCCATGCGCCCGGACGAACCCACGTGCTGCCTTCATGTCCCCGAGCCTAGATCGTTTCGCGTGCTCGTCCCGGTGTCGCTCGTCACCAGACCGAACCGCGGAACAACGTGGTGTGTGGTGAGGTTGGCGTGACTAGTGGTGTCGGAACGAGGAGGCGAACGTGCCCAGGGCAGTGCTGGTGCGGCAGACTGGTGGACCGGAGGTCTTGGAGCTGGCCGATGTGGCGGTCGGCGACCCGGGTGAGGGCGAGGTGGAGATCGCCATCGACGCGGCGGGCGTGAACTACATCGACACCTACCACCGCTCGGGGATCTACCCGATGGAGACGCCGTTCGGGCTCGGCATCGAGGGCGCCGGGCGGATCACGGCCGTCGGCGCGGGCGTGAGCGACTTCACTGTGGGTGACCGCGTCGGCTGGTTCGATGGGCGAGGGAGTTACGCCGAGCGGATCGTGCTACCCACAGCAAAGCTCGTCCCGGTCCCGGAAGGCATCGACGACGAGACCGCCGCGGCGCTGCTGTTGCAGGGAGTGACCGCTCACTATCTGTTGACCTCGACCTACCCGGTCAAGGAAGGCGACCCGATCCTGATCCACGCGGCCGCGGGCGGCACGGGCCTGCTGCTGGTCCAGCTCGCCAAGGCACGTGGTGCGCGGGTGCTGGCGACGGTGTCCACGCCGGAGAAGGAGAAGCTGGCCCGCGAGGCCGGCGCCGACGAGGTCGTGGGCTACGAGGACTTCGACAAGGCCGCGCGCGAGTTCACCGACGGCGTCGGCATGGCCGCGGTGTACGACGGTGTGGGCAAGACGACGTTCGACAAGAGCCTGGCCAGCGTGCGGCGGCGCGGCTACATGGTGCTGTTCGGCGCGTCCAGCGGCCCGGTGCCGCCGGTGGACCCACAGCGGTTGAACGCGCAGGGATCGGTGTACCTGACCCGCCCGACCAGCCGCGACTTCACCGTGACGCCGGAGGAAGTCCGTTGGCGCACAGGGGAACTCTTCGAAGCGGTGCTGGCGGGGAAGCTGAAGGTCCGGGTGGGCGCGAAATATCCGCTGGCCGACGCGCGGCAGGCGCACGAGGACCTGCAGGGGCGCAAGACAACCGGGAAGCTGTTGCTGATCCCCTGATCGCGCTTGACGGAGTTCTTGTGCGCGTTCATCAACGCGCACAAGAACTCCACGGGAAACTAGCTGACCTTGACGGCGTCGGTGACGAAGACGAGGGTCTCGCCTGCCTTGATCGGGCCCTGGCCGTTCGGGTACCCCAGCGACGGCGGCACGATCAGCAGGCGGCGGCCGCCCTCCTTCATCCCCAGCAGGCCCTGGTCCCAGCCCTTGATGACCTGGCCGGTGCCCACGCCCTGGACCGGCAGCGTCTGGCCGCGGTCGAAGCTGTTGTCCACGATCTTCTTGTCCGACCAGGTTTCCAGCAGGTAGTTCGTCTCGACGACGCTGCCGTTCTTCACCTCGGCGCCGGTGCCCGCCTTGAGGTCCTTGGTGACCAGCGTGGTCGGCGGCTTGCAGGTGGCCGGCAGGGTGATCGTGGGCTTGGCGCCGAAGTCACCGCTGACCTGGATGTCGTCCGCCTTGCACTCCGGGCCGTTGGCCGCGGCACCGGAGGCCGGGGCGCCGGTCGCCGACGCGCTGGTGCTCGTGCTCGTCGTGGTCTTCGACGACGAGGACGTCGTGGGCGGCGGGGTGGCGGTGTTCGAGCCGCGGGTGGAGTCCTGCTCGGAGTTCGTACAGGCGCTCAAAGCGGCCGCCGCCGCCAGCGCCACGGTTACCGTGATGACCTTGCCTGCGATCTGCATGGCGTCACCCTAGGCAACCGGGTCATCCACTGGTCCCATCGGGTGCCCGACTGATCGCGGTGCGCCAGCGAACGCAGCCGAACATCCCCCGTTTTTCCGATTTTGCCTGGTGGGCAATGCGCGTACAGTGACTCGGCGCACACAAACGGACACTATGCGCATTCGTCTGTTCGAGTGCCAGCCAAGGAGGTGACCCGGTGTCCGCGGACGCCAACGGCATCCGCTCGAACCCCGTCCGCGAGATGTTCTGGACCAGGACCGGTCTGCTGCTGGCCGTCCTGCTGGTGGTCGCGGTGGGCAGCCTGTGGATATCCACCGTGATGGACGCCGGTACCTGGAAGAACCTCGTGACCGCGCTCGGCACCGGCACGCTCATCTCGGCGGTCGTCGGGTTCGGCCAGACCCTGATCACCGCGTCGGCCTCCCAGCGCGCGCTGGTCACCCCGCTGGTCGAGGAGAGCAAGAAGGCCCTGCGGGACCTGTCGGCCGAGTACCGCGCGCTGAACACGGAGTTCTTCCCGACCCACGTGTTCCCGCCCACGCCGGACCCGGATCCGGAGTTCAACCGGCAGATGATGGCCGACCTGACCGCGAGCCGGTCGTACCTGTTCCGCGGGTTCGCCGGCCGCTACGCCGCGGCCCGGCTGCTGCTGACCCGCACCGACCGCGAGATGCGGCTGGTGCTGGCCGACCCGAGGGAGGCGTCCGCGATCAGCGGCCGTGCCCGCTACCTGCTGCGCCACGAGGGCGCGGCGGGCGACTACGACAAGATCCGCGCCCGGCTGACCGAGGACATCTCGGCCGGCCTGGTCGGCCTGTTCCTGGCCAGGGGCCGCTGCGCGTCGATGGAGATCGCGATGTTCCCCGACCCGCCGCTGGACCGCGTGGAGATCTTCGACGACAGCGTCTGGCTCACCCTCTACAGCGACCTGGCCGGCGCCACCTCGCTCTACCCGCGCAGCCTGCGGTTCGCCGAGGGCTCCTACATCTACGAGATGCAGCGCGCCGAGTTCCACCGCATGCTGAACACCCGCTCGGTACCGAAGTACAGGATCACCCCGGATACCACCCGCCAGGAGTT
Source organism: Actinocrispum sp. NPDC049592 (assembly GCF_040675465.1). NCBI lineage: Bacteria > Bacillati > Actinomycetota > Actinomycetes > Pseudonocardiales > Pseudonocardiaceae > Actinocrispum > Actinocrispum sp. NPDC049592. The sequence continues at coordinate 454,087 of NZ_JBFAPA010000002.1, read as the reverse complement.
CCTGGCGCTGTTCGAGAAAATCACCGGTTCTCCCCTCGGCGACGAGGGGTTCGCGGAACTGGAGCGAAAGTTCCATACTTTCCGCGAGGAGTTCACCGCCGTAGCGGGGTTGGGAAGTAGCTGAGATGCGGACCCGCCTACCGGCGCTGGCCGAACTGGCCTGCGCCTTGCGAGCGACCGATGTGCACGACTGGCACAACGTGACCGAACGGTTCACCCTGTGGGCCGCCCGGGCCGACCTGTGCGCGGAGATCCGGGCACACCTGGAAACGTTGAGCGACACCATGGCCGAGACCGTCCGGGCCAAATCCCGGGAGACCACAACGCACTACGCGTGGTGCCTGATGGACCAGCAGGCCGACGCGTTCTCGTTCTGGCTGCACGAGTACAAACCACAGCTGGACTGGCGCATCGGGTACGCCGACTCGGTGCACAACCACCGGTACCACTTCTGCACGACCCTGCTGAAGGGCTCGTACCTGCACGAGCGGTTCACCACCGAGCTCAACGCCAACGGCACACGGGTTCTGTCGGCGACCTTGCAGCGCAGCGGGGTCTGCGCGGCGGGCGAGTCCGGAACCATGCTGGCCCACGAGTTCCACCGCATCCCCAAGGCCGAGGACGGGACGATCACGTTCCTGGTCAAGTCGCGGGCGATGCGGCCGTGGAGCCTGTCGTTCGACCCGGCGACCGGCATCAGCCGCCGGCACATCCCCGTGGAGCAACGGCTGACGGCGCTGGCGGAGCACATCTGACAAGCTGGATCCTGTGATCCTGGACCGGTGGAACTCGGCGTACTTCGACGGGCGGCTGTCCCCCGCGGTGCTGGCCGAGCTGGCGGCGTTGACCGACGCGTCCCCGGACGCGCAAGCGTTGGCGGACCGGGCTTTCCGGCTGATGCGGCGCGCCCGGGTCGGCGCGGCGGACTTCTCCGGGCTGACCGCGTGGATGATCGGGTTCAGCGCGCCGCGGACCGTGCCGAGCGCGTGGTCCGGGTCGGTTCCGCCGGTGACGATGTCAGGGCGGCACGGCAAGATCGACTCGTACGTGGCCGGGAACCCTTGGCACACGCCGGTTCGGGACGCCGTTTTCGTCGACCTGGGATGCGGGTTCCCGCCGTTCACGACGATCGACACGGCCAAGCGGCTGCCCACGTGGCGGGTGATCGGGGTCGATCCGGCGTTCGGCGACTACCTGGTCTACGACCACGCGGGTGCGTACGCGTCCTTCGCCGCGGATCGCCGGTTGTTGTACTACCAGGCGGGGAACTACGAACCCGACCAGGCGGCCACGAGTGCCCGTTTCCGTGCCCTGCTGGACTCGTTGCTGGACGGGTCCGCCTCCGCTGAGGAGGGTGAGCTGGTCCGCGATCCCGTGCGGCAGTACGAGTCCGACAACCTCACGCTGGCGCGGGGCGGCATCGGCGAGTTCACTGTGGACGGTGGCGCGGACGTGATCCGGTGCATGAACGTGTTCATGTACTTCGACCACCCGTTCCGGGAACGCGCGCTGGAGTGGGCGTCTTCGGTGCTGCGGCCGGGCGGGTTGTTCATCTGCGGCAGCAACTGGACCGAGTCGGTCGCCTCGCGCTACACCGTCTACCAGAAGACCGCCTCCGGTCTGGTCGCGCGGGAGTTCGCGTTCAGCGTGGAGAACCTCCGGCCGATCGAACTGGCCCCCTGGTACGCCCTGCACGACGACAACCTGGAGAACCTCGCCAACGCGTCCGCCGTCGGCACGATCCGCGCGGACGACGAGTTCCGCGAACGCTTCGACACCCGGATGGACGCCCTGCTCGCCGACCTGGGCGTGTGCATGCGCGGCCCCGACGGCTACCTCGGAGGGGCGCCCGAGGGCATGCCGACGGAGGAGCTGTCCGGGCTCAGCCCCGTCCTCGCCGCCCGGCTCGACGCCGAAGGGTTCGCTTCCGACGCGGCCGAGGTACTGCGGGCAGCCGGGTACGACGCCTGGCGCAACCACGTCGGGCACGTCGCCATGCGCCCGGTCACGCCTCCCCCGCTGGAGCCGGGCCTGGTCACAGGTCGATGAGCGCGATCTCGGTGGTGGTGACGTCGCCGACGTCGATCTGCTCGGCCTTGCGGACCGCCTTCTTGACCGGGAGCACGTAGCAGCCATCGGCGCCGCTGCCCGGGAAGATCGACGTCTTCCAGGTGGTGCCGCCCATGGTGACCTCGACGCGGACCGAGCCGAACCCGCGCGGCAGCCCGGCCGCCAGCTCCCGGATCTGCTCGGACGCCTCGGCGGGCACGGTCACGAAGGTCCAGGTGTCCATCCGACGTGCATCCCACAGCCACAACTCGGCATCGAAGACGAAGACCATGCCCGCAGCATCACACACCCCACCGACAGTTCCGGCGCCCGCCGCGGGTGAGTGTGTCGTCATGACCGGCGTGTCGCCGCGTTTCCTCCGTACGATGCGTTCACCCCGTAGCCGTGCATCGTCAGGAGGCCCGATGCTCAGCTCGAACACCGCTACCGGCCTGGGCACCGTCGACCAGGCCGCCCTTGACCAGGTGGAACGCCGGGTCAAGCGGCTCTGTGAACGGTTCGCCGCCAACCTGCCGTTCCACGGCTGGCACCACGTCCGGTTCGTCCGCTCGAAGGCCGTCGGGTTCGCCCAGGCCAATGGGTCCGATCCGGCGGTGGTCGCCACCGCCGCCCTGGTGCACGACCTGAACTACATCGTGCTGCGCAACTCGGCCGCAGCGGCCGGCCGCGACCTGCGGATGGGCATCCTCGCCCGCGCGGGGGTGGCCGAGGAGGTGGCCGAACGCATCGACGAGATCATCATCGAGGCCGAGATGGCCACCCGCCACCGCGACATCTCGCTCGCCGCCCAGGCCCTGTCCGACGCGGACACCCTGTTCAAGGCGCTGCCGATCACCCCGGTCATGCTCGCCCACCGCTACCTCGACGAGAACGGCATCACCCTGCACGAACTGGCCCACAAGATCGTCGGCGAACAGCAGGGCGTGCACGACGCCGGTTTCTACTTCTACAGCCCCCAAGCCCGCGCGGCCTACTCGCACTGGGCCGCGACCAACCTGGACCTGTGGCAGTGCATCCTCGAGTCCCTGAAGGACCCGTCGGTCGGCGAACTCCTCGACGAGGTCACCTCGTGAGTGGCTGTACTGGTTAGCACCGCTCACGCGGGGGTGAGTCGGAAGACGCGCAGTTCGCGGTCGGTGTTGGACTGGTAGGTGTTGTAGGCGGGCCAGGTTTTGACCAGGGTCGGCCAGATGGCGGTGCGCTCCTCGCCGGTGAGCTGGCGGGCGTGGACGTTGTGGCTGCGGCCCTTCACGTTCACCGTGGCGTCCGGGTTGGCCATCAGGTTGAGCGTCCACACCGGATGGCCCGGACCGCCCCAGTTGGACCCCACCAGCAGGATGTCCTTGCCGTCCGGGACGTACAGCAACGCGATGTCCCGCGGCTGCCCGGACTTGCGGCCCTTCACCGTCAGGATCAGCGAGGGCATCCCGGCGATGCCGACGAGGGTCACCCGGCCCTTGGTCAGCTTCAGCAGCACCTTGTCGGTCGCCAGCACGGCCGGGCGGATCTTGGTCAGCCATGGTCGGGCGGCGGTCCAGCGCGCGATCTTGCGCATCAACTCCACAGCGCGCAAATGTAGCGCTACTGCAGGAAGTCGCTCAACGGCACCGGGGTCACGCCGTCCTGCTTGGCCCGGGCCAGGAACGCGCGGAAGTCCTCGACGAAGGTCGTCCGGAAGTGCATCAGCACGATGTCACCGGGCTTGAGCTTGTCGCCGGACTGGAACTGGACCACGCCGTCGTTCACCGCGGCGGTCCACAGCACGATCGCCTTCATCCCGCAGTCGGTGACGGCCTTCTGGGTGTTGGCGTCGTAGTTGCCGAACGGCGGGCGGAACAGCAGCGGGCGCTTGCCGAACGCGGCGGCGATCGCGTCCGCGTCCCCGCAGATCTCCTTCTTCTGTGCCTCGTAAGGCTTTCCGCGAAGGTTCGGGTGGGTCATGGTGTGGTCGTCGATCTCCACACCGGCCTGGTCCTGGATCGCCTTGAAGTAGGCCTCGTGGCCCTTGAAGTACTTCTCGTTGAGGAACAGCGTGGGCTTGGCGCCGGAGTCCTTGATCAGTTGTAAGGCGCTCGGGTCCTTGATGGCGCCGTCGTCCATGGTGATGAACACGTACGGCTTGTCCGTCTGGATCTTGCGCACCACCGGCGCTTTGCCGTCCACAGTGGGCGGGACATGGCCCTGCGGCGTACCGAACTGGTACGGCTGGGCGAACTGGGGCGGCGGCGGGGCGTCGGGTTCCGGCCTGCCCTGCACACTGCCCACAGTGGACTGACCGGCTGGCGGCGTCTGCACGGCCTGTGGCGAGGAACACCCGGCGACCATGGCCGCCGCGGCACCCACCGCGACGGCCAGGCCGACTGCTTTCCGCATCCTTTACCCCCTCTTTTCCCGGGCACAGCCCGGAAATCGCGTCTCTACAAGGAGGACGCCAGAGGGGGTGATGGCGTTGCGTCAATACCGCATCAAGAACCATCACTCCGGATGATGCGGTCGTCCGCCGCGACGGGGCTGCCGCGGCCGTCCCGGTTGCTGGTGGTGAAGTACAGGTTGCCGTCGGGTCCCGCGACCGGGGTACGCAGTCGCCCGAAAGTGCCCTGGTAGAGCGACCGTGGCTGGCCGACACCCGTACTGGTCACCGGGATCACCCACATACGGGTACCGCGCAGCGCCGCCATGTACAGGCTGTTCTTGTAGTAGGCGATGCCACTCGGCGAGGCGGTCGCGGTGGACCACACTGTGAGCGGATCCACGAAACTGGGGTTGCCGCACTTGCCCTCACACGTCGGCCAGCCGTAGTTCTTGCCGGCCTGGATCAGGTTCAGCTCGTCCCACGTGTTCTGGCCCAGCTCGGCCGAGAACATCCGGCCGTCCGGCGTCCACGTCAGGCCCTGCGGGTTGCGGTGGCCGTAGGTGTACACCAGCGAGTTGAACGGGTTGCCCGGCGCGGGCTTGCCGTCCGGCGTCATCCGCAGGATCTTGCCCGCCAACGAGTTGCGGTTCTGCGCGTTGGAACTGTTGCCCGCGTCGCCGGTGCCCGCGTACAGCAGCCCGTCCGGGCCGAACGCCAGGCGCCCGCCGTTGTGGATCTGCGTACCGCGCGGGATGCCGGTCACGATGGGCACCGGCGGCTGGCCGAGCACCACGCGCGCGATCCGGTTGTCGGAACGCGTTGTGTAGTAGATGAAAACGCTGCGGTCCTGGGCGTACTTGGGCGATACGGCCAGGCCGAGCAGGCCACCTTCACCGTCCGGGGTGACCCCCGGCACGGTCTGGACGTCGGTCACCGTGCCGTTGCGCAGTGACTTGATCTTCGCGGTGGTCCGTTCGGTGAACACGGCGCTGCCGTCCGGCAGGAAGCCGAGTCCCCACGGAACCGCCAGCTGGGAGGCCACGACGCTGGTCGCGGCCTGGGCCGGCAGCCCCGCAACGGTCAGCGCGGCCATCGCGGCGACCGCCACGACCACGCCCCTGTGGAACTTCATTGGTCTCCTCCACTGCAGGGTAGAAAACGGGAGGTACGGACCAATAGTGGCGCAGCGGTCACACACTGTCAGCGAACGAAAGTCGGAGATCGCCGTTTTGCCTGGTTAGCGATCCCGCACTTTCCCGGCTACGGCGCGTTTATGCCGCCGGAGCAGGGAAAGACGAACATCAGGCGAAGAAACTCAGAACCACCCGATGACTGGCAATCCGATTGCCGAGTCGACTGCCACCATGACGAACACGGCGCACAGATAGGAGTTGGAGAGGTGGAAGACCTTCATCGGGTTGGCCTCGCCACCGCGACGGTAGACGTTGTGCAGCCGGTGCACCGCGGGCAGGAACCAGCCGCCCAGCACGACCGCGGAGGCCGCGTAGATCCAGCTGGTGGCCGGGACCAGCAGCAGTCCACACAGGACCATGGCCCACGAGTACAGCACGATCCGGAACGACACCTGCCGGGCGGGCAGCACCGCGGGCAGCATCGGCACGCCGGCGGCCTTGTAGTCGTCGCGGAACTTCATCGCCAGCGCCCAGGAGTGCGGCGGGGTCCAGAAGAAGATCACGCCGAACAGCACGAGCGCGGGCCAGCCCACGTTCCCGGTGACCGCGGCCCAGCCGATCACCACCGGCATGCACCCGGCGATCCCGCCCCAGACGATGTTCTGCGAGGTCCGGCGCTTGAGCAGCATCGTGTAGACGAAGACGTAGAACAGGATCGCGCCCACGCACAGCACGGCGGCGACCCAGTTCGTGGTCAGCCAGAGGAACCCGCAGGACAGCACGCCGAGCACGACCCCGAAGACCAGCGCGTTGCGGACCGGCACCTGGTGCTTGACAAGTGGCCGGGCGCTCGTCCGCTTCATCACCGCGTCGATGTCGGCGTCGACGACGCAGTTCAGCGCGCCCGCGCTGCCGGCGGCCAGCGTGCCGCCGACCATGGTGAACAGCACCAGCCACGGCGAGGGGATGCCGCGCTGCGCGAGCAACATCGCCGGGATGGTGGTCACCAGCAGCTGCTCGATGATCCGCGGTTTGGTCAGCGCGACGTATGCGCGCACGACATCCTTGAACCGGCGCGGGGAAACGCTCGTGCTGGGGTCAGCGGTGATGCTCACGGCGCTCCTTCGGCGCTGCGGCGCACCGGTGACATGACGCTCCCTGAGGTGGTCGGAATCTGCTCGGGTACGGGAATGAATAGTAGACCGGCTACGTACGGGTACCCGGGTGGGGTGGCGGTCGCGCAGACCACACGCCGTCCAGGTGCGTCTGCGGTCGCAACTATCGCCAGGATGACTACGCTGACGCGTGGGACGAGGGAGAACACGCGGGACCACTGTTTCGTGGTGAATCAGCTGGAGTGTCCCGCACGAATCGAAAGCAGGAGCGCAAGCCCGTGTCCGTGACAGATGTAACCCGCCTCACCACCCCTACCGTGCCTGCCGACTGGACGGACCTGGACAAACGGGCGGTGGACACCATCCGCGTCCTGGCCGCCGAGGCAGTGCAGAACACCGGCAACGGCCACCCCGGCACGGCGATGAGCCTCGCCCCGCTGGCCTACTCGCTCTACCAGCGGGTCATGCGGCACGACCCGGCCGACCCGGACTGGATCGGCCGCGACCGGTTCGTGCTGTCGGCCGGCCACTCCAGCCTCACCCTCTACCTGCAGCTGTTCCTCGCCGGCTACGGCCTGGAGATCGAGGACATCGAGCAGCTGCGCAAGTGGGGCTCCAAGACGCCGGGCCACCCGGAGCACCGGCACACCCCGGGCGTGGAGATCACCACCGGCCCGCTCGGCCAGGGCCTGGCCTCCGCGGTGGGCATGGCGATGGCCGCCCGCCGCGAGCGCGGCCTGTTCGACCCGGACGCCGCGCCCGGCGAGAGCCCGTTCGACCACCAGATCTACGTGATCGCCTCCGACGGTGACATCGAGGAGGGCGTCACCTCCGAGGCGTCCTCGCTGGCCGGTCACCAGCGGCTGGGCCACCTCACGGTGATCTACGACGACAACAAGATCTCCATCGAGGACGACACCACGATCGCGTTGTCCGAGGACACCGCCAAGCGCTACGAGGCCTACGGCTGGCACGTGCAGGTGGTGGAGAGCGGCGAGAACGTCACCGGCATCCTGGAGGCGCTGGCCAACGCCAGGGCCGAGACCGAGCGCCCGTCGTTCATCCTGCTGCGCACGATCATCGGCTATCCGGCGCCCAACAAGATGAACACCGGCAAGGCGCACGGCGCCGCGCTGGGCGAGGACGAGGTCCGCGCGGTCAAGGAGATCCTCGGCTTCGACCCGGAGCAGAAGTTCGTGGTCGAGGACGAGGTGCTCAAGCACACGCGCAAGGCCATCGAGCGCGGTGAGCGGGCCAAGGCCGACTGGCAGCCGAAGTTCGACGCTTGGGCGCAGGCCAACCCGGAGCGCAAGGCGCTGCTGGACCGCCTCATCGGGCGCACGCTGCCCGAGGGCTGGGACGCCAAGCTGCCGCACTGGGAGCCGGACGCCAAGGGCCTGGCCACCCGCAAGGCCTCCAACGAGGTGCTCAACGCGCTGGCCGACACCCTGCCGGAGCTGTGGGGCGGCTCGGCCGACCTGGCCGAGAGCAACAACACCACGATGAAGGGCGCCGACTCGTTCGGCCCGGTGGACACCTCCACCAAGGAGTGGAACGCCAACCCGTACGGCCGCACGCTGCACTTCGGGGTCCGTGAGCACGCGATGGGCGCGATCCTCAACGGCATCGCCCTGCACGGCCCGACCCGCCCCTACGGCGGCACGTTCCTGGTGTTCAGCGACTACATGCGGCCGTCGGTGCGGCTGGGCTCGCTGATGAAGACCGCGGCGATCTACGTGTGGACGCACGACTCCATCGGCCTGGGCGAGGACGGCCCGACGCACCAGCCGATCGAGCACCTGGCCGCGCTGCGGGCCATCCCGGGCCTGACCATCGCGCGCCCCGGTGACGCCAACGAGACCGCCGCCGTCTGGAAGACCGCGATGCAGCGGCCGGAGGGCCCGATCGGCATCGCCCTGACCCGGCAGAACCTGCCGGTGCTGGAGGGCACCGACCCGGAGGGTGTCGCCAAGGGCGGCTACGTGCTGGCCGACGCCGCCAACGGCGAGCCCCAGGTAGTGCTCATCGCCACAGGCTCGGAGCTGCAGATCGCGGTCGAGGCCCGGAAGGTGCTCGAGGCCGATGGCGTTGCAACTCGTGTGGTCTCGATGCCGTCCGTGGAGTGGTTCGACGCTCAGGACGCCGCGTACCGCGACGAGGTGATCCCGCCGTCGGTGCGGGCGCGGGTCTCGGTGGAGGCGGGCATCGCGCAGCCGTGGTACCGGTTCATCGGCTCGGCCGGTGAGGCCGTCTCGATCGAGCACTACGGCGCGTCGGCGGACTACCAGACTTTGTACCGCGAGTTCGGTTTCACGACCGAGGCCGTTGTCGATGCGGCACGGCGCTCGCTGCAGCGAGTGGAGGAAGGCAAGTGACGAGCAACAACAACGCGAAGTTGACGGCCCTGTCCGAGGCCGGGGTCTCGATCTGGCTCGACGACCTGTCGCGCGAGCGGCTGATCTCCGGCAACCTCGCCGAGCTGGTCCGCGACTGGAACGTGGTCGGGGTGACCACCAACCCGACGATCTTCGCCAACGCCCTGAGCAAGGGCGAGTCCTACGACGAGCAGGTCCGGGAGCTGGCCGCGCGCAACGCGTCGGTGGACGCGACCGTCCGCGAGATCACCACGACCGACGTGCGCAACGCGTGCGACCTGTTCCGGGACATCTACAACTCGACCGGCGGCGTGGACGGCCGGGTGTCGATCGAGGTCGACCCGCGCCTGGCGCACGACACCGAGCGCACCGTCGCCGAGGCCAAGGACCTGTGGAAGACGGTCGACCGGCCCAACCTGTACATCAAGATCCCGGCGACCCTGGCCGGCCTGCCCGCGATCACCGCGACGCTGGCCGAGGGCATCGACGTGAACGTGACGCTGATCTTCTCGCTGGAGCGCTACGAGGCCGTGATGGAGGCCTTCGTCGCCGGCCTGGAGCAGGCGAAGGCGAACGGGCACGACATCTCGAAGATGCACTCGGTCGCCTCGTTCTTCGTGTCGCGGGTGGACACCGAGGTGGACAAGCGGATCGACTCGCTGGGCACTGAGGACGCCAAGGCGCTGCGCGGCCAGGCCGCCATCGCCAACGCTCGCCTGGCCTACGCGGCCTACGAGCGGGTCTTCGCGACCGACCGCTGGAAGGCGCTGGAGGCCGCGGGCGGCCGGGCGCAGCGCCCGCTGTGGGCGTCGACCGGGGTCAAGGACACGTCCTATTCGGACACCCGGTACGTCGACGAGCTGGTCGCCCCGAACACGGTCAACACCATGCCGGAGAAGACCCTGCACGCGGTCGCGGACCACGGCAAGATCGAGGGCGACAAGGTGTCCGGCACCGAGGAGGAGTCGCAGGAGGTCTTCGACGCGCTCACCGAGGCGGGCATCAACCTGGACGACGTGTTCAAGGTGCTCGAGGACGAGGGCGTGGACAAGTTCGAGAAGTCCTGGGTGGAGCTGCTGGAGACGGTGTCCGGCCAACTGGACAAGGCAAGGGACTGAGCGCAGGCACATGATCGAGATCTCCGTCGACATCGTCGACGAGAAGCTGTCGTCAGAGGCGGCGGCACTCGTCGAGACGCTGGTGCACGACCAGGTCGCCAGCAAGATCACCGCGCAGGACGCGACCCTGTGGGGCGCGGACGCCGAGTCCGAGGCGGCCATCCGCCTCGGCTGGGTGAACCTGCACGAGACCTCCCGGCCGCTGCTGGCGGAGATCGACGCGCTGCGCGCCGACCTGCACGCCGAGGGCGTGGACCGGGTGGTGCTCGCCGGCATGGGCGGGTCCTCGCTGGCACCGGAGGTGATCACCGCGACGGCGGGGGTCCCGCTGGTGGTCCTGGACACCACCGATCCCGGGCAGGTCGCCGACGCTCTCGCCGGCGACCTGTCTCGCACGGTGATCGTCGTGTCGTCCAAGTCGGGCGGCACCGTCGAGACCGACAGCCACCGCCGGATCTTCGAGAAGGCGTTCAGCGCCAACGGGATCGACGCGGCCTCGCGGATCGTGGTGGTCACCGACCCGGGCTCGCCGCTGCAGCAGCTGGCCGAGGAGGCCGGGTACCGCAAGGTGTTCCTGGCCGACCCGCACATCGGCGGCCGCTACTCCGCGCTGACCGCGTTCGGCCTGGTGCCGTCCGGTCTGGCCGGTGCGGACATCGCCACGCTGCTGGACGAGGCCGCCGCGGCCTCCTCGCTGCTGTCGGTGGACGAGCCGGGCAACCCGGGTCTCGTGCTCGGTGCGGCGCTGGGCGTGCGGCACTCCGAGGGCGCCGAGAAGGTCGTCTTCGCGGACAACGACTCCGGCATCAAGGGTTTCCCGGACTGGGTGGAGCAGCTGATCGCCGAGTCCACCGGCAAACACGGCACGGGCCTGCTGCCGGTGGCGACGGAAGGCGTTGACGCGCCTGGGTTCGCCAACGCGGGTCAGGACGCGACCGCCACAGCCGTCGGTGCGCCGACTGGGGCGGCCCTGATCGGGACCAGTGGCTCACTCGGCGGGCTGTTGCTGTTGTGGGAGTACGCGACCGCGGTCGCCGGCCGGCTGCTCGGGATCAACCCGTTCGACCAGCCGGACGTGGAGGCCGCCAAGAAGGCCGCCCGTGCGCTTCTGGACAAGCCACCGGGATCGGACGCCGGGGCCGCTCCGTCCCTTGTGGACGGTCCGGTCGAGGTGTACGGCATCGGGGGCGGCTCGCTGACCGAGGTGCTGCGGTCCTTTGTGGACTCGGTACCGGAGTTCGGCTACATCTCCGTGCAGGCCTACCTGGACCGGCTGGACGACGCGTCCGCCGCGGTGCTGCGGCCGGAGCTGGCCCGCCGCACCGGGCTGCAGACCACGTTCGGCTGGGGCCCGCGGTTCCTGCACTCCACCGGCCAGTACCACAAGGGCGGCCACCAGAACGGCGCGTTCCTGCAGATCACCGGCGCGGTCGAGGACGACCTGGAGGTCCCCGGCCGGCCGTACACGCTGGGCGTGCTGCAGCACGCGCAGGCGCTGGGCGACGGCCAGGTGCTCGCCGAGCACGGCCGTCCGGTGCTGCGGCTGCACCTGACCGACCGGGCCGCGGGTCTGGCCCACCTCGTGAAAGCCGTGCAGGAGGTAGAACGGCCGTGAGTGTGCGCACCTGGAAGAACCCGCTGCGCGACCCGAGGGACAAACGACTGCCGCGCATCGCCGGCCCGTGCGGCCTGGTGATCTTCGGCGTGACCGGTGACCTGTCCCGCAAGAAGCTGATGCCGGCCATCTACGACCTGGCCAACCGGGGCCTGCTGCCGCCGGGCTTCGCGCTGACCGGGTTCGCCCGCCGCGACTGGGAGAACGAGGACTTCGCCCAGGTCGTCTACGAGGCGGTCAAGCAGCACGCGCGGACCCCGTTCCACCAGGAGGTCTGGGACCGGCTGGCCGAGGGCATCCGGTTCGTGCAGGGCACGTTCGACGACGACGACGCGTTCGACCGGCTCGCGCAGACCGTGCGCGAGCTGGACGAGCAGCGCGGCACCGGCGGCAACCACGCGTTCTACCTGTCCATCCCGCCGGACGCGTTCCCGGTGGTGTGCAAGCAGCTCGCCCGCTCCGGGCTGGCCAGCCAGGACGGCGACTCGTGGCGGCGCGTGGTCATCGAGAAGCCGTTCGGGCACGACCTGAAGTCGGCCCGTGAGCTCAACCAGATCGTCAACGACGTCTTCCCCGAGGAGTCGGTCTTCCGGATCGACCACTACCTCGGCAAGGAGACCGTGCAGAACATCCTGGCGCTGCGGTTCGCCAACCAGCTCTACGAGCCCATCTGGAACTCCAACTACGTCGACCACGTGCAGATCACCATGGCCGAGGACATCGGCCTCGGCGGCCGCGCGGGGTACTACGACGGCATCGGCGCGACCCGCGACGTGATCCAGAACCACCTGCTGCAGCTGATGGCGTTCACCACCATCGAGGACCCGGTGTCCTTCCAGCCCAAGGCGCTGCGCACCGAGCGGATCAAGGTGCTCTCGGCGACCAACCCGGTCAAGCCGTTCGACGAGACCACCGCCCGCGGCCAGTACGTCGGCGGCTGGCAGGGCGGGCAGAAGGTGCCCGGCCTGCTGGAGGAGGAGGGCTTCCCGCCGGACTCCAAGACCGAGACGTTCGGCGCGATCACCCTGGAGATCCAGACCCGCCGCTGGGCCGGGGTGCCGTTCTACCTGCGCACCGGCAAGCGGCTGGGCCGCCGGGTGACCGAGATCGCGGTGGTCTTCAAGCGGGCCCCGCACCTGCCGTTCGACCAGACCTCCACCGAGGAGCTGGGCGAGAACGCGGTGGTCATCCGGATCCAGCCGGACGAGGGCATCACCATCCGGTTCGGCTCCAAGGTGCCCGGCACCACGATGGAGGTCCGGGACGTCACCATGGACTTCAGCTACGGCCGGGCGTTCACCGAGTCCTCGCCGGAGGCCTACGAGCGGCTGATCCTGGACGTGCTGCTGGGCGAGCCGTCGCTGTTCCCGGTGGCCGAGGAGATCGAGCGGTCCTGGGAGATCCTCGACCCGATCCTCGCGCACTGGGCCTCGAAGGGCCGTCCGGACCCGTACGAGCCGGGCGACTGGGGGCCGAGGTCGGCCGACGAGATGATGGCCCGGACCGGCCGCAAGTGGAGGCACCCGTGATCATCGACATGCCGTCGACGAACACCTCGAAGGTCAACTCCAAGCTGGTGGAGCTGCGCCAGTCCGGCGGCGCGGTGGCGCTGGGCCGGGTGCTGACCCTGGTGATCGTCACCGACGACGGGGAGAAGACCGAGGAGGCCGTCGAGGCGGCCAACGACGCCAGCCGCGAGCACCCCTGCCGGGTGATCGTGGTCGCGCGGGGCGCCCGCAAGGCCGCGTCCCGGCTGGACGCGCAGATCCGCATCGGCGGTGACGCGGGTGCCTCCGAGGTGGTCGTGCTGCGCCTCTACGGTGAGCTGGCCGACCACGGTGACACCTGCGTGATCCCGTTGCTGCTGCCGGACTCCCCGGTGGTGGCGTGGTGGCCGTCCGAGGCGCCGCAGATGCCCGCCGACGACCGGATCGGGCACCTGGCGCACCGCCGGATCACCGACGCGGCCACGGACAAGAACCCGATCAAGGCCCTGGACCAGCGCCGCGGCTCGTACACCGCGGGCGACACCGACCTGGCCTGGACGCGGCTGACCCGGTGGCGCGCCTACCTCGCGGCGGCATTGGACCTGCCGCCGTACGAGAAGGTCAGCGCGGCAACGGTGGTGGGCGAGGCCGACTCCCCCTCGACCGATCTGCTGGCGGCCTGGCTCGCGACGTACCTGAAGATCCCGGTCAAGCGCGCCAAGGGCACGGCGCCGGGCATCAACTCGGTGACGTTGCAGCGCCGGTCCGGGTCGGTGGAGCTGATCCGCCCCGACGGCAAGGTCGGCACGCTGGAGCAGCCGGGCCAGCCATCCCGCCGGGTGGCCCTGTCCCGCCGCTCGGTGACCGACTGCCTGGTGGAGGAGCTGCGCCGGCTCGACCCCGACGAGGTCTACGAGGCCACGCTGAAGAACCTCGACAAGGTCACCCGCGGCCGCACCACCACAACCCCGGCGAAGGCCCCCAAACCGGCCACCCGCCGTGCCGTGAAGGCCACCAAGTAGGCAAGAGCAGACCCCTCGTGAGCGGCTCACGAGGGGTTTCTTGCCGATGGTTTGTTCGGGTTGTTCCGAACAAATAGAATCCGCAGCATGGACGAGCACGGGTTCGCCGATCGGCTGGGGCGGTTCTTCGAGGCCAACGGGTTGCCGCGGGCGGCCGGGCGGGTCATGGGGCGGCTGCTGGTCTGCGACCCGCCCGAGCCGACGTTCGACGAGCTCGTCGAGGCGGTGGGCGCCAGCCGCAGCACCGTGAGCGTGGCGGCGCAGCTACTGATCCGGCTGGATCTGGTCGAGCGGTTCAGCGTGCCCGGGCAACGGCGCGACCGCTACCGGCTCCGGGACGACGCCTGGACCTCGATGCTCAAGCAGGACATCGCGGCGGCGCGGCAGTTGCGGGCGCTGGCCGACGACGGCCTGCGGGTGGTCGGCTCCCAGCCTCCCGCCCGGCAAGCGCGGCTGCGGGCCATGCGGGAGTTCTCCGTGTTCCTCGAGGAGGCATACACACCCATCCTCGCCGAGTGGGAGAAGCGGACATGACCCGCGCGGAACGGTTGCTGTACCACCAGATCCACCCCGCGAAGCTCGCCACGGACGTCGCTACCTCATTCGCGTCCTGCTGGCTGCTATGGGAGGCGCAGTGGGTCGCCGCGGTGGTGGTGGCGTTCGTGCCGTCGGTGGTCATGACGGCACTGCTGGTGTGGCAGGCCGATCTCGAGCGGTTACGCGATACTCCGGCCGGTCGTTATGTCGCCGGGTTCATGACCCGGCGGGTCGAGGCGGTCCGGTTCGGCGGGCAGATCGTCATGTGGGCCGGTGCGGCCGCGCACGTTCCCTGGCTCGTGCCGTTCGGGTTCATGGTCATCGTGTTCGCGTGGCTCGGCGGCTTCTGGACCACGTGACGCCATGGCCTCCCGGCCGCCTCTGAGCCACAAGTCGAGGATCATCGAACCGGTCATCGCGCCACCCCCCAGGCGGTTTCGCCCAGTGTACGGTCAGCGGCTGCCAATCGAGAACCTCTACGTGGCCGACGAAACCGCCCTCCACGAGGTCCGTTCCTCAAACCGGCAGGGAATCCTCATCCGCTCGTCGAGCTGGCGGAACAGGGCGTTGTGGATCGGGCCGCCGATGACGATCAGGTTGCCGCCCAAGGAGTTCGCCTGGAACTGAGCAGACGTGCAGACCGCGTCGACCGCACAGCCGAACTGTTCCACACGAGAGCAGGGACGGCCCGAGGTTTCGGTCGTCCCTGCTCGCTACTTCGGTTACGCCGCGACGGGAGCAGCGGCGGTGGCCGGCTCCAGCGCGAGGTTCAGCACCTCACGCACGTCGCTGACCAGGTGCACGGTCAGCTCCTTGAGCACCGACTCCGGCACGTCCTCCAGGTCCGGCTCGTTCCGCTTCGGCAGCAGGATCGTGGTCAGGCCCGCACGGTGGGCGGCCAGCAGCTTCTGCTTGACGCCACCGATCGGCAGCACCCGCCCGGTCAGCGACACCTCACCGGTCATCGCGACCTCCGAACGCACCGGGCGGCCGGACAGCAGCGACGCCAGCGCCGTGGTCATCGTGACGCCCGCACTCGGGCCGTCCTTGGGCACCGCGCCCGCCGGGACGTGGATGTGGATGTTCCGCTCGGACAGGTCGCCCACCGGCAGCTCCAGCTCGGCGCCGCGGGACCGCAGGTAGGACAACGCGATCTGCGCCGACTCCTTCATCACGTCGCCCAGCTGACCGGTCAACGTGACACCGGTGTGCCCGGTCTCCTTGTCGGACAAGGAAGCCTCGACGAACAGGACGTCACCGCCGACGCCCGTCACGGCCAGACCCGTTGCCACACCAGGAACCGCCGTGCGCTCACCCGACTCCGGCGTGAACTTGGGGCTGCCCAGGTACTCCTTGAGGTCCTTGGGTCCGATGTGGACGGTTTCCTGCTCCTGCTCGGCCACCGCGAGCTTTGTGGTGACCTTGCGCAGCACCCGGGCGATCGCGCGCTCCAGCTGCCGCACCCCGGCCTCACGGGTGTACTCGCCGGCCAGCAGGCGCAGCGCCTCGTCGTCGAACGTGGCGTCCTCGGCGGTCAGGCCGGCCCGGTCCAGCTGCCGGGGCAGCAGGTGGTCGCGGGCGATGACGACCTTCTCGTCCTCGGTGTACCCGTCCAGCTGCACCAGCTCCATCCGGTCCAGCAACGGCCCCGGGATGGACTCCAGCACGTTCGCCGTGGCCAGGAACACCACGTCGGACAGGTCCAGCTCGACCTCCAGGTAGTGGTCCCGGAAGGTGTGGTTCTGCGCCGGGTCGAGCACCTCCAGCAGCGCCGCGGTCGGGTCGCCGCGGTAGTCCGAGCCGACCTTGTCGATCTCGTCCAGCAGCACGACCGGGTTCATCGTGCCGGCCTCCTTGACGGCCCTCACGATCCGGCCGGGCAGCGCGCCGACATACGTCCGGCGGTGACCGCGGATCTCGGCCTCGTCGCGGACGCCACCCAGGGCGACCCGGACGAACTCGCGGCCCATGGCCCGCGCGACCGACTCACCCAGCGACGTCTTGCCGACACCGGGCGGGCCGACCAGAGCCAGCACCGCACCGCTGCGGCGGCCCTGCACCACGCCGAGGCCACGGTCGGCACGGCGGCGACGGACGGCCAGGTACTCGACGATCCGGTCCTTCACGTCGTCCAGGCCGGCGTGGTCGGCGTCCAGCACCGCACGCGCGCCCTTGATGTCGTAGGAGTCCTCGGTCCGGTCGTTCCACGGCATGTCCAGCACGGTGTCCAGCCAGGTCCGGATCCAGCCCACCTCGGGCGACTGCTCGGCGGTCCGCTCCAGCTTGTCGACCTCGGCCAGCGCGGCCTTCTCGACGTGCTCGGGCAGGTTCGCGCCCTCGACCCGGGCCCGGTAGTCCTGCTCCTCGGAGGCGGGCTTGCCGTCCAGCTCGGCCAGTTCCTTGCGGATCGCGGCCAGCTGCTGACGCAGCAGGAACTCCCGCTGCTGGCGCTCCATGCCCTCCTTGACGTCCTTGTTGATCGTCTCGGCGACATCCAGCTCGGCCAGGTGCTCCTGGCCCCAGGTGACGAGCTTCGCCAAGCGCTCGGTCACATCCGGGGTCTCCAGCAGCCACAGCTTCTGGTCCTCGGTCAGGTAGGGGGCGTACCCGGCGAGGTCGGCCAGCGCGGCCGGGTCGGTCACCTGCTTGACCTGGTCGATCACCTGGTAGGCGCCCCGCCGCTGCAGGATGGCGGTCACCAGGTCCTTGTACTCCTTGGCCAGCTCACGGGCCTTTTCACCGACGGGCTCGTCCAGCACCGTCGCCTCGACCCACAGCGCCGCACCAGGCCCGGTGGTACCCGAGCCGATCCGGGCGCGGCCGGTCCCCCGGACCACGGCGGCCTGCTGGCCACCGGGCAGCCTGCCGATCTGCTCGATCTCACCGACGGTGCCGGCCTTGGCGTACTTGCCCTCTAGTCGCGGTACCAGCAGAACCTTGGACTGGCCACTGGCCTGCGCGGCGTCGATCGCGGCGCGTGCCTCCGCCTCGGCGAGGCGCACCGGCACGACCATGCCCGGCAGCACAACCACGTCGTCCAACGGCAGAACCGGGAGGTTCAACGTCTCGCTCACGGCTGTCACGTCCTCTGCATAGAAGATTGAGTCTGACCTGCTCAACTTCGTAGCTCGTCGAATGATTCCACCGTTCGCTCCGAGCGATCACAGGATGTGCCACGCTGGCCCGATGGGGATGAGTGCGGCCGAGTTCGACCGTTGGTATGCCGATCACGCCGTGTCGCCGGCCGCCGACGAGCTTGTGCAACGTGTGCTCGGTCTTCCGCCGCAGGTGCAGTCCACCAGTCTGCTGAGCTGGGACGCGCTCGACGAGGTCGTGGCGGCGCTCGACCTGCACGACGGGCAGGTCCTGCTGGATCTGGCCTGCGGCCGGGGCGGGTACGGGCTGGAGATCGCACGCCGTCGTGGTGCCCGGGTCACCGGGGTGGACTTCTCGGCGGTCGCGATCGAACAGGCCCGGCGCCTGGCCGACGCGCTGGGGCTGGCGGACCGGGCCGAGTTCCGGGTGGGTGAGCTGACCGCGACCGGACTCGGTGCGGCGTCGGCCGACGCGGTTCTCGTTGTGGACGCCATCCAGTTCGCCGACCCGGCAGTGGACGCGCTCCGGGAGTGCCGCCGGGTTCTTGTCCCGGGCGGGCGCGTGGTGATCACCGGCTGGGAGGCCCTCGACCCCACCGACGAGCGGCTGCCGCCGCGCTTGCGGCAGCTTGACCTGGCCGAGCAGCTCGCGCGGGCCGGGTTCGCCGATGTGCGGGTCACCAGCAAGCCCGCGTGGCGCGTGGCCGAACGAGCGTTGTGGGAGGAGGCGCTCACCGTCGACGCGGGCGACGACCGCACGTTGCGGTCGATGCAGGACGAGGCGCGGCAAGTGCTGGCCTCCTTCGACGGGCGGCGGCGGATCCTGGCGACCGCGACCGCGTAGGAGGCGGTGGGCAGGCGTCCGGGGGCTGGGAGAAAATGGCGGCCATGACTGCACCCCAGGTCGTCGTCTTCGCCAACCCGGACCTGCTCGCCGCCGCCACGGCCGCCCGCCTGATCACCCGGCTGACCGACATCCAGGCCGAACGGGGGTCGGCGTCGCTGGTGCTGACCGGTGGGCGGACCGGGACCGCTGTGCTCGCTCACCTGCTGGCCGCGCCCGCGAAGGACGCGGTGGACTGGTCGCGCATCGACTACTACTGGGGCGACGAGCGGTTCCTGCCCGCCGGTCACCCGGACCGCAACGAGACCCAGGCCCGGGAGGCGTTCCTCGACCATGTGAACGCCGACCCGGCCCGGATCCACCCGATGGAGCCGTCCGACGGCCGGTTCGGTGACGACCCCGACCAGGCCGCGGCGGCCTACGCGGAGCTGATGCCGGACGACTTCGACGTGTTCCTGCTGGGTGTCGGCGAGGAGGGGCACACCGCGTCGATCTTCCCGTCCTCTCCAGCGGTGTTCGAGACGTCGAAGGCCGTCGTCGCGGTTCGTGACTGCCCGAAGCCGCCACCCACCCGGGTGAGCCTCACGTTGCCCGCGATCCGGACCGCCGACGAGGTCTGGTTGCTCACCACCGGCGACTCCAAGGCCGACGCGGTGGCGTCCGCCCTGGGTGGCGCGACCGAGGTCGAGATCCCCGCCGCGGGCGCCCGCGGGGTGAGCCGGACGTTGTGGCTGCTGGACCGGACCGCGGCCGCCAAACTTTCGTAGGGGTGCCGGAAAACGGCGATCTACGTGGGTCTAAGCTCGGTGCCCTCGTACTCGTTGATACGAGACCCCTTTGACGGATATTGCATACATAACCCCTGGTTGCGGGTTGTGCATATCGGTGTGCTGTCGATCGGCCGTGTCCTAGCTTCGAGGGATGTCCGACGAATCGGGGATCCGCGTCCTGGCCGGGCGGTACCGGCTGATCACGCGGTTGGGGCATCGGATGATGCGTGGCTGGGACACGCATCTGCGTCAGGTTGTCGCGGTCCGGTTGTTCCCGCCGCCGGATGGTTCCGACCAGGTGGTGGAACGGGCCAGTGCGTTGCTTGAGCTGGCGCATCCGGGTCTGGTGCGTGTGCTCGACGCCGGGAACGCCGACGGTGAGCCGTTCCTGGTGGTGGAGTTCATCGCCGGCACGACGCTGAAGGCGCGGCTGGCCGAGGGCCCGTTGCCGCCCGAGGTGATCGGGCCGATGGGTGCGCAGCTCGCGAAGGCGTTGGCGTACGCGCATTCCCGCGACGTCGTGCACCGGGACATCAGGCCGGGCAACGTGTTGCTGGGTCCGGGCGACGAGCCGTACCTGACCGACATCGCCCTCGCCGAGACCCCCACACCCGCCTACGTCGCCCCCGAACAGATCGAGGGCAGGCCCCCAAGCCCAGCGGCGGACATCTACGCGCTGGGCTTGGTGCTGTTGGAAAGCCTGAAGGGACAGGTGGAGTACCGCGGCGATGACATCGCCACGATGCGCGCGCGGCTGACCCACCCACCCCGGATCCCGCCGGACCTGCCGCTGACCAAGGCCCTCGAGGCGATGACCGCGGCCGACCCCAGTGACCGTCCAAACGCGACAGAGTGCGTCGACCTGCTGCAGGGTTACTCGCGCAAAGCCCGGGTACAGACCAGAACCGTGCTGATCGCCGCGGTGAGCGCCGCCGTCGTCGCCACCGGCGTCGCGTTCTTCGTCAACCAGTCCGACCACAATCCCCCACCCCGCCAGGCAAGCGTCGAGGAACCCCTCCGCCAGGCACCCCCACCCCGCCGCGCGCCGACAACCGGAGCGACGCCCGCGGGCCCAACGGTGTCCGACGCCTCAACCCCCGTGGTCCAGGAACGCCCCATCGCCACAACCACCACCCCAGCAGAACCACCACCCCCACCTCAGCAGCAACTCAAACCCCCACCCCAGCGAACCACGATCACCTTGACCGACAGCAACAACGACGTCTACGTCTACGACCCCCAAGACAACCAGGCCGAGGACCAAGACAGCGAGTACCAAGCCGTGCTGCCCCAGGTGAAGAACCCGCCAAACTGGTACAAGGCGCTGCAGCACTACTGGAAGGTCAAGAAACCCAGGAAGAACAAAGAGACCACCGCCCCACCGCCTCCCTCGTGAGCGGCGCACCGCCCACGAGGGAGGCGACCAGGGCGCCCACTCCCTGAAACAAAGTCGTGCCCTGAGGCCAAACCGGCCTCAGGGCACACTTCTGTTGAACTGAAGACCCGAGGCAGTTCAGGTTCACCGATGGAGCCAAAGGCCCAAGGCGGCTCGGCTTGCGGGTGTGGCCGGATGATCTGGCCGAGTTGAGCCACTTCTGGTGCGGCAGCGCGATTTTGTGCGGGGTGGCGGCGCACATAAGCTTGTCCGCGGGGCAGGTCGCCAGACCTGCCCCCTTTTGTTCTGCCCGTGCGCCGCAGGGGTCCCCGCACAAAATCGCGCTGCCGCACCAGAGCCCCGCCCACCTGAGCCAGCGTGGACGGGGCCAACAACCCTTAACGAAGGCCGTTACGGCGGGCGACGGCGATCAGCATGTCGGGGTCGTCGGAGATGATGCCGGTGACGCCGAGATCAATCGCCTTCTGGATGGTGACCTCGTCGTCCAGGGTGTAGGGCACGACCTTGAGGCCGTACTTCGACGCGAGGGTCGGTGCGTCCGGGCCGAAGTAGTAGGACGGGTCGGTGCGCAGGTACCAGTCGGTGGAGGCGACCTTGGGCTGGTTCGGGTAGTGGACCTGCCAGTTCGCGGAGATCGTCGAGGCGCCCGCGGCGCGGACAAGCTTGCCGACGTCCTTGAACTTCCACCAGTCCAGCCCGCCGGTCCACGGGCTGACCACGGACGGGTCGCCGTACACCGCCTGCAGGGAGCACTCGTCGGCCAGCGACTTGCACTCCTCCGGACCGTACTGCCAGATCAGCGCCACAGTCTCGATCCGGGGGTCGATCGCGTGCGACAGGCGGATGGTCCGCCAGTCGAACGACTGGATCGTGGCCCTACGCGCCAGGCCGTTCTTCTCGATCGCGCCCACCAGTTGGAAGGTGAACTGCCAGAACGGGGCCGTGTTCTGGATGACCGGGCTGAGC
Organism: Actinocrispum sp. NPDC049592; assembly: GCF_040675465.1. Classification (NCBI taxonomy): domain Bacteria; kingdom Bacillati; phylum Actinomycetota; class Actinomycetes; order Pseudonocardiales; family Pseudonocardiaceae; genus Actinocrispum; species Actinocrispum sp. NPDC049592. The sequence goes on along the minus strand of NZ_JBFAPA010000002.1, from coordinate 432,191 downwards.
TTCGTCTCGATGTTGAAGTGGATGTCGGTCCGGCCGCTGGCGCGGACCAGGTCGAACACCTCGGTCAGCGTCGGGATCTTCTCTCCTGGCTGCGTGACCTGGTCGGGGAAGCCGGGCGCCTGCTTGGTGCCGCAGTCCAGGGTCTTGATCTGCGCCAACGTGAGGTCGTGGATCGGCTTGCCCACATAGGGAAACGACGGGTCACCAACAGAAACAGGGTTGGTGTCCTGGCAGAGCGCCGGGTTGATGGTCTGGTCGTGCGCCACCACGAGCTGGTCGTCGCGGGTGATGCCGATGTCCATCTCCAAAGTGGACACTTCCGGCAGCTTCAGCGAATACCCGAACGACGACAGGGTGTTCTCCGGCCGCACCGACCGGCCACCGCGGTGCGCCTGCACGTCGAACGGCGAAGCGTAAGCCTGCGGCAGGCGGAAACCGCGTTGCTGCAACACCTTCCGCAGCACGTCCGGGTAGTCGGTGATGAGGCCGTCCACACCGTCGTCGATGAGCTTGTTCATCGTGGCGGTGTCGTCGACGGTCCACGGGACGACCTTGATCCCGTTGTCGTGCGCGTGCTTGACCATGTCCCGCGTCACGTAGGGCACGTACCCGGGGTCGGTGACCTTGCCGTTCTGCGGCGTGCCGTGCACCGGCGAGAACGCCGACGCGCCGAACGACTTGACCGCCTTGATCGGGTCGCCGCCGAAGTCGTCGATGTCCAGCCCGCCCAGCCACGGGGAACGGCCCGGCCTGCCGGTCTGCAGGAAGTCGATGTTGGTCAGCGCGACCAGCGGCAGCTTGGGCGCGACCTGACGCATCCGGATCAGCGAACCCCAGTCGAACGACTGGATGGTGACGCGGTCGGCGAAGCCGGCCTTGCGGATCTCCGCCGCCGTGACCTGCACGAACTGCTCACGCGGGGCGGTCTCGTCCGGCGCGCCGGCCTCGACCTTGGTTTCCACGTTCAGCTTCACGCTGCCCGCGCGATACTTCTTCACCAGGTCGAACACCTGGCTCAGCAGCGGCATCCTCGAACCCGGTGAGAGCACCTGGTTCGGGAAGTCCTTCAGCTTCTTCGCACCGCAGTCCAGCGTCTCGACCTGAGCGAGCGTCAGCGTCCTGACGAACTTGCCGACATACGGGAACTCCGGGTCGCCAGGCGTGGCCGGACCGGTGTCCACGCACTTGCTGCCGTCCACCTTGCGGTCGTGCGTGACGACCGCCTGGCCGTCCTCGGTGATCTGCACGTCCAGCTCCAGCGTGCTGACGCCGAGGCGCAGCGCGGCGCCGAACGAGCTGAGGGTGCTCTCGGAGCGCAGGCCGATGCCGCCCCGGTGGGCCTGTAAGTCGAACTCGCCGCGGTTCTGGTTGGCCTGGGCGGGTGCTGCCACCAGCCCTGCGACCAGGGCGAGCGCGAGCCCTGTACCGATCCGTCTCATGGCCCGGGATGCTTTCAACGCGACATGACGCGGATTCAACGGTTCACTGAACTTTTCACCGGACTACACCGAAAGGCGGTTACCTAGGCAACGGGTTACCAGGTTGGCTGTCATCTCGTAAAGTCTTCACCGCCTTGCGGGAGTCCGTCGTGTCACTTCGCCGTGCCTTGCTGGCTTTGCCGCCTCTCCTGGTGTTCGGGCTGGTCACGCCCGCCACCGCAGCCCCCGTGGCCGACCTGCCGGGGGTCGCCTCGACCCGGTCCGCGGTCGACCCGGCGCACCGGATCGAGACGTCGCGGACGTCCAGACCGGTCGCGCCTGGCGTGACCTTGTCATCTTTCGACTGGTATGAGCCCGGTGACGCGGGCGGTTGGGTGCGGGGCGACTCGCTCACCGTCGACCTGGACGCCGGCACCACCGTCGACTACCTCTCCCCCGGCCACGTCACCGACGCCACCGCGGTCTCCACACAGGCCACGGCCAGGCGCGCGGTCGCCGCGGTCAACGGGGACTTCTTCGACATCAACAACTCCAACGCGCCCGAAGGCATCGGCATCCGGTCCGGGTCGCTGGTCAAGTCCGCCGAGAGCGGGCACAACCGGGCGGCCGGGATCGACGCCGCCGGGATCGGCCGCGTGATGGAGGTCTTCTTCGACGGCACGCTCACCACACCGGCCGGGTCGGTGCCGTTGACCCAGTTGAACAGCGCCCGCATCGACGCCAACGGCATCGGCGTGTTCAACCCGGTCTGGGGAACCTACTCACGCGATCGGGCGACCCAGGGTGCCGCGCGAGTCACCGAGGTCATCGTCGCGGGTGACACGGTGACCGAAATCCGGCCCAAGGCAGGCGCGGACGCGTTGCCCGCCAACGGCTACGCCCTCGTCGGCCGCGAAACCGGCGCGGACACGCTGGCCGCGTTGCACGCGGGCGACAAGGTGAAGGTCGGGTACTCCTCGCGGACCAGCGACGGCAGCACGCCGAAGGCCGCGATCGGCGGCAACCAGCTGCTCGTCCGCGACGGCCAGATCGTCGCGCCGGACGACCCGCTGCACCCGCGCACCGCGGTCGGGTTCTCCCAGGACGGCAAGAAGATGTTCCTGCTCACTGTGGACGGTCGCCAAGCGCCGTACCTGTTGGGGCTCAACCTCAAGGACCTCGCGGCGATCATGAAGGAGATGGGCGCCTACAACGCTTTGAACCTCGACGGCGGCGGTTCGTCCACATTGGTCGCGCGGGAGCCGGGCACCGACGAGCTGGAGGTCGAGAACAAACCCTCCGACGGCGGCGAACGCCCGGTGCCCAACGGTCTCGCGCTGTACGCGCCCGCCGGAAGCGGTGTCCTGAAAGGCTTCTGGGTGCAACCGGCGAGCGACCCGGAGAGGTCGCCCGGCGCGAACACCATCCCCGGCGGCCGCCCCGATCGGGTGTTCCCGGGGCTCACGCGGCGTATGCAGGCCCACGGGTACGACGAGACGTACGGCCCGGCCAAGCCCGGACCGTTCAGCTGGCAGGCCCGGGGCGGCGGCTGGATCAGCGCCGACGGCGTGTTCCATGCGACTCGCGCCGGTTCGGTGAAGGTCACCGCCCGGCGAGGTGCGGTCACCGGCGACTCCGACCTGACCGTACTCGGCGCGTTGACCCGCGTCTCCCCCACCACGAACCGGCTGAGCCTGCCCGGCCAGGCGGCGACCAGCACGTTCGGCATAGTGGGCTTCGACGGCGAGGGCTTCTCCGCGCCGATCGAGCCCGCCGACCTCAAGCTCGACTACGACCGGTCCCTGGTCGGCATCACGCCGACCGCCGACGGCTCACTACAGGTGAAAGCGTTGCAGCCGTTGGGTTCCACGGTCGTCACGGCGACCGTCGGTTCCCGCGTTGCCAAGGTCGCGATCACGGTCGGCCTGGAGGAGCGGAATTTCGCCGCTTTCGACGACGGAGCCTCCTGGACTTTCGGCTCCGCACGGGGAACCGGGTCGGTCGCGCCGGTCCCGAATGGACACACCGGCGCCGGTTTGAAGCTCTCGTACGATTTCTCGCTGTCGACCGGAACCCGTACGGCGTATGCGAACCCGCCGCAGCCCATCAAGATCGAGGGTCAGCCGCTCGCCTTGGGCGCGTGGGTCTACGGCGCCGGCAAGGGTGAGTGGACGGCGTTCACGGTGACCGACGCCGCCGGGCAGACCCGTTCGCTCTACGGCCCGTACATCACCTGGACGGGGTGGAAGTACCTGGAGATCGCGGTGCCGGCCGAGCTCGCGTTCCCCATTTCGGTGAACCGTTTCTACACGATCGAGACCAAGGCGGACCGCCAGTACACCGGCGAGGTACTGATCGACGACTTCGTCGCCCGGGTGCCACCGTCGGTGCGGATCCCGCCGGAGCCGGTGGTCACCGACCCGGTAGTGGTCCAGGACGGGACCGTGAACGGCAAGCAATGGCGGTTCGCGGTGATGTCCGACGCGCAGTTCGTGGCCCGCAACCCGGACAGCGACCTGGTGAAGGCGGCTCGCCGGACGTTGCGGGAGATCAAGGCGCAGCACCCGGACTTCGTCGTGGTCAACGGAGACTTCGTCGACGAGGCCGCGCCCGAGGACCTCGCGCTGGCGCATCGCGTGCTCAACGAGGAACTCGGCACCGACGTGAAGTGGTACTACGTGCCGGGCAACCACGAGGTGATGGGGCCGGGCACGATCGACAACTTCCGCCGCGAGTTCGGCCTCACCAACCAGACCTTCGACCACAACGGCACGAGGTTCGTACTGCTGGACACCTCGTCGCTGACCATCCGGGGCGGCGGGTTCGCGCAGACCGCGATGCTCAAGCAGGCCTTGGACTCCGCGCGCACCGACGCCTCGATCCGTTCGGTGGTGGTGATCGAGCACGTGCCACCGCGCGATCCCACGCCCGCCAAGGGAAGCCAGCTCTCCGACCGCCAGGAGGCCGCCGTCCTGGAGCAGTGGCTGGGCGACTTCCGGCACGCCACCGGCAAGGGTGCCGCGTTCATCGGCGCCCACGTCGGCGTGTTCAGCGCGTCCCATGTGGACGGTGTGCCGTACGTGATCAACGGCAACTCCGGGAAGTCCCCCGCCGGGGACAGCACTCTGGGCGGGTTCACCGGCTGGACGATGTTCGGCGTGGACTCGCGCCGGCCGGACTGGTTCGCCGCGGAGATCCGGCCGCACGTGGACTCGCTTTCCGTGGAGGCACCGGCCTCGCTCGACCTGCACTCACGCGGCAAGGTCACGGCGACGGTGACGCAAGGGACGCGCAAGGTCCCAGTGGCGTATCCGGTGAGCGCCGACTGGTCCGGGTCGCCGAACCTGCTGATCGGCGACTGGTCCCAGTGGCGGCCGTGGCACGTCGCCCGTCTCGATCCGGCGACCGGCGAGCTGACTCCGTTGTGGCCAGGGACTTTCACCGTCGCGGTGACGGTCAACGGGGTCACGGCCAAGTCCACTGTGGAGGTTGCGATGCGGAAGGCGGGCTAGCCGATGTGCAGCACGATCTTCCCGTTGGTCTTCCGGCTCAGCAAGGCGTCGATGGCCATGGAGTGGTCGCGCCAGTCACATTCCAGGGTGATGCCGCAGTCCAGCTGGCCGCGCGCGACCAAGCTGCACAACCGGGTGAGGTCCGTGATTCCGCTGTCGTGGGCGGCGATCTCGTCTGGGTTGTTCAGCGTGTAGATCCGCGCGCCCGCTGAGCGGTCGAAGCGGCCGGCCCGGAAGGTGACCTCGCCGTCCGGGTCCGGGGTCGCGATGTTGACCAGGGTGCCGCGTTTGGCCAGGTGCTCGATGGCCTGGCCGAACGTGGCACCGCCAACACAGTCCACAATCAGGTCGTAGTCGCCGGTCATCTCGTCGCCGCGGCCGTGCGCGGTGACTTCCGCACCGCCCAGTCCGGCCAGCTGGACCGCGAACCGGCCCACCCCGCCGGTCGCTCCGGTGACCAGAACCCGTTTGCCCAGCAGGAAACCACCGATCTCGAGGGACCTGAGGGCGGTGATGCCCGCGGTCGGCAGGGTGGCGGCCTGGGCGTCGGTGATGCCGTCCGGGATGGGCGCGAGGGTCCGGGTCGGGATCGCCGCTTTCTCCGCCCAGGCACCGGATCGGACCAGGCCGACGACTCTTGTTCCCGCCGGTGGGCCACTTCCGTCTTGTGCTTGCCGGAGAACGACTCCCGCGGCGTCCCACCCGGTGGTCCGTCCTTCGGGTTTGGCCGCCAGGTCAAGGACTTCGCCGCGGTTGAGGGAGAACGCCTTGACCCGGACCAGGGCCTGGTCGTCTCGCGGGACCGGGTCAGCGGCCTCGGTCAGCTCGACGTACGGGGCCTTCGTGGTCAGCGCGAGCACTGGACGCCCAGCCAGCGCGCGACCGTGTCGGTGATGCTCGCCAGCGCCTTGTCCTGGTCCTGCGGGACCCGGAAGGTGTGATCCGCCCGCGGCACCTCGAAAAGCTCGAACCCCTTGGGCAGCGGCGGGAAGTCTTCAGGCTTGCCGAACGGGTCGAGTCCACCTTGGACGATCAGCGTCGGCAGCCCGGTGTCGTACAGCTCCCCCACATCCCAGACATCGTCCGGCTTTCCGAACCCGTGCAACGGGAACGCCAACGCCAGCACCTTGGCCGCATGCAACCGTTTCGCCGTCCGGGCGGCCACTCGCGACCCCGCGCTGCGGCCACCCGCCACCACCGGCACGCCGACCGCCGCGAACCTCGGCCACACCGTCGCCCAGGCGTGGTCCAGCACCTCGGTGGAGGCCCACCGCCCGCCGGTGACCCGCCACGGCTGCTCCATCAGCACCACCGTGACCCCGCGCTCCGGCAGGGAATTCGCGAGAGTCTGCAGGTCAGGCGTCTCGATCCCGCTCGAACCGCCATGCCCCAGCGCCAGCACGACCTTCGGCGCGTCCGCGCGGAACCACGTCAGCCGCGCATCGCCCACCGGCGTCGCCACCACCTGGATCATGGAATGAGTTTGCCAGCTTCCCGCCCAGGGTAAAGCCCTATTTCATGGGGTTCGAGCCGTTCGACGTCGTCACCTCCGCCACCACGATCCACGGCTGCCGCACCGGCACCGGCCCACCCGTCCTGCTGTTGCACGGCATCCGCGAGACCCATCTGATGTGGCGCCGGGTCACCCCGCTGCTGGCCGAACACTTCACCGTCGTGGCCACCGACCTGCGCGGTTTCGGCCACAGCGGCGTCGCTGGGCCGAACTCGATGCGGGAGCTGGCCCGCGACCAGCTCGAAGTCATGGCTGCCCTGGGGTACGAACGGTTCGCGGTGGCCGGGCACCTTCGTCGACCACATGCTCGACGAGTGGGCCGGTGAGGATGTGTTCCCGCCGGAGGTCCGCGCCGAGTACACCGCCCAGTTCGGCGACCCGGAGCGGGTGCACGCCATCTGTGAGCAGTACCGGGCGGCGGCCACTGTGGACTGTGGACTGTGAACTTGATCTGGCGGAGGGCGGCCCGATCACCTGCCCGACACTCGCGCTCTGGAGCGCCATGGGGCCGTTGGCCGCCTGGTACGACCCGTTGGAGATCTGGCGGGCATGGTGCACCGATGTCCGCGGCCGGCCGGTCGCCGCGGGGCATTTCCTGCCCGAAGAAGCACCCGACGAGGTCACGTTGGAGCTGGTCAGGTTCCTGTCGGGAACTCCGCACGCAGCAGCCGGAGCATCGCCGACGCTTTGACCACGGTCTCGTCGAACTCGTCCTCGGGGACGGAGGGGTCGATGATCGCGCCGCCGACGCCGAAGGACGCCTCGCCGGGGCGCATCACCAGGGTGCGGATCACGATCGACAGGTCCACCGCACCGGACAGGGAGAAGTAGCCGAGCGCTCCGGAGTAGACCCCTCGCGGGCCTTGTTCGAGCGAGTCGATGATCTCCATGGTGCGGATCTTGGGCGCGCCGGTCATCGAGCCGCCGGGGAACGCGGCCTGCACGCACCGCACCGGCGAGACGTCCGGGCGCAGGCGGGCGCGGATCGTGCTGACCAGCTGGTGCACGGTCGCGTACGACTCGACAGCGAAGATCGACGGCACTTGCACCGACCCCACCTCGGCGACCCGGCCCAGGTCGTTGCGGACCAGGTCGACGATCATCAGGTTCTCTGCGCGGTCCTTCTCGCTGGTCGCGAGGTCGTGCCTGAGCCACTCGTCCTGAGCTGGGGTTTCACCGCGCGGGCGGGTGCCCTTGATCGGTTTGGACTCGACCGCGCCGTCCTTGGTGATCTTGAGGAACCGTTCCGGTGAACAGCTGAGCACCGCGCGGTCGGCTAACCGTAAGTAAGCCCCGTACGGCGCCGGGTTGAGCGCCCGCAGGTGCCGGTAGGAATCCCACGGGTCGGCGTCGACACGGGCGGTGACCATGTTGGTCAGGCACACCTCGTAGGACTCCCCCCGGCGGATCGCCTCCTGGCAACGCGCGATCATGTCCAGATACCCGGACCGGCCGTGGCGTGCGAAAACGTCCTCGGCGGCGGCCGGGGGCCGGGCCGGTGCGCCGTCCGGCAGGGCGGCGAGCAGCGCCGAGGTCTCGGTGATCCACTCGTCGTCCACCGACACCAGGTGGACAGTGCGGTTCTCGGAGGTCTCATGGTCGAACACGATCGCGCGGTCGACGTACATGAGCACCGCGTCCGGGTCGGGCGACGTGTACGCCCGGGCGCCGCCGCACTCGGCCTTCAGCTCGTAGCCGAGGTAGCCGACCCAGCCCAGCGTGAACTCGACCGGCAGGTCCGGGATCTCGACCGGCACCGCGAGCGCCTCCTCGAGCCAGTCGAACAAGGACGTACCGGCGGGCTGACCGTCCACCTCGACCCGGCCGGGCCACACCTTGGCCACCCGCGTGGCGGCGCCCATCGCCGACCACGTTCCGTCCAGCCAGAACGCGTAGGGGGTGTCCCGGTACAGCGCCTCGAACGCGGCCTCCGGGTCGACCGGGAAGTCCAACTGGCATGCCCTGATCCGGATGGGCGCGTCCACGAGGCTGGTCTTCTCGGTCACTGGAGCATTGTTCAGGGCCAAACGGACAACTTCCACGTGGGGTGGCACACCTTGAACCGAATGCGCTACCGACGTTCGTCCTGCCGGAATGTGCGATCGCACATTCCTTGCCGACCGGGCGTCCGCGTTCGAGGATCGGACTGTCTTCATAAGGTGACGCACGGCGAACACCCCTTGCCGGCGTCGGAGAGGCCGAGCCAATGCCACGACAAAGACACCGGCCGGCCGGAGAGCATGGCGGGGCCACGAGCCCAGGCGATGTTCCCCGGCAACGAGGTGGCTCCCCCACGAGGTCACCGGCGACCGGGGACAGCCAACTGCCGATCCTCCAGGACACGCAGGCCCAACCGAGGGGTACCACGGTGGTCACGCACACTTTGACAGCCGGGCAGACAGGGGACGTGGTCGACAAGGTCACGAACGCCCGCAACCGTTTCGCGAGCCTCGACCGGATCGCGACCTTCCACCGGCATCCAGTCGCCAGGGGGCTGATGCTGGACGCCATCGCGGTGATCGTCGCGGTGGCCGACGTCTGGCTGGTGATCCCGCAGAAGGCGCAGACGTACTCGATCGTGCTGTCGGCGTTCGCCTGCACCGCGATGATCTTCCGGCGGCGCTGGCCGTTCCTCGCGGTCCTGGTCACCGTGCCCGGCTACCTGGCGGGATGGGCGCAGCTCGCGTCCATGATCGCCCTGGGCACGCTGGCGCGGCGCAAGCAGTGGATGTGGCAGACCATGATCGCGGCCGGGCTGGTGTGGACCTGCCGGTACGTGAAGTGGCCGCTGGACGAGTTCTTCGACCTCAGCTGGCGCGCGCACATCCTGAATGGCATCTACGGGATCCTGGTGGCGGGAATGCCCGTGGCGATCGGACTGCTCATGGCCCTGCGTGTGCAGCTCTCGCAACGTCTCGCCGAACTGGCCGCCAGCCGCGAACGCGAACAGCGCCTGCACGAGCAGACCATCCGCGCGGCCGAACGCGCGAGCCTGGCCCGCGAGATGCACGACGTCGTGTCCCACCAGGTCACGCTGATCGCCATGCAGGCCGGCGCGCTGGTCGTGTCCGCGCAGGACGACGAGTCCCGCCAGGCCGCGAACACCATCCGGCAGCTGAGCAAACGCACCCTCGACGAGCTGCGCGACCTCGTCGGCGTGCTGCGGTCGGGCATGGACGACGACTTCCACCCGGGGCTGGAGGAACTGCCGCAGCTGCTGCGCAACTCCGAGGTGCCGGTCGAGCTGCTGGAGAAGGAGGTCCCGGATCCCGTGCCGCCAGCGGTGTCCCGGGCCGCGTACCGGACCGTCCAGGAAGCCCTGACCAACATCAACAAGCACGCCCACGGTTCCCGGGCCACGATCCGGATGTTCCCGTGCGGCTCGGCCCTGATCGTGGAGGTCGCCAACGACCGCCCCTCGTTCACCCTCGACGGCCCCTCCGCGCACCTCCCGTCCGGCGGCCATGGCCTGATGGGCGTCCGTGAACGCACCGTCCTGCTCGGCGGCACCTTCCACGCCGGCCACACCCCCGACGGAGGCTTCCGCCTCTGCGTCACCTACCCCCTCGACACCACCAAATAGCGCGGTTTTCCTTTTGGGGCGGCCGGACATCCGGCCGCCCCAACTTCCGCGCACGCCGCGACGAGGGTCCCCGCCAGGGGGATCCCCTGCTTTCACGGTTTCACGGGGAGGCGACAGTTCGCGGGCGTCGGGGTCTCACGGGCCGCGAGTTGTCCACAGGGGAGGGTTGTCCACGGTTCAGTGTTCGCGGGCTTGCCTAGTAACCCCTGGGCGGGTAGCCGTTGGGTGGGTATTGCGGCTGCGGGTATTGGCCGTACTGGGGTTGCGGGTGTTGGGGCTGTGGGAAGCCTTGGGGGGCCGACGGCAGGGGCTGCGCGGGTGGGTACGGCATCGGCTGCGGGGCTGAGGGCTGGGGGTAGGGCTGCTGACCCATGGGCGCCGGTTGGGGGTTCGCTGGGACCATCGGGAACGGTGGCTGGGCCATCGGTCCGGGTTGCTGAGCCGGTTGCATCGGAAACGGCTGGGATGCGGGTGACTGGGCCGCTGGCTGCATGGGGAAGGGCAGCGATGTGGGTGCGCCGGGTGCGGGGAATGGCTGGGATACGGGCGGCTGCATGGGGAAGGGCTGGGAAGCGGGGTACTGGCCCATGGGCGGCATTCCCGGGGCGAGGCCGGGTTGTTGCGGGGCGGCCGGGTAGCGCTGGAGAAGCTGCTCGGGGAGGCTTCGGGCCAGGGCTGTCACCGTGCGGCCGATGTCGATGATCTCCTGCGGCGTTGTGCGCGTGAAGGTGTTCACCATGGCGTAGATCAGCTCGTTGCCGACGATGGCCCATTGGGATAGGCGCAGTTGGCGCATGGTGGCGATCACTTGGGGTGTGAACAGCTCCGCGGCCAGGTTCAGGTCGCCGTCGAGGATGTGCTGCTTGTTGAAGTCCAGGTCGGGGGTCTGGGGGTGGGGGGCGTTGCCGGCCCAGATGCGGCGCGGGCCGATGTGCAACGGCGGCAGGACGTTCGGCAGTTTGACGACCCAGACGGTGTTGACCTCGTTCGAGTCGTTGTAGACCACCGAGCCGTAGGAGGTGACCTTGGTGCGGCGCTGGTAGTCGAACACCGTCACGTGCGCGCCGTCGAGGGGGCCGCTGATCACGCCGAACACCACCCGGCGGTCACCGCGCTCGGTGAACGGCGGGATCTGCCCGTAGGTCTGCAGCAGCTCCGGCGCGTACGGCACGAACTGCCAGCCCTGGCTCATCGCGAACTGCTGGCGCTCCGCGTTCTTGATGTCCTGGCGTTTGCGCAGGAACTGCCGCGGCAGCACCAGGGTGAACACGTTGATCAGGGCGAAAACCCCGACGATCCCGATGATTGCCAGCACGACCAGCACAGCACAGACCCCCAGGTCTCGTCCCCCAGCCGAACCGAGAAAGTCCGGCAGTTCGCCCGAGAACCTACCTCACGCGTGCCCGTCGCGCGGCGCAAGCACACAAAGAGGGGCAAAGATGAAAACGCGGTGAAGCCGGACCGGGTGTCCACTCCCGGTCCGGCTTCACCGCGAAAGCCTCAGCCCTCGCGCTGGGCGCGGAGCTTGGCCAGCGCCTCGGCGAGGATGGCCTCACCGTCGGCGTCCGACCGGCGCTCCTTCACGTACGCGAGGTGCGTCTTGTACGGCTCGTTGCGGGGCGCGTTCGGCGGCGCCTCCCGGTCCTTGCCGCCGGGCAGGCCGCAGCGTGGGCAGTCCCACGACTCCGGCTCCTCGGCGTCCACGGCGAACGACGGACGCGACTCGTGCCCGTTCGCACACCAGTAGGACACCCGGCGTCTCGGCGCGGACTCACCGCGCTCCGACTCGCCCATCGGTCCAGCGCCGACCCGGGTACCCCGAATCGCGTTTCCACCAGCCATCGATCCTCACACCCCCATCACACGGCAACCGAGTTGATCGCCTGACTTCGCCGATCCCCAGCGGCCGGCCTGATCACTGGATCTTGATCAGCAATCCGAGCCCGATGATGCAGATGAGCCAGATGACGCCCACGATCAGCGTCGCCCGGTCCAGGTTCTTCTCGACCACGCTGGAACCGGACAAGCTCGACTGCATCCCGCCGCCGAACAGCGAGGACAGACCACCACCGCGACCCCGGTGCAGCAGCACCAAGAGGATCAACAGCACGCTGGTGACGATCAAACCGATTTGCAGAGCCAGTTCCATTTCATCCTCGCTGTCGCACGGCAGGAACCACAGGTTACCTCGTACGTGTCGCGGTTTGACCACGGCCCGTACAATTCCCGGAACAGTTGCGTGACGAAACCAATCGTCGGCCCTGCCGCTGGGGGCGAGCCGAGCCAGATCGGGGTTTGCCGGATTTCGCACGAAGACCCCTGCGGCGCACGGGCAGGGCAACAGCGGCCAGGGCTCCGCCCTGCCCACCGGAAAGCGTATGTGCGCCGCTACCCGCACAAAATCCGGCCCCGGCCCCGCTTTCGCGGGCCGGGGCCGCTTGTCCATCAGACGAACGGGCCGCCGGCGGCCATGGCGGAGAGCTTGGTGAACTCCTCGCCGTCCAGGCTCGCGCCGCCGACCAGGGCACCGTCGATGTCCGACTGGGCCATCAGGTCCGAGACGTTGCTGGACTTGACCGAACCGCCGTAGAGCACGCGCACGGCGCTGGCGATCTCGGCGCCGTACTTCTCGTCGAGCTTCTTGCGGATGGCGGCGCAGACCTCCTGGGCGTCGGCGGGGGTGGCCACCTTGCCCGTGCCGATCGCCCACACGGGTTCGTAGGCGATCACGATGTTGGTCACCTGCTCGGCCTTGAGGCCCTTGAGGTCGGCGGTCAGCTGGTCGCTGCAGTGCTCGACGTGGCCGCCCGCCTCGCGGACGTCGAGCTTCTCGCCCACGCACAGGATGGGGGTGATCCCGTGCTTGAGGGCGGCCTTGACCTTCTTGTTGATCAGCTCGTCGCTCTCCTCGTGGTACTCGCGGCGCTCGGAGTGGCCGACGACCACGTAGTGGCAGCCCAGCTTGCTCAGCATGGGGCCGGAGATGTCACCGGTGTAGGCGCCCGAGTCGACCGGCGAGAGGTCCTGGGCTCCATACTTCAGCTTGAGCTTGTCGCCCTCGATGACGTTCTGCACGGCGCGGATCGCGGTGAACGGCGGCAGCACCGCCACCTCGACCTTCGCGTAGTACTTCTCCGGCAACGAGAACGCGATCTTCTGCACCAGCGCGATGGCCTCGAGGTGGTTGAGGTTCATCTTCCAGTTGCCCGCGATCAGCGGCGTGCGTGCCATTTCGTGTCAGTCCTCCAGAACCGTGACGCCGGGCAGTTCCTTGCCCTCCAGGAACTCCAGCGACGCGCCGCCGCCGGTGGAGATGTGCGAGAAACCGTCCTCCGGCAGGCCGAGCTGGCGCACCGCGGCCGCGGAGTCGCCGCCGCCGACCACGCTGAACGAGTCGCCGTCGACCAGCGCCTGCGCGACGGCGCGGGTGCCGCCCGAGAACGCCTCGAACTCGAACACGCCCATCGGGCCGTTCCAGAACACGGTGGCGGCGTCGGCGAGCTTGGCCGCGAACAGCTCCCGGGTCTCCGGGCCGATGTCCAGGCCCTCCCGGTCGGCGGGGATCGCGTCGGCCTTGACCACCTCGAACTCGGCGTCCGGGGCGAACCCGGTCGCGGCGAGCACGTCCACCGGCAGCACCAGCTCGACGCCGCGCTTCTCGGCCTCGGCCAGGAAGCCCGACACCTGCTCCAGCTGGTCTTCCTGCAGCAGCGAGTTGCCGACCTCGTGGCCCTGGGCCTTGAGGAAGGTGTACGCCATGCCGCCGCCGATCAGCAGCCGGTCGACCTTGGTCAGCAGGTTCGCGATGACGCCGAGCTTGTCGGACACCTTCGCGCCGCCGAGCACGACGACGTACGGGCGGGCCGGGTCCTCGGTGAGCTTGCGCAGCACCTCGACCTCGGCCAGCACCAGGCCACCGGCGTAGTGCGGCAGCCGCTTGGCCACGTCGTACACGGAGGCCTGCTTGCGGTGCACGACCCCGAAACCGTCGGACACGAACACGGTCGCCAGCGCGGCCAGCTCGTCGGCCAGCGCGCCGCGCTCGGCCTCGTCCTTGCTCGTCTCGCGCGCGTCGAACCGGATGTTCTCCAGCAGCGCGACCTCGCCGTCGGCCAGCGAGTCCACAGTGGACCTCGCCGACGCACCGACCACGTCGGCGGCCAGCTTGACCGGGGTGCCCAGCAGCTCACCGAGCCGCCTGGCGACCGGGGCGAGCGAGTACTTGGGCTCGGGCGCGCCCTTGGGGCGGCCCAGGTGCGCGGCGATGACCACGCGGGCGCCGGCGCCGGTCAGCTGCCGGATGGTCGGCAGCGACGCGCGCACACGGCCGTCGTCGGTGATGGTCTCGCCGTCGAGGGGGACGTTCAGGTCGGCGCGCACCAGCACGCGCCGACCCGCGACACCCTCGGCCAGCAGATCAGCCAGGGTCTTCATGGTGGTGTACTCAGCCCAGCTTCGAGGCCACCAGGGTGACCAGGTCGGCGAGGCGGTTGGAGTAACCCCACTCGTTGTCGTACCAGCCGACGACCTTGACCTGGTTGCCGATCACCTTGGTCAGCGGCGCGTCGTAGATGCAGGACGCCGGGTCGGTGACGATGTCGGCGGACACGATCGGGTCGGTGTTGTAGCGCAGGTACTTCGACAGCGCGCCCTCAGCGGCGGCCTTGTACGCGGCGTTGACCTCGTCCAGGGTGACCTCGCGGCCCACGGTGACGGTCAGGTCGGTGGCCGAGCCGGTCGGCACCGGCACGCGCAGCGCGTAGCCGTCCAGCTTGCCCTTCAGCTCCGGCAGGACCAGGCCGATGGCCTTGGCCGCGCCGGTGGAGGTGGGCACGATGTTCAGCGCGGCGGCACGGGCCCTGCGCAGGTCCTTGTGCGGCGCGTCCTGCAGGTTCTGGTCCTGCGTGTAGGCGTGGATGGTGGTCATCAGGCCACGCTCGATGGTGAACGCGTCGTGCAGCACCTTGGCCAGCGGGGCCAGGCAGTTGGTGGTGCAGGAGGCGTTCGAGATGACGGTCTGCGTGCCGTCGTACTTGTCGTCGTTGGCGCCGAGCACCACGGTCAGGTCCTCGCCCTTGGCCGGGGCGGAGATGATGACCTTCTTCGCGCCACCCTCGTCGACGTGCTTGCGGGCGTCGGCGGCGTTGGTGAAGAAGCCGGTCGACTCGACCACGACGTCCACGCCGAGGTCCTTCCAGGGCAGCTTGCCGGGGTCCCGCTCGGCCAGCGCCTTGATGGTCTTGCCACCCACGACGATGCCCTCGTCGGACACGCTGACCTCTTGCGGCAGGCGGCCGAGGATGCTGTCGTACTTGAGAAGGTGGGCCATGGTGGCGACGTCGCCCAGGTCGTTGAAGGCCACGATCTCGATGTCGTGCCCGCCAGCCTGGATGGCGCGGTAGAAGTTGCGGCCGATCCGGCCGAAGCCGTTCACACCTACCCGGACCGTCACGGTGTGTCTCCTCTGCTCAGCTGTCAGCTCTCTAGCTCTTCTTTGTCGGCGCGAGCCAGCCTAGTGCCCTGGTCGTAGCGTCGGGCATGAAGTGCCGACGGCGTCACTTTATCGAATCAGAACACGGATGGTTGAACCGGGTTTGACCGCGAGGCGTGATCTTGGGGCAAGACCGGACTGCATACTGCACACCACCACACCCTGGAGTTGTCTTGCCGGATCCCACCCGCCGCACCGTGATGTGCGGCCTGCTGCTCGGACTGGTCTCGCCCGCGGCGCTGGCCGCCTGCTCGTCGCAGTCCCCGGCGCCTGCCTCGTCGTCGGGCTCGGGCGGCGGCGCCTCGGGCACCACCCTGGCCAAGCTGTCGGACGTGCCCGTGGGCGGCGGCAAGATCGTGACCGGCCCGTCGGGCAAGGTCCTGCTGGTGCGGCCGAGCGAGAACGAGGTGCACGGCCTCGACCCGGTCTGCCCGCACATGGGCGTGACCGTCGACCCGCCCAAGGGCGGCACCATCACCTGCCCGGGTCACGGCAGCGTGTTCGACGGCGCCAGCGGCGACCTCAAGAAGGGCCCGGCGACCACCGGCCTGACGAAGATCGCCGTGAAGATCAACGGCGACTCGATCGTCACGGCCTAGCAGGCGGGCGCTGGGATCGCCGTCGGGTTGCTCAGCCGCGGCGGCCCTCGTCCCAGCCACGGCCGGACTTCAGGCCGGCGGTGCCCCCGGCGACGGTCGCCTGCCGACCGACCTCGGCGTACACCATCGCCCGCGGCTTCGACGGGTTGCCGGAACGCTCCACGACCGACACCACGACGTCGGACTCCTCGTTGCCAACGCCGTCGGAACTAGTACGCGGGGATGTCGGTGGCGGCCGGGCTGCTGCTCGTTCCGTTGAGGACGACGGCCTGGCTGGACGTGACAGTGAACGCCGTGGGCTGGCTGAAAAGCATGAAGGAGCAGCTCAGGGTGAAGCCGCGGCGGCTCTCGTCCCAGTCGCGGCCGGACTTGAAGTAGACCAGGTACAGCCCCTCGGCCCCCGGGATCCCGGTAATGCCGGGGAACCCGGTGATGGTGGCCTGACGACCGGCCTGGACGTACATCATCACCTGCGGCCGCGACTCGTTGCCCTGCATGTCGACGACCGACACCACGGCGTCGAACTCCTGGTTGTTGGTGATGGTGAGCGTCCCAGGCCCTTTGGCGCCGCTGCGAACGAGCACATGGCCGTTGTCGTTCCTGCGGTCCAAGGGGGCCGGTGGTGGCGCCGGGGGCGGGACGGTGATGGTCACCGGGAATCCCCGATCGCCCATCGCTTTCAGTTGCGGCTCAAGGGGTCGGAGCACCGCGTTGACGTCCTCGCGGTCGAGGGCGGCCCAGTAGGCCTCGTTCCCGCAGGCGTCGGTGGCCGGCTCGTTCTTGCGCGGCCCGTCCCAGATCCGTGCGGCGGTCTGTGCCAACGCATCGGCCAGCGCGGTGTTCGCCTCGACCAGCTCGTCCGGCACGGTCAGCATCCGGACCCGGTTCTCGCCGTCGTGGAGCCGCTGCCACAGCTCGTTGGTCGCGCCCGCCACATCCCGCTGCGACCGCGCGTTCTGCAGCGCGGTGATCGCGGTTGTGAGCACCGTTCCCACCCCGGACATCTCCATCCGGTACTCGTCCAGACTCAGCGTCCTGGGCGGTTCCAGCGGCGGAAGGCACGCACTCAGCAGTCCGGTTGCCGCCAGCACCAACACGATCCGACGTGACCGCACGGCGGCCTCCTTCTTCATTCAGCAAGCGGGACTGGGGGTCAGTAGCCGGGAACCGTGCTGGTGGACGCGTTGCCGCCGGCGGACTGGATCAGGCTGATCTCCCAGTCGGACTTCTGGTCGAAGGACTGGTCGAACTTCTCGTAGTGGCAGTCGCGGGTGAAGCCACGGCGGCCCTCGTCCCAGTCGGTGCCGGACTTGAAGTACACCTGGTAGGTACCGGAGATCCCGGTGACCGTCGCACCTTGACCCGCCTGCACGTAGACCATCACCTGGGGTTTGGCCGGGTTTCCGCCGGTGACAACGGAAATCGCCACATCGCTGGTGTCCGAGTTGGTGATCTTCAACCGGCCGCGGCCCTTCGGCCCGGACCGCAGGAGGACCTTTCCGTTGGCACCACGGCGGTTCTGCTCGGGTGTCGCCGGCTCGTCCGGGATGAACGCGCTCACCGGATAGCCCGCGTCGTTGAGCACCTTCATCGGGCCCGCGAGCGTCCGGATGTCCACATTGACGTTCTCCCGCGCGTACGCGAGCTGGTCCACCGGGTTGTTGCAGGCGTCAGCCGGAGGTGTCGCGTTCACGTCGACGGACTTCAGGCGCAGCGCGGCGCTGGTGAGGGCGTGGAACATCGAGTTGTTCAACGGTTCGGCGGGCGCGGGCGGGTTCAACGTGGACAACCGGTTGCCCTCGGACTGGAGCACCTGCTGCACCGCGAGGCGCGCGTTGTCCAAGTCCGGCAACGATCCCGCGTTCTGCACGGCCGCGACCGCCGGGGCGACGGTCTTCTCCATCACGCCGATCTGCGCCTGGTACTCGGCGGTCGTCATCCGGGCCGGGGGCGCCGAGGTCGACGGCAGCGAGGAGATCACCGTCTCGCCGCCGCCACTGCACCCCGCCAGAACCACGACGGCCACCGCAAGCGTCCACCGCATGACTCCCCCACCCCCGTACGAGTCGCTTTCCAGCAACGAAAACGTACCGGCCGGAGGTGGGGAGCGGTCCCACCGTAAGGGCTATACCTCTTCTTCCAACATCTCCGCGGTGACGGCGGACTCGGTCGAGGGCAGGCCCAGGTCCTTGGCGCGTTTGTCGGCCATCGCCAGCAGACGGCGGATCCGGCCGGCGACGGCGTCCTTGGTCATCGGCGGCTCGGCGAGCTGACCCAGCTCCTCCAGCGATGCCTGGCGGTTGGCCAGCCGCAGCTTGCCCGCGGCGGTCAGGTGCTCGGGCGCCTCGGGGCCGAGGATCTCCATCGCGCGCTGAACGCGTGCGGCCGCGGCGACGGCGGCCCGCGCGGAGCGGCGGAGGTTGGCGTCGTCGAAGTTGGCCAGGCGGTTCGCGGTCGCCCGCACCTCGCGGCGCATCCGGCGCTCCTCCCACGCGAGCACGCTGGAATGCGCGCCCAGGCGGGTCAGCAGCGCGCTGATCGCGTCACCGTCCCGGATCACCACCCGGTCGGCGCCGCGCACCTCACGCGACTTGGCCTGGATGCCCAGCCGGCGGGCGGCGCCCACCAGCGCGAGCGCGGCCTCCGGCCCCGGGCAGGTGACCTCCAGCGCGGAGGACCGCCCCGGCTCGGTCAGCGACCCGTGCGCCAGGAACGCACCACGCCACGCGGCCTCGGCGTCGCACACCCCACCGGACACCACCGCGGCGGGCAACCCGCGCACCGGGCGTCCACGGGGGTCGAGCAGGCCGGTCTGCCGGGCCAGGCCGTCGCCGTCCTTCACCACACGCACGACGTACCGGGTGCCCTTGCGCAGACCACCGGAGGTGATCACGTGCACGTCCGCGTGATGCCCGTACAGCTCGTGGATCTCCTTGCGCAGCCGCCGGGCCGCCGAACCGGTGTCCAGCTCGGCCTCCACCACCACGCGCCCGCCCACGATGTGCAACCCGCCCGCGAACCTCAGCAGGGAGGACACCTCCGCACGGCGACAACAGGTCTTGGACACAGCCAGTCGGCTCAGCTCGTCCTTGACTGCCGCGGTCATCGCCACGTGTCCTCCTCTCCCCCGCGGGGCTCACGCCCTGCGTATCCCACCATCTCCCGGCCGCGCGCGCTCCTTGTCTCGGTCAACGCGTGCAGCAGGCTTTGCGCGAGCGCACCGGGATCGTGCCGGTCGGCCGACCCTGGCGTGCTCACCGAGGCCAGCAACGCCTGCGCGCCGAGCCCGGCGGCGGCCCGCCGCAGCCGGTCCGGCGTGGGCACCGCGTCGACATCGGCGATGACCGCGTCGACCCGGAGCTCCGGAGCGTGCTCGCAGAGTACGTCCAGATGCTGTTCGGGCGAGAACCCAGCCGTCTCGCCCGGCTGCGGCACCAGGTTGAGCACCACCACACGCGCCGCCTCGGTCTCCACCAGCGCCCGGTGCAGGTCGGGAACCAGCAGGTGCGGCAGCACACTGGTGAACCACGAGCCCGGGCCGAGCACCACCATGTCGGCCGCGCGCACGGCGGCCAACGCCTCCGGGCACCCTGTCGGGACGTCGCCGGAACTCGTTAGCAGCCGGATCCGCCGGACCTGGCCGGGAGTGGTCGCCACGGCGACCTGACCCCGGATCCGGCGAATGACCGCCGGGTCGGAGTTCAGGCCGGTCACGTCCGCCTCGATGTCCAGCGGTTCGACCGACATCGGCAGAACCCTGCCGGTGATGCCCAGCATCCGGGCGGCCTCGTCCAGGGCCGCGACCGGGTCGCCGAGGACCTCGATCAGCCCGGACAGCACGAGGTTGCCCACCGCGTGCCCGGCCAGCGCGCCGGTGCCGCCGAAACGGTGCTGGAACACCGTGTTCCACAGCTTGCCATTGTCGCCGGTCCCGGCCAGGGCCACCAGTGCCTTGCGCAGGTCGCCCGGCGGGAGCATGCCCAGCTCGCGGCGCAACCGCCCGGACGACCCGCCGTCGTCGGCGACCGTCACCACCGCGGTCACCTCCGGTGTGATCTCCCGCAACGCGCTGAGCGTGGCATGCAGACCGTGCCCGCCCCCGAGTGCGACCACTCTGGGGGCGCCCACGTTCGAAACCCGTGGGGTCTGCCCGTTCGCCCGGCCCGACCCGGACTGCCTTTCTGTCACCCGCGCCCCAAATCCCTTTTCATCGAAGCAAACCAGCCCGCCCGCGCCGTCGCGTCGGATTGCGCGGCAAACCGCCCGAAAGTACTCACTCGCGCCCGAGGTCGCGGTGCACCACCTTGACCGCCACTCCGTCCTCTTTGGACAACCGGGTCGCCAGTTCCTCGGAGATGGCGACGCTGCGGTGCTTCCCGCCGGTGCAGCCCACCGCCAGCGTGAGGTACCGCTTGCCCTCCCGCCGGTAGCCCGCGCCGATCAGCCGCAGCAGCTCGTGGTAGCGCTCGAGGAAGTCCTCGGCACCCTCCTGGGACAGCACGTAGTTGCGCACCTCGGCGTCCAGGCCGGTCTGCTCGCGCAGCTCCGGGATCCAGAACGGGTTGGGCAGGAACCGCACGTCCATCACCAGGTCGGAGTCCATCGGCAGGCCGTACTTGTAGCCGAAGGACAACACGGTCACCCGGGTCTGGGTCTCGGTGCCGCCGCCGAACGCGTCCTCGATCTTGGTGCGCAGCTGGTGCACCGACAGCGACGTGGTGTCCAGCACCAGGTCGGCGGTCTCGCGCAACGGCGCCAGCAGGTGCCGCTCGGCCTTGATGCCGTCGGCCAGGCGCCCGTCGCCCTGCATCGGGTGGCTGCGCCGGACCGCCTCGAACCGCCGGATCAGCAGCTCGTCGGTGGCCTCCAGGAACAGCACCCGCGGCTTGTACCCGCGCGCGTCCAGGTCCTTGATGATCGCGGACAGGTCGTCGGTGAACGCGCGGCTGCGCACGTCCATCACCACGGCGACCTTGGTGATCGCGCCGCGCGCCTGCACGCCAAGCTCCACCATGGTGGCGATCAGCTCGGGCGGCAGGTTGTCCACCACGAACCAGCCAAGGTCCTCCAGGCACTTGGCGGCCGTGCTGCGGCCGGCGCCGGACAGGCCGGTCACCACCGCCACTTCGATTCCGGTCTTGCCGGCCCCGGTCCGGCCGGTCTGGCCGGTGTCGTCTTCGGACACGTCAGTTCCCCTCTGGTTCCCGTGCTGAGCTTTCCGCCGGTTTGTCGGCGGTCAGGGCGGCCGCCACGGCCTCCGCGGTGCGCCGGCCCACGCCCGGCACGCCGCTGATCTCGTCGATACTCGCCGCCCGCAGCCGTTTCAGCGAGCCGAAATGCTTGATCAGCGCGGTCTTGCGGGCCTCGCCGAGCCCGGGCACGGTGTCCAGCGCGGAGGTGGTCATCCGCTTGGCCCGCTTCTGCCGGTGGTAGGTGATGGCGAAGCGGTGCGCCTCGTCACGCACGCGTTGTAAGAGGTAGAGCGCCTCACTGGTGCGCGGCAGGATGACCGGCTCGCTGTCGGCCGGCAGCCACACCTCCTCCAGGCGCTTGGCCAGCCCGACCACGGCCACGTCCGCGATGCCCAGCTCGGTCAGCACGTCGGCGGCGGCGTTGGCCTGCGGGCCCGCACCGTCCACGACCAGCAGGTTCGGCGGGTAGGCGAACCTGCGCGGCTTGCCGGTCTCCGGGTCGATGCCCGGCGTCGGCCCGGCCTGCACGGCCTCCCGCTCGGAGGGTGGCTCGTTCAGCATCCGGGCGAACCGGCGGCGGACGACCTCGGCGATGGACGCCACATCGCCCTCGGTGGCCGCCTCGCGGATGGCGAACCGCCGGTACTCGGACTTGCGGGCCAGGCCGTCCTCGAACACCACGAGTGATGCGACGACGTCACTGCCCTGGATGTGACTGATGTCCACACATTCGATACGTAGCGGAGCCGTGTCCAGGCCCAACGCGTCCTGCAACTCCTGCAGGGCGGCCGAGCGGGCGGTCAGGTCACCGGCGCGCTTGAGCTTGTGCTGGACGAACGCCTCCTTGGCGTTGCGCTCGACCGTCTCCATCAGCGCGCGCTTGTCGCCGCGTTGCGGGACGCGCAGCTGGACCCGGGATCCGCGCAGGCCGCTGAGCCATTCCGCGATGGCCTCGTGGTCGTCCGGCAGCTCCGGCACGAGCACCTCGCGCGGCACGGCGGTGCTCTCGATGCTCTCCGTGCTGTCGTCGGCGTCGGCCTGGTCGCCGTAGAACTGGCTGAGGAACTGGTCGACCAGGCCGTCCGTGCCGGTCTCCTCGACCTTCTCGATCACCCACCCGCGCTGGCCGCGGACACGTCCGCCGCGCACGTGGAACACCTGGACGGCGGCCTCGAGGTCGTCCTGCGCGAACGCGACGACATCCGCGTCGGTGCCGTCGCCGAGCACGACCGCCTGCTTCTCCATCGCGCGGCGCAGGGCGGACAGGTCGTCGCGCAGCCGGGCCGCGCGCTCGAACTCCAGCTCGGCGGACGCCTCGTTCATCTCGCGTTCGAGGCGTTTCATCATGATGTCGGTGCGGCCGGCGAAGAAGTCGCAGAAGTCCTCGACGATCTGCCGGTGCTCATCCGCGGTGACCCGGCCCACACACGGCGCCGAGCACTTGCCGATGTCCCCCAGCAGGCACGGCCGCCCGATCCGGGCCTGGCGGCGGAACACATCCCGCGAGCAGGTCCGCGCCGGGAAGACCCTCAGCAGCAGGTCGAGCGTCTCCCGCAGCGCCCACGCATGCGCGTACGGCCCGAAGTAGCGGACCCCCTTGCGGCGCGCGCCCCGGTAGACGTGCAGGCGGGGGAACTCCTCGTTCATCGTGACCGCGAGCACCGGGTAGGACTTGTCGTCCCGGTAGCGGACGTTGAACCGGGGATCGAACTCCTTGATCCAGTTGTACTCGAGCTGCAGCGCCTCCACCTCGGTGGACACCACGGTCCACTCCACCCCGGCCGCTGTGGTGACCATCTGCGCGGTGCGCGGATGCAGCATCGTCACGTCGGCGAAGTACGAGTTCAGCCTGCTCCGGAGACTCTTGGCCTTGCCCACGTAGATCACGCGGCCGGCGGAGTCCCGGAACTTGTACACACCAGGGGCGTCCGGGATGGTTCCCGGCGCAGGTCGGTAGGTCGACGGATCGGCCACCCACCAAGCCTATGCGCAGCCACCGACACCCAGACGGGTGACCGCCGCACCTACATGATCACCAGGCCCTTCGGGTGGGTCAGCCCCAGACGGCGGCGGCGGTTTCGGCGATGAGGGTCAGTTTGGCGACCTGTTCGTCGTAGGTGAGGGTGTTGCCTTCGACGGTCGAGGAGAAGCCGCATTGGGGGGACAGGCAGAGTTGGTCGAGGGGGACGTACTTGGCGGCCTCGTCGATGCGGCGGCGGAGGTCGTCCTTGCTCTCGAGGGTGCCGCGTTTGGTGGTGACCAGGCCGAGGACCACCTGTTTGCCGGGTGGGACGAAGCGCAGCGGTTCGAAGCCGCCGGACCGTTCGTCGTCGTACTCGAGGAAGAACCCGTCGACGTTCAGCTGGGTGAACAGGGCCTCGGCGACGAAGTCGTAGCCGCCTTCCGCGACCCAGGAGGAACGGAAGTTGCCCCGGCACATGTGGGTGGTCACGTGCAGGCCCTCGGGACGGTCGGCGAGGGCGGCGTTGATCTGGCGGATGTAGCGCTCGTGCTGGTGCAGGGCGTCGCCGCCGCGGGAGGTGACCATCTCGCGCTGTTTGGGGTCGTTGAGGTAGGCGAGGCTGGTGTCGTCGAGCTGGAGGTACGTGCAGCCGAGGCCGGCGACCCGCTGGACCTGCTCGGCGTAGGCCGACGACAGGTCGGTCCAGAACTCCTCCTCGTCCGGGTAGACGTCCGGGGAGATCGCCGCGCGGCCGCCGCGGTAGTGGATCATGCTCGGTGACGGGATGGTCAACTTGGCGGTCTGCGAGGCGGACACGGTGTCCCGCAGGAAGCTGAACGCGTCACCGAAGATGGTGTCCCGCAACGTGATCCGCCCGTCGACCCGCAACGCCGAGGCCGCGAACTGCAGCACCCCGGAGGCGTTGCGGAACTCGACCTGGAGCTTCTCGTCGAGCTTGCTGACCCCGCCCAGCGCGTAGATGAAGTCCATGTGCCAGGAGGTGCGCCGGAACTCCCCATCGGTGGCGGTCCGCAGGCCCACGTCCTCCTGCATCCGCACGACCTGCCGGATCGCGTCGTCCTCAGCCTGCCGGAGCGAGTCCGCGCCAATCTCGCCGCGCGCGTGCTGCTCCCGGGCGGCGAGCAGCGCGGCGGGCCGCAGCAGACTGCCCACGTGGTCGGCGCGGAACGGTGGCGTGGTTCGGACGGCTGACATCGTTGAAGCCCTCCTCGCAGTCGAAAAGAAACTGGATGAGCTCTCAACTTAGTCCGTTGGACGCCACCGAGTCAGCGGGAGCGGAAACGTGGTTTCCGCTCCCGCCGCTGCCGGGGGTTATTTCGTGAGGTCGTAGACCGTCTGGCCGCCGATCGTCGTCGCGGTGTAGTTCTCCGCGACCCAGGCGGAGATCTCGCTGTTGCCGCCGCCCGGGCCACCACCGCGGCCGCCCGCGATGAAGTAGTGGATCTGGCCGCTGGCGACGTACTGCTGGAACTCGGCCAGGGTCGGCGCCGGGTCGCTGCCGGTGAACCCGCCGATGGCCATCACCGCCTTGCCGCTGGCCAGCTGCAGGCTCGCCGAACCCTGCGAGCCCATGCTCGCCGCGGCCCAGCGTTCCGTGGTCGCCTTGAGGGCCTGCACCAGCGCGGTGTCCGCGGACTCCCCGCCAAACCCGCCGAACCCGCCGGGGCCGCCGCCGAAACCGCCCATGCCTTCCCCGCTGGGCCCGGAGATCGGGATCGACCCGGTGTGCGGCTGGGCCGCGGTGTCCACGGCGTAGGCCGCGGTCCCGCCGATCCCGGCGAACAAAGCCACCGCGAGGACCACAGTGGCAAACCGGCGGCCGCCCCACGCGATCACCCCGGAGATGAACAGCCCGGCGATGAGCAGGGTCCAGCGCAACGCGGGCAGCCAGGTCCCGGTCCGGCTCAGCAGCACGAACGACCACATCGCGGTCGCCATCACCATGGCCGCCAACGCGAACCGGGCGCCTGGGTGCTGCCTGCCCTGCCAAAGCTTGACTGCGGGGATGCCGATCAGCGCGGCGATCCCGGGAGCCAGCGCGACCGCGTAGTAGGGATGCACGGTGCCCTGCATGTAGCTGAACACCAGCGCTGTCACCAACGTCCAGCCGCCCCACAGGATCAGCGCGGCCCGGGTCCGGTCGGTGCGTGGCGCCCGGCGGGTGAACCACAGCCCGGCCACCAGCCCGATCAGCGCGGCGGGCAGCAGCCAGGAGACCTCGGTGCCGAAGGACGCGCCGAACATCCGGCCGATCCCGGCCTCGCCACCGAACGCGGTGTTCCCACCACCGCCGAAACCACCACCGCCGAAACCACCGCCTCCGCCGCGGTTGCCCTCGCCGCCGAAGATCCGGCCGAGTCCGTTGTACCCCAACGCCAAATCGAGCACGGTGTTGTTCGTCGACCCGCCGATGTACGGCCGGGAGGACGCGGGCCACAGGTCGGCGACCGCGATGTACCAGCCCGCGGACACGACGACCGCGAGAACGGCACCGCCGAGGTGCAGCAGCCGACGGCCGAGACCGGTGGGCGCGGCGATCAGGTACACCAGGCCGAACGCGGGCAGCACCAGGAACGCCTGCATCATCTTGGCCAGGAACCCGAACCCGACCGCGACCCCGGCGAGCATCAGCCACCTCGGGCTCGCCTTCTCGGTAGCCCGCACCACGCAGTACGCGCCCGCCACCAACAGCAACACGAGCAGCGCGTCCGGGTTGTTGAACCGGAACATCAACGCCGCCACCGGAGTCAGCGCGAGCGCGGCCCCGGCGAGCAGCCCAGCCACCGGACCGGACCAGCGCTTGACGGCCGCGTACAGCAACGCCACCGCCCCAACGCCTTCCAGCGCCTGCGGAACCAGCATGCTCCAGCTGGAGAACCCGAAGATCCGCCCGGACAACCCCATCACCCACAACGAGGCCGGCGGTTTGTCCACGGTGATGGCGTTCCCGGCGTCGAGCGAGCCGAAGAACCACGCTTTCCAGCTCTGCGTGCCCGCCTGCACGGCCGCGGCGTAGAAACTGTTGGCGGTCCCGGAAGCCCCGAGATCCCACAAGTACAGGACCGCGGTCCCGATGAGCAGGGCCCAGAACGACGGCCGCACCCAGCTGGGCTGGGTCGCGACCGGCAGTGCCCGGTCCCGTGGCGCCGCGTCACGTGTGATTGTCATGGCGGACATCAGGTTTCTCCTCAACGAAAGTCGATCAGTGACGGGCGCGGAACACCCAGCCGCGCAACAGCAGGAACCGCAGCAGGGTCGCGGCGAGGTTGGCCGCCACCAACGCCATCAGCTCGATCACCCGGCTCGCCGGCGGCAGCAAGGCAAGCGCGCCGCTGGTGAGCCCGAGGCCGAGCGCGAACACGATCAAGCCCTGGAACTGGTGCCGCACGGCACCACCAGACCCTCGGACGCCGAACGTGAGCCGCCGGTTGGCCGCCGTGTTGCCGATCGCGGTCACCAGCAGCGCCACGAGGTTCGCGGCCTGCGCGCCCATCCCGTTGCGCAGCCACACGAACAGCAACAGGTACGCGACCGTGCTGACGATCCCGATGGCGCCGAACCGGACCAGCTGCCGCAACAGTCCATTCTGGACTTCAGGCTCACGGCCGAGCTGGTCCCGCAACCGCGCCAGCGGGATCGCACCGGTGGCGAACCCCTTGACCAGGCGGGCGATTCCGCGCAGATCGGCGAGAGCTGTCGAGACGATGTCGACCCGGCTGTCCGGATCGTCGACCCAGTCCACCGGCACCTCGTGGATCCGGGCACCGGACCGCTGGGCCAGAACCAGCAGCTCGGTGTCGAAGAACCACCCGGTGTCGATCACGTGCGGCAGCAGCTCGTGCGCCACATCCGCGCGGATGGCCTTGAACCCGCACTGCGCGTCGGAGAACCGGACCGCCAAAGCGCCGCGCAGCACCAGGTTGTAACAGCGCGAGATGAACTCGCGCTTGGCGCCGCGCACGACGCGGGCGCCACGGGCGAGCCGGCTGCCGATGGCGACGTCCGAGTGCCCGGAGATCAACGGCGCCACCAAGGGCGACAACGCCGCCAGGTCGGTGGACAGGTCGACGTCCATGTAGGCCAGGACTTCCGCGTCCGAGGCGAGCCACACCGTGTGCAGCGCCCGGCCGCGGCCCTTCTGCTCCAGCCGGACCGCGGTGACCTCGGGCAGCCGTGCGGCCAGGTCCTCGGCGACCGGCCAGGTGCCGTCGGCGCTCGCGTTGTCGGCGATGGTGATCCGGAAGCTGTACGGGAAGTGGTCCGTGAGGTGATCGCGCAGCCGCCGGACACACGGTTCGAGGTCCCGTTCCTCGTTGTGGACCGGGATGACCACGTCCAGGACCGGTGCCGCGCCCGCGGTCTGCACCGGGCGGCGCGCCTGCAGAGGTGCGATCGCTGTCATGCCACCAACGATCGCGGGTCTTCCTGGGTGGTCGATGTGCTGAACCTGTGTGTCAGCTATGCGCTGGGCAACCGCACGGTGAACCGGGTCGCGCCGGGCCGGCTGGCCAGGCTGATCTCGCCGTGGTGGGCGTGCACGACCGCGGCCACGATGGCCAGCCCGAGGCCGGTGCTCCCGGCCGCGCGCGAGCGGGAGCCGTCCCCGCGGGCGAACCGTTCGAAGACCTCGTTCTGCAGGTGGTGCGGGATTCCGGGGCCATTGTCGGTGACCGCCAGCTCGACCCATTCGTCCACAGTGGACAGACTGGTCAGCACGGTGCTGCCCGGCGGGGTGTGGGTTCGCGCGTTGGCGAGCAGGTTGGCCAGCACCTGGTGCAGCCGCAGTTTGTCGCCGCGCACGGCAAGGGGTTCCGCGGGCAGGTCGAGCCGCCAGACGTGCTCCGGCCCGGCCGCGCGAGCGTCGCTGACCGCGTCCACCACCAGCTGGGAGATCTCGACCTGTTCCTGGTCGAGCGGGCGCCCGGCGTCCAGCCGCGCCAGCAGCAGCAGGTCCTCCACCAGGCTGGTCATCCGGATCGCCTCGGACTCCACGCGGCTCAGCGCGTGCGCGACCTCGGGCGGGAGCTCGTCCTGGCGGCGTTCGGCCAGCTCGGCGTACCCGCGGATAGCCGCGAGCGGGGTGCGCAGCTCGTGGCTGGCGTCCGCGACGAACTGCCGCACGCGCATCTCGCTGGCGTGCCGCACGGCCAGGGCGTTGCCGATGTGGCCGAGCATCCGGTTGAGCGCCGACCCCACCTGGCCGACCTCGGTCCGGGGATCGGTGTCGGCCTCGGGCACCCGCACGGACAACGCGATCTCGCCGCGGTCCAGGGGCAGTTCGGCGACGCGGCTCGCGGTGGCGGCGACCCGGGTGAGCGGCCGCAGAGTCCGCCGGATGATCAGCGCACCGGCGACACCGGTGATCACCAGGCCGGCGAGCGACACCCCGCCGAGGATGAGCGAGATGGTCAGCAGCGTGGACTCGGTGGCCTGCAGCGGCAGCCCGGTGATGAGGGTGTCGCCCCGGCGGCTGGTGACCGCCACCAGCCGGTACGCCTCCAGGCCGCCGGGCAGGTCGAAGGTGTGCGGGCGGCCGTCGGGCGGCACCTCGTGCAGGCGGTCGAAGACCTGCTGGCTGAGGGCGCTCGGGGTGGCGGTGCCCGGCTCCAGCCGGCCGCCGACGTCGTCTCCGGACGCCCGCAGCAGTGCGCTGAGCGTGCCCGGGGCCTGGCCGCCGACGCCGATCGGTGGCCCGGGCTGCCCTTCCCCGGGTCCGTTTCCCATCCGGCCGAGCCCGGGCGGACCGCCGCCGTCGAGGCCGGTGATCGCGCGGTTGCTCGACCCGACCACCTGCTCGTCGAGCCGGTCCATCAGCAGCGCGCGCGTCGCGAACACCGTGGCCACGCCGATCACCAGGCACACCAGGGCGAGCAGGGCCAGCTGTTCGGCGATCAGCCGGGCGCTGAGCGTGCGCCGCCTATCCCGCAGGTTTGAGAACATAACCGGCGCCGCGCATGGTGTGGATCATCGGCTCGCGGCCGGAGTCGATCTTCTTGCGCAGGTAGGAGATGTACAGCTCGACGATGTTGGCCTGGCCGCCGAAGTCGTAGCTCCACACCCGGTCGAGGATGTGGCTCTTGCTCAGCACCCGGCGGGGGTTGCGCATCAGGAACCGCAACAGGTCGAACTCGGTCGTGGTCAGCTGGATCTCGGTGCCGCCGCGGGTCACCTCGCGGGCGTCCTCGTCCAGCACCAGGTCGCCGACCACCAGCAGCGAGCCGGACCCGGCCTCGGCCACGCCGGTCCGGCGCAGCAGCGCCCGCAGCCGCAGCACGACCTCCTCGATGCTGAACGGCTTGGTCACGTAGTCGTCGCCGCCCGCGGTCAGCCCGGCCAGCTTGTCCTCGATCGCGTCCTTGGCGGTCAGGAACAGCACGGCGATGTTCGGCGTGTTCGCCCGCATCCGGCGCAGCACCTCGAGGCCGTCCAGGTCGGGCAGCATGATGTCGAGCACGACGACGTCCGGCCGCAACTCCCGGGCCTCCTTGACCGCGGCCAGGCCGTTGTGCGCGGCCCGCGCCTCCCAGCCCTCGTAGCGCACCGCGAGTGTGACGAGCTCGGCCAGCGTCGGCTCGTCGTCGACGACGAGGACGCGGACCGGGCTGCCGTCCGGGCGGCGGAGCTGCGGGCGCTGGGGGTTCATCGGCACTCCTCCATCCTCAGCGGCCTCAGTGTGCCCCGGCTGTGAGGTTCCTGTGTATCAGCTGTGCGCCGTTTCGCCAGCTGACCGCGCTCATAGCCCTCGCCCAAGGCAGACACAGCGGACACACAGGCACGCCGCTGAACCTGGTCGGGCACGACTCGAACAGGAGGACGAGATGACCGAGCAGCAGCACACCACCCCGGTTCCGCCCGCCGACCAGGAACTCGCCTGGGGCGGCCGGCAGCCGCGGCGGCCGAAGCAGAAGTGGTCCGGCAAGAAGACCGCGGCGGCGATCGCGATCGCGGTGGCCGTCGCCGGGGCCGGCGGTGTCGCGGTCTACGCGGCCAGCGGGTCGGCGGGCGCGGCTTCGCCGTCGATGGGCGGTCCCGGTGGGATGGGTGGGATGGGTGGCCCGCGTGGCGGCATGGGCGGCCCCGGCGGCGGCCTGATGAACGCGGTGCACGGCGAGTTCACCATCTCCGACGGCAACGGCGGCTACAAGACCGAGCTGATGCAGACCGGTCAGGTCACCGCGATCAGCAGCACGTCGGTGACCGCCAAGAGCGCGGACGGCTACACGAAGACATACACGATCAGCAGCAGCACGACGTTCGGCAACGGATCCGTGTCGGACATCCAGAACGGCGACACGGTCATGATCACCGCCACGCCTTCGGGTGAGGCCGCCACGGCCGACACCCTCATCGAACGCGACCAGAACGCCCAGGGCGGACCCGGCGGTGGCATGCCGCCCGGCAATGGCCAAGTTCCGCAAGGAAACTGACGTGGACGCCCGGGAGAACGGCCGGCGCAACGTCGGACTGCTGACCGCGGCTCTGGCGGCGGTCGGTGTGGCCGGGACCTTCGGCGTGGTCGCCATCGTGCACAACGCCGACGCGACCACGACCACGACGTCCACATCCTCGGATTCCTCGAATTCGTCTACTTCGGACAGTGGCGTGTGGTCCGGCGGGAATGTGTCGTCGGGCGGCGGTCACGCTCAGGCCCAGTCGGGTGCGTCATGATCCTGGCTACCGGACCGGATACCTCGGAGTGGCCGGTGTGGACGACCACGGCCCGGATCGTGGTGACCGAACCCCGGGCGCTGAGCGAGGCGGCCACTCTGGTCAAGGCGATGCTGGCCGAGATCGACCGCGCGGCCAGCCGGTTCCGCCCGGACTCCGAGCTGAACCGGGTGCCCGCGGGCGTTGCGACGCAGGTCAGCCCCCTGCTGGCGGAGATGGTCCGGGTCTCGTTGTCGGCTGCGGACCGGACGCGCGGCGCGGTCGACCCGACGGTCGGCGCGGCGATGGTAGCCCTGGGGTATGACCGTGATCTCGCGGAAGTCTTGGCGGACAAGGGAAAGCCGCGGGTCACGGTCGTGCCGGGGTGGCGGTCGGTCCACCTGCGCGGTACCGAACTGACCGTGCCGCGCGGGGTCGTGCTCGATCTGGGCGCGACCGGGAAGGCGTTCGCGGCCGACCGATGTGCCCGGCTGATCAGCCAGTTGTGTCACATCGGCGTCCTGGTGAGTCTCGGTGGTGACATCGCGACCGCCGGTCCGGCACCCGATCGGGGCTGGCAGGTCCACCTCGAGGGCACCGATCAGGTGATCTCGTTGCCCGCCGGGGCCGCGATCGCCACCTCCAGCACGGAATCGCGGACCTGGCGCCGGGACGGGCGGGTGCTGCACCACGTCCTCGATCCCTCGACCGGGCTGCCCGCGCGGCGGATCTGGCGCAGCGCGAGCGTTGTCGCGGACCGGTGTGTGGACGCGAACATGCTGTCCACGGCCGCGCTCGTGTGGGGCGGCTCCGCGCCCCGGAAGTTGCGGGAGTTCGGGGTTCCAGCGCGGTTGACCGCCGCCGACGGGTCCCCGCGGTTGTTGGGCGGATGGCCGTGAACGAGGCGCTGTGGTACCTCGGGCGCGGAACGGGCTTGATGGCGTTGCTGTTGTTGAGCGTCGCCACGGCTTTGGGCATCGCGACGAGTACCGGACGGGTGCTGCCGGGGTTGCCGCGGTTCGCGGTGACCGCGTTGCACCGCAACGCCGGCCTGACCGCGGTCGTGTTCGTGATCGTCCACATTGGAACGTTGCTGCTCGACCCGGAGGCGCAGTTACGCCTGGTGGACGTGATTGTCCCGTTCGTGGGTGACTACCGGCCGTTCTGGCTGGGACTGGGCACGTTGGCGTTCGACCTGTTGCTGGCAGTGATGATCACCAGCCTGTTGCGTCAGCGGATCGGGTGGAAAGTGTGGCGGATCGTGCACTGGGCCGCCTATGCGCTGTGGCCGGCCGGGTTGCTGCACGCGATCGGCACGGGCACCGACGCCACCCAGGTCTGGTACTGGATCGCCGCCGCCCTGTCGGTGATCACTGTCGGCGCCGCGTTCCTGTGGCGGCTCGTCCCCACCGGAGGAGGAAGAGCATGAAAACCCTGGTCGCCCGGGTCCTCACCGCGCCACGCGCGGAAGTCCCGTGGCAGGGCGGGCCGGGCCGGTTGATCGCACTCGCCCAGGAGGCGGGCCTGACCGGCCGCGGCGGCGCCGGGTTCCCTGCCTGGCGCAAGCTCACCGAGGTCGCGACCGCGCACCGCCCGGTCGTGGTGGCCAACGCCGCCGAGGGTGAACCGGCCAGCAGCAAGGACGCGGAGTTGCTCGCCCGCAACCCACACCTGGTCCTCGACGGCCTGCAGCTCGCGGCCGAGGCCGTCGGCGCGGCGAAGTGCCACCTCTACGCGTCGCGAATCAGCGCCGGGCACGCACGCCATGCATTGGACCAAAGAAAAGACCGCTGGCCAGTCACCATTGTCGAGGCACCCGATCTGTTCGTCGCCGGTGAAGAATCCGCGGTTTTGTCCGCTGTAGACGGTAAGCGGGCACTCCCCCGCGACAAACCAAAGCTCCCGGTACATCAGGGATTCTTGGTACAGAATGTAGAAACGCTCGCACACCTGGCCTTGATCGCCCGGCACGGCCCGTCCTGGTTCCGCCGTGAAGGAACCCGGGACGAGCCCGGCACGTTCCTCGCCACGCTGAGCGGGGCCGTGGCGAACCCGGGCGTGCACGAGGCCCCTTTCGGCATCCCACTGAACGAATTGCTCCAGCCGGCCGAGCCCATACAGGCCGTCCTGGTCGGCGGCTACCACGGCCGATGGGTGCCGTGGACAAGCGAACCCGTGTCGCGGCCGGGCGCGGGCGTGTTCGTCGCGTTGGCGGAATCGGTGTGCGGCCTGGACTTCAGCGCGCAGGTCCTGACGTATCTGGCCGGGCAGAGCGCTCGTCAGTGCGGGCCGTGCCTGAATGGGTTGCCGCGCATCGCGACCCTGCTGACCGCGGTGGCGCGACGGCGAGCGACAGCCGGCACGGTCACGGATCTGAACACATTGGCCGGTTTTGTCATCGGCCGCGGCGCGTGCCGTCATCCCGATGGCAGCGCGAGGTTTCTGCACAGCACGCTGACCACATTCGATCATGAGATCGCCGCACACCTGCGCGGGACCTGCCGGAGCCGTAGATGAGCCGCCTTCACGTTGACTGGACCGCATGTGCGGGCCGCGGCCTGTGCCATGAACTGTTGCCCGAGGTCCTCGGCAGCGACCCGTGGGGCTACCCCGTGCCGCGGGACGGCAGCCGGGAACCCGAGGTCCCAGAAGGACTTCGCCAGCACGCGAACACCGCCGTGGCCCTCTGCCCTAGACTGGCCATCCGGCTGATCAGTTGACCGGATTGCTCCATTCGTGGTTTCAGCGCACGTCGCTGCGGCCACTCAGGGATCCGACGACTACGGTGATGCACCTGGCGAAGCGGCCTTCTGGAGGCGCACATGGGTGAGACCGGGTCTCACGACCGGCGATGGATGGGTGTCGCCCGATCGGGGGACACTGACTCACGGACGGCGGGATCGGACGCTGCCCTGGAGGCGATCACCGGCCCGGATCCGAAGCTGCTGATCGTGTTCTTCTCGATCAGCCACGATCCGCACGCCCTGCTCGACGGGATCCGGGCGGCCGTGCCGGACATCCCCATCGTCGGATGTTCCACGCACGGCGAGATCGCCCCCGGCGGCCCGACCGACGGAACCGTTGTGGTGACCGCGATCGGCGGACCGGGCCTCGCCGTGTCGACCGCCGCCGTGCGGTCGGTGTCCGGGCGGCAGCGTGAGGCGGGCGCGGAGATCGCGCAGTGCGTCGCGCAGGTGCCGGACCTGCCGCACCGCGTGCTGATGATGCTCACCGACGGCAAGATCCGCGAGCAGGAGACCATCCTGCGCGGCGCGTACGGTGTGCTGGGCGCGAGCATCCCGTTCGTCGGCGGCGCGGCGGGCGACGGCTGGCGGATGGCCAACACCCTGGTGCTGCACGACGACCAGGTGCTGACCGACGCGGTCGTCGGCGCCACGATCGCCTCGGAGGCGCCGCTGTCGGTGGCGTTCGGGCACGGCTGGCAGAAGACCGGCGAGCCGATGATCGTGACCAGCAGCCACGACGGCCGCGTGTTCACATTGGACGACAAGCCGGCCATGGACGCCTACCTGGACCGGCTGGGCGCGCCGATCGAGGCGTACACCGACGCGGAGGCGTTCCGCGACTTCGCGCTGGCGCGGCCGCTGGGTGTGCAGCGGCGCAGCGGGGTCGAGGCGCGCAACCTGTCCACCGGGATCGACCTGGAGGGCCGGTCGATCGGCAGCGCGGGCGCGATCGACCACGGCGGGCTGACCTGGGCGATGACCGGCGACGAGACCTCGATCCTGGCCGCCACCGACACGGTCTGCGAGAACGCGCTGGCCGAGCTGGGTGAGCGCGAGCTGGTCGGGATGATCGCGTTCAGCTGCGCGGCGCTGCGGGCGGTGCTCGGCGACGACGGCATCAAGCGGGAGAACGAGCGGATCGCCAAGTGGGTCCGCGACGCGCCCTTCGCGGGGTTCTACACCTATGGGGAAATCGCCCGGATTCGTGGCATCGACGGCTTCCACAACCAGACCCTCGCGGTGTTGGCTATCTCCTGAGATGACCGACGACGAAGACGGTTGGATTCACGGCCAGCAACTCCTCGAACTGCTGGCCGTGGTCTCGTCGTACCCGGACGAGGACTCCGCGATCCGCGGCGCGGCCGAACGCGCGGCGCAGGCCCTGGAAGCCGAGGTGGCGGCGGTCGTGTTCGGCGACCGCGTGGCAGCCTCGGTCGGCTTCCCGCTCGGGCACGTGCCCGAGGCCGAGCTGGTCGCGGTCGCCCGCGGGGAACAGGAGAAGCTCGAGGTCCCCGGGGTCGGCGACTGCGAGACCGTGTCCGCCAAGTGGGGCGGCACGCACCCGGGCAACCTCCTGCTGGCCCGGTGGGGCGAGAGCTTCACGGTGCAGGAGCAGAGCCTGGTCCGCGGCATGGCCAGGTTGCTGGAGCTGACCCTGACCATGCTGCGGACGTTGCAGCGCAGTGAGCGGCAGGCGGCGGAGAACGCCGAGCTGCTGAACTCGTTGCGGCAGCGGCAAAGGCTCGTGGAGCACCTGTTCGAGATCCAGCGCGCCATCTCCCGGCGGCGGCCGCTGCAGCAGATCCTCGACATGATCACCAAGGCCGCGCAGGACCTGCTCGGTGACGAGATCGTGGGTCTGTGGCTGCGTGAGTCGCCGGACGGGGTCGATGCCAAGCTGGTCGCGTACGTCGGCCTGCGCGCCGAGATGGCCCGGCACCGGCCCGTCCTGCCGTTGGTCGAGGCGGGGTCCGCGGGCGAGGCGATGCTCACCGACGACGTCGTTGTCCTGCACGGGTATGCGGAGACCTCGACGTTGATCGCGGAGCTGACCGACGGCCGGCTCTGCGCCTCGATGGCCGCGCCGGTGCACGACAGTGGCACGGTCACCGGCAGCCTGATGGTCGGCTCCCACCGCCAGACCCGCGCCTACACGGCCTCGGATGTCCAGACGCTGCGGGCGTTCGCCGAACACGTGTCGCTGGCCCTGACCGACGCGAACACCGTCGACCGCATGTACCAAGCGTTCCACGATTCCCTCACGGGCCTGGCCAGCCGCGGCCTGTTCCTCGAGCAACTCGCGAAACGCCTCGGCGCCGCCGAACACGAGACCAAGCGGATCGCGTTGCTGTTCATCGACCTCGACCGGTTCAAGGCCGTGAACGACACCCTCGGCCACGCCGCCGGCGATGACCTCCTGACGATCACCGCCGGCCGTCTCAAGGCCCAGCTGCGCGCCACCGACGTCGCGGCCCGGTTCGGCGGCGACGAGTTCGCGGTGCTCCTGTACGGCGTGGCCACCGCCGCCGACGCCGCCCGCGTCGCCGAACGCATCCTCCGCACCCTCGGCGAGCCGATGCCCATCGCCGGTCGCCAGCTACGGGTCAACGCCAGCATCGGCATCGCGCTGAGCACCCCCGGCATGCCCGACCCAGCCGACCTCATGCGCCGCGCCGATGTCGCGATGTACCAAGCGAAACGCAACGGCCGCGGCCGCCTGGAGATCTTCGCCGACGAGATGCTGCTGTCCTTCCCGCATGAGGTTTGACGCCGGACTTCAGCAACACCCGCGCCCACAGGCCGGGCCTGCTGTCCGTCCTCCGGACCGCGGTCATCGGCGTGCCTGCTGAGCTTGCCGCACGAGGCTGACACCTAGTCCTGGCCGGTGAACATGGCGAGGAGCC
This sequence comes from Actinocrispum sp. NPDC049592, assembly GCF_040675465.1. Lineage (NCBI taxonomy): Bacteria > Bacillati > Actinomycetota > Actinomycetes > Pseudonocardiales > Pseudonocardiaceae > Actinocrispum > Actinocrispum sp. NPDC049592. The sequence continues at coordinate 395,602 of NZ_JBFAPA010000002.1, read as the reverse complement.
TGTCGGGGATGTCGTCGCCGAACAGGCTTTCCTTGAGCAGGTCGCCGTCGAGGGCGGCTTCGCTGCCGCGGACGAACATCGCCTCCTCGTACTCCGCCAATGCGGCCTCGATGTCGTCGGGGTGGGTGGCCAGGAGTTTGCCCAGTTCCGCGCCGTCGAGCATGGCGAGGTTGGCGCCTTCGCCGTTGGGTGGGGCGAGGTGGGCGGCGTCGCCGACGAGGGTCACACCCGGGACACGGTCCCACCGGTGTCCGATCGGGAGGGTGTAGTGCGGGCGGTGGACCAGTGGGGTGTCGCCGTCGGTGATCAGGGCGGTGAGTTCGGGGGCCCAGCCCTCGAATTCAGCGGCGATCCGGGCCTTGGCCGTGGGGGTGTCGGTGAAGTCGATGGCGGCGAACCAGTCCAGCGACTGGGTGAACTCCACGTAGGTGTGCAGGGTGTCGCCGCTTTCGCGGTGGGCGAAGATGCCCTTGTCCTTGGCCGGGACGATCAGCATCCCGCCGCCGACCGCCTTCGCCGCGGCGGGGTGCCGGGTGTCGGCGTCGTACAAATACGTCTCGACCATCGACGTGCCGTTGTACTCGGGCGTGGCGGAGGACAGCAGCGGCCGGACCCGTGACCAAGCCCCGTCGGCGCCGACCAGCAGGCGAGTGACGACGGTGCTGCCGTTGTCGAACGCCACCTCGTAAGAGTCGCCGAGGGCGCGGACGCTGCTTACCTTGTGCCCCCACCGCACGGTGCCGGGCGGCAGCGAGTCGATCAGCATCTGCCGCAGGTCGGCCCGCTGTATCTCCGGACGCCCGCCGGTGCCGTCGTCGTCCTTCGAGTACAGCAAGCCGCCGTCCCGGTCGAGGATCCGGATCGCCTGCCGGCCCTCGACGATCAGGCCGCGGAACTCGTCCATCAGCCCGGCCGCCTCGACGGCGAGCTGTCCGTTGTAGTCGTGGATGTCGAGCATCCCGCCCTGTGCGCGTGACGTCGGCGACGGCTCGGCTTCGTAGACGGTGGCCGGGATCCCGTGGACGTGCAGGACGCGGGCCAGTGTGAGGCCACCGAGCCCGGCGCCGGCGATCGTGACTGGAGTGTTCATGACGTACCCCCTTCGCTCTGGAATGACATTCCAATCTTGGAACGGCATTCCAGATGTGTCAAGATGACCCGCGTGACACCACGAACGCGCCGGTCGGAAGCGCTCTCCCGGGAGCGGATCGTCGAGGCGGCCATCGAGCTGCTCGACACCGTGGGCGAGGACCGGCTGACGTTCAAGGTGCTGACCGAGCGCCTCGCCACCGGCGCGGGCGCGATCTACTGGCACGTCGCCAACAAAGGCGAGCTGCTCGACGCCGCGACCGAGGCTGTCATCGCCGCGGCTCTGACCATCGAGCCCGCCGGATCGCCCAGGGCCGACATCCACGCGGTCGCGCTAGCCCTGTTCGAGGCGATCGACGAACACCCCTGGCTGGCCACTCAACTCGCCCTGCAGCTGTCCCGCAGTCCATCGGGGACGGTGACCCCGCGGATCTTCGAGAGCATCGGCCGCCGGGTCAGCGCGTTGGACGTACCCGAGAGCACCTTGTTCACCGCGAGTTCGGCGTTGATGCACTACATCCTCGGCGCGGCGGGTCAGAACGCCGCCAACGCCCGCTTTCTGGGGCCGGACGGCGACCGCGCGGAGTTCCTCGCCGCCGCGTCGAAGGCATGGGAGGCGCTCGACCCCGAGGAGTACCCGTTCACCCGCGCGATCGCGGCCCAGATGCGCGACCACGACGACCGCGAGCAGTTCCTCGCCGGGATCGACCTCATCCTCACCGGCATCCGCTCCTGACTACGGGGCCATTGGGGTTCCTGGGTGGGGTTCCCGCTGTCCAGAGTGGGGAAAAACGCCCGCGAAGGGACGGCAGCCGTGCGAGTAATGCTGATCGGAGCGACCGGAGTGCTGGGCAGGGCCGCACTGGGCCCGTTGCAGGCCGCCGGCCACCAGGTGACCGGCCTGGCCAGGAACGACGCGCGGGCGGCCGCGGTCGCGGCGCAGGGCATCGACCCGGTGGTGGCCGACCTGTTCTCCGCCGAGTCGCTCGAGGCCGCGTTCAGGGGCCACGACGCGGTGATCAACCTCGCGACCCGGGTTCCGGTGGGTGGCAAGCTGATCCGGCAGTCCAGCTGGCAGGAGAACGGCCAGATCCGCGTCCTGGGCAGCAAAGCCGTTGCCGCCGCGGCGAAGTCGGCCGGGGCCGGGATCCTCGTCCAGGAGGGCGTCGCCCTGGTGTACGCCGACGGCGCGGACGCCGAACTGGACGAACAGGCCACGCTCGACCCCACCGGTCCGCCACGGACTTCCCTGCTGGCACAACAGAACGCCGAACGCTTCGCCAGTGAGGGCCGGACCGCGGTGTGCCTGCGGACCACCCACCTGCACGGCGACGACCCGATCACCCGGTGGATCCTGAAGGGCGCGAGCGGCCGTGGCCCGTCGTACTTCGGCCGCAAGGATGGCTGGATCACGCCAATCCACCCGAGCGACGCCGGAACCGCGATCGCGGCGGCCCTGAATGCCCCCACTGGCGTGTACAACGTCGGCGCGACACCCGTGCGCAAGCAGGACTTCGGCGCGGTGATCACCAGTGCGGCCGGGGGGAAGAAGGCAAGGACGCTGCCGTTCAAGATCGGTTTCCTGAAGATCCTGGCCCGGTCGCAGCGGGTCGTCTCCACCAAGCTGACCGAGGCCACCGGCTGGAAGCCCGAGCACCCGCAGATCGCCACCGACTGGTTCCCCCGGATCGGCTGAGGGCTGCCTGACTAGCCTTGGGCCTTCCGCGTCCGGCAAAATTCGTCGGATGGGAGAACGGCTTAGGGTTCAGCGCGGCGGTTCGGGCGACGCGGCGGTACTGCTGCTGCACGGGCTGGGCGCGACCGGCGATGTCTGGCAGGGCGTGCACGAGCAGCTGGCAGACGCCTCGTTTCGCTGGATCACCCCCGACCTGCCTGGTCACGGCGGTTCGGCGCCGTTGGACCGCTACACGTTCGGGCACATGGCCGCGGCCCTGGTCGACCTGATCGACGACGAGGAGCACGTGGTCGTCCTCGGCCACTCGCTCGGCGGCGTGCTGGGCCTGGCGCTGGCCAGCGGCTGGTTCGGCGGCTCGATCGACCGCGCCTGCGGCCTGGGCATCAAGGTGGCCTGGTCCGCGGCGGAGCTTTCGGGCGCCAAGGCCTACGCCGAACGACCCAACAAGCTGTACTTCGGCCGCACCGAGGCCGCGGACCGCTACCTCAAGGTCTCCGGCCTCGGCGGCCTGGTCGACGCCGACGACCCCCGCGTCAACGCCGGCCTCGTGGGAACACCCGACGGCTGGCGCCTCGCCTGCGACCCCCAGACATTCGCCGTGGGCCGCCCCGACGTTCCGGGCCTGCTGGCCGCCAGCCAAGCCGAGACCGTCCTGGCCGTCGGCGAACACGACCAGATGTGCAGCCCCGAGCAACTGAAGGAAATCGACCCCAACGCCGTCGTCCTGCCCGGCCTGGGCCACAACGCCCACGTCGAGGACCCCAGCGCCATGGTCAAGCTGATCCACACCCTGCTCAGCTGAGGTTCAGGGCCACCACCGATGCACGGCCTCGATGGTGGCCTTCAGCTCAACACCCATATCCGGCCCCGCATACCGCGCCAGTGCCGGCAGGCAGTCGTACAGCGCCTCGAAGCAGGCGATGCGCCCGCCCCCGGCCGAAAACGGCGCGGAGCAACAGGACACACGTTTCCGCGTCCCGCTCCGCGGCGATCGCCACCAGGTCGGTGAGCATGCGCCCGCGCGGTCGCGGGCGATCACCTCGGCCACCGCGGCCCGGAAGTCCTCAGTGGACAGATGCGGGGCAAGCGTGCGCAGGTCGAATGTTGGTCAGGCGTCGGCGGTGTGCGCGGACTTCAGGCGCCGGAGTTCGCGGATGGCGGCGACCGAGCGGGCGCCGTCGTTCGCGGGAATGGCCATGATGGTCACGTACTCGTCGTCCGGCAGTTCCAGCCGGGCCCAGGAGGCGCCATCGGGGAACGAGACGTGCTCGACCTGGTCCCAGTCGAACCGCCGCACCCCAACGACATTGCGCACCTCGATGCCCTTGGTGTCGGCACGCACCCGCGAACGGGTCAGCATCAACGCCGCGCCACCCAGCAACACGCCGATGCCGATCATCGCGACCTGGTCGGACACCTCGAAGTACGCGCCGGTCCACGAACTGCGCAACAGAATCGCGGCCACCGTGAAGGCAGCCACCAAAACCAGGGCCAGGCCAACGGCCACGAACCGGATCCGCCGGGGGCTCGACTGGAACACCTGCGACTCCGAAGTCACTCGAACCCACGCTCCGTCCACGGCTGCCGCAACCCGCGCAGCACCAGAGCCGCCTCCAGGGCCGCGACGCACGCCTCGAACCCCTTGTCCTCCACGGAGTCCGCGAAACCCGCCCGCGCGAGGGCCTGCTCCTCGTCGTTGGTCGTCAGGACTCCGTTGCCGACCGGGGTGCTCTCATCCAACGAGACCCGCAGCAGACCGGCCGTCACGGTGTCGCACACGTACTCGAAGTGCGGGGTGCCGCCGCGGATCACCACGCCCAGAGCGACGACGGCGTCGTGATGCTTGGCGAGCGCCTGGCAGACCACGGGCAGCTCGATCGCGCCCGCCACGCGGACCACGGTCGGCTCGTCGACCTTGGCCTGCTTGGCCGCCACCAGGGCTCGTTCCACCAGGTTGTCAGTGATCTTCGCGTGCCACTTGGTGGCCGCGATGGCCAGCCGGATGCCCTCGCACTCGGGGGCACTCGCCTCGGGCCTGCCCTCGCCGCTCACTGAACCTCCTCGGTGCCGAACTGGTCCAGGTCGCCCAGCTCGTGCCCCATCCGATCCCGTTTGGTGCGCAGGTACCGCAGGTTCTCCGGGTTCGGCCACACCGACAGCGGCACCCGGTCGACCACGGTCAGCCCGTAGCCTTCCAGGCCGACCCGCTTGGCCGGGTTGTTGGTGAGCAGCCGCATGGTCTTCACACCGAGGTCCGACAGGATCTGCGCACCCGTACCGTAGTCGCGCGCGTCTGCGGGCACACCGAGGGCCAGGTTCGCGTCCACTGTGTCCGCGCCCGCGTCCTGCAACTGGTAGGCCTGCAGCTTGTGCATCAGGCCGATGCCGCGGCCTTCGTGCCCACGCATGTACAGCACGACCCCGCGGCCCTCGGACGCCACGGCCTCCAGTGCCGCGTCGAGCTGCGGGCCGCAGTCACAGCGCAGCGACCCGAAGACGTCCCCGGTCAGGCACTCGGAGTGCACCCGGACCAGGACCTCCTTGCCGTCGCCGATCTCGCCGTACACCAGCGCCACGTGCTCGATGCCGTCCAGCAGGCTGTCGTAGCCGACCGCGCGGAACGTGCCGTGCGCCGTCGGGATCCGCGCCTCGGCGACCCGCGCGACCTGGCGTTCGTTGCGGCGGCGGTAGGCGATCATGTCGGCGATCGAGATCAGCGCGAGGTCGTGTTCGGCGGCGAACACCTCCAGCTCGTCGCGCCGCGCCATGTCACCTTCGTCCTTCTGCGACACGATCTCGCACAGCACACCCGCCGGCCGCAGCCCGGCCATCACGGCCAGGTCGATCGCGGCCTCGGTGTGACCCGGTCGGCGCAGCACGCCGCCTTCCTTGGCACGCAACGGAACCACGTGCCCGGGCCGGGTGAAGTCGGCCGGCTTGGAGTCCGGGTCGGCCAGCAGCCGGATGGTGTGCGCGCGGTCCGCGGCCGAGATGCCGGTCGAGACGCCGCTGGCCGCGTCCACGGTCACCGTGTACGCCGTGCCGCGGCGGTCCTGGTTGGTGTGGAACATCGGCGGCAGATCAAGGCGGTCGCAGTCTGCCTCGGTGAGCGGCACGCAGATGTACCCGGACGTGTAGCGGACCATGAAGGCCAGCAGCTCCGGGGTGGCCTTCTCGGCCGCGAAGATCAGGTCGCCCTCGTTCTCCCGGTCCTCGTCGTCCACCACGATCACCGGACGGCCCGCGGCGATGTCCCTGATCGCGCGCTCTATGTCCCTGGCTGCCACCCTGTGCCTCCCTAGTTCTCAGACCGCGGCGATGTGCGGCTGCGCCAGCCGCTCGACGTACTTCGCGAGCACGTCGACCTCGAGGTTCACCACGTCCCCAGTCTGACGCAGGCCCATCGTGGTCAGCTCAAGCGTCGTCGGTATCAGGGCCACAGCGAACTCGTCCCCCTCGACGGCGGCGACCGTCAGGGAGATACCGTCGATCGCGATCGACCCCTTCTCCACCACATAACGGGACAGCTCGGCGGGCAGTTCGAACTTCGTGAGCCCCGTCTCATCGCGCGAGCGGAAGATCCCGGTGCCGTCCACGTGCCCCTGCACGATGTGACCGCCCAGCCGGTCGCCCAGCGCCATCGCGCGCTCCAGGTTGACCACGTCACCGGCGTGCGCCTTGGCGAGGCTGGAGCGCAGCAGCGTCTCGTGCACGACGTCGACGGTGAACGCGCCGCCGGAGACCTCCACCACGGTCAGGCAGACGCCGTTGACCGCGATCGAGTCGCCGTGCTTGGCGTCCTGGGTCACCAGCGGGCCGGCGACGGTCAGCCGCATCGCGTCCGGCAGCGGCTCGACCGCGACGATCTCGCCGCGCTCCTCGATGATCCCGGTGAACATTGGCTCAGGCCCCTTCTTTCGCACGCGCCGCGCGGTCACGCAGCGCCGTGATCGCCTTGGCCGGGTCGTCGGCGTTGTAGACCGCGGACCCGGCCACGAAGCAGTCCACGCCGGCCTCGGCGGCCAGCTCGATGGTGTCGCTGTTGATCCCGCCGTCGATCTCGACCAGCACGTTGAGGTGGCCGGTGTCGACCAGGCGGCGCGCCGTGCGGACCTTGCCCAGCACGTCGGCCATGAACGACTGGCCGCCGAAGCCGGGCTCGACCGACATCACCAGCAGGGTGTCGTAGTGCTTGAGCGCCGGGACCCACGGGTCCAGCGGGGTGCCGGGCTTGATCGACAGGCCGGCCTTGGCGCCGGCCGCGCGCAGGTCCCTGGCGATCTTGACCGGGTCGGCCGCGGCCTCCGCGTGCACGGTCACGTTGTACGCGCCTGCCTCGGCGTAGCCGACCGCCCAGCGGTCCGGGTCGTCGATCATCAGGTGACAGTCCATCGGGATGTCGGTCACCTTGAGCAACGCCTCGACCACGGGGAGTCCCAGCGTCAGGTTGGGCACGAAGTGCGCGTCCATCACGTCCACGTGCACCCAGTCCGACCCTTCGACGGCTTCGAGCTCGTCGGCCAGCCGGGCGAAGTCGGCGGACAGGATGCTCGGCGCGATCATGGGTTCAACAGGCACATACGAAGTCTATGGTTCTCCGACCATAGGCGTGTGTAGGGCGTCGAGCACACTGGTCCACGGTTGGTCGGCCGCGAGCCGCGTCACGTTCACCCCGGCGTCCCGCAACGTCCGGAGATGCCCTGGCCAGGCGGGATGCCGCTGCTGGGCGTCGCTGAGCTGGGCGCCGACCACCACCCGGGCCGCGCCGATGGCCTCGCACAACACCGTCAACGCCTGGTTGTCGGCGATGCCGAGGGCCAGTTTGGCGGTCGAGTTCGCGCTGGCCGGGGCGAACAGGAAGTGCGCGGGGTCCGGGTGCGGCCGGGGCTCGGCGGGCAGCCGGGCGGTGCTGCGGACCGGCAGGTCGGTGAGCGCCGCCAGCCGGTCCAGCTCCCCGGTCTCGGCCAGCCAGCGCTCGGCCGCCGGGGTCAGCGTGATCGCGAGCCGCCAGCCGCGTTCGGCCGCGGGCAGCGCGATCTCGTCACACAGCCGCCGGTCGACGCCGTAACAGGCCGATGCGACCAGTCCCAGTACCTCGGTTATGACTCGTCCTTCTGTTCACGCTGCTTGGCCATCCGGCGCTGCTCCTCCGCGCGCTCACGGCACTTGCGGAGGAACTCGTCATCGTCGTCCGCGTTCTGGGCGACGTGCCGGCCCGGCCGATCGTATTCCGGGTACCGGCTGGTGTTCGACGGCGGCCGGTAGCGGTGCGGCGACTCCGGGCGGCCGGCCACGAGCCACAGGATCGAGCCCACCAGGGGCAGGATCAGCACGATGAACAGCCAGCCCATCTTGGGCAGGTTGCGGGTGGTGCCGTCGACCGTCGTGATCACGTCGACCAAGCAGAAGATCCACAGGCCCATCACGATGAGCCCGAACGCGCCGAACCCGAACAACGGCATGACATCTCTCCCCAGAGGAGCCGAATGAAGGGCCGCCAGTCTGCCAGTGCTTGTCCCAAAGGGCGGACTTGGGGGTCAATGTCCCACCGTGCCCGGGATCGGACGATTGAATGACCCCATGACGACACGACGCACCGCGGTCGCCGGGATGGTCGCCGCGCTCATGCTCGGCCTGACCGCCGCCGGCACCGCAGCTCCGTCCACTATGGACACATCGGCCACCGCACCGCCCGGCGAGTCGTGGCGCCGCACCGAGTTGTTCTTCGGCGGCAACCGGCCCGACGGTTCCGTAGTCACCCCAGCCGACTTCGAGAACTTCCTGGACAAGGAGGTCACGCCGGCCTTCCCGGACGGCCTGACCTGGCTGCCCGTGCACGGCCAGTGGATGGGTGGCAAGGAGAACTCCTACGAGCTGATCCTGCTGTACCCGTTCAGCAACCACAAGGCCAACAAGGACATCGAGGAGATCCGCACCGACTACAAGAAGCAGTTCCAGCAGGAGTCCGTGCTGCGCGCCGACTCCGTGGAGAAGGTGTCGTTCTAGTCCTGCTTGGTGAGCAACGCGGTGGCGGCCTTGCGGAAGGCCGCCACCAGGCGGCTGCGGTCGTCGGCCCGGGTCGCCAGCACGACATGCCCGGGTCCGACGTCCTCCAGCGGGATCTCCACCAGGTCCGCGCGGATGGTCTTGAACCCGCGGCTGGCCGGGACGATCGCCACCGCCTCCCCCGCCGCCACGAACTCGAGTTTGTCCTCAATGGCCTCGACGAACGGGCCATCCGGGGCGCGGCTGCCGTCCGGCCGGGGATCGATGCGCCAGTAGGCGTTCCACTCCGCGTCCGGCAGACGCGGCAACGGCTCGTCGGCGATGTCCGCGAGGGTCACGGATTCCTTGCCCGCCAAGCGATGGTCCGGTGAGACCAACAGCACCCGCGGCTCGTCGTACAGGATCGTCACGTGCAGGCCCTCGGTCGACAACGGCAGCCGGGTCACGACCGCATCCACGCGACGGTCCAGCAGCGCCTCGCGGGGCTTGTTCCACTCGACGTGAATGGTCTGGACGTCGGCGTCCGGGTGCAGGCGGCGGAGTTCGCGCACGGCCGGGGTGACGATCACATTGATCGTGTAGCCGATGACGATCCGGCTGGGTTCGGCCGCCGCCTTGGCGTGCAAGGCGGCCTGCGCGGCTGACTTCAGCAAAGCCTTGGCACGCGGGAGAAACACCTCGCCCGCTTCGGTGAGCCGGGTGCCCTGCGGGGTGCGGTCCAGCAGGCGCACGCCCAGTTGTTGTTCCAGGCGGCGGATCTGCCTGCTCAGCGACGGCTGGGCGATCCGGAGGTCCTCGGCGGCGCGGCCGAAGTGCCGGTGGTCGGCGACGACCGTGAAGTACCGCACCAGCCTCAGGTCCAGGTCCGCCTCCGTCATGTCTCGATGGTAATCGAGTTCGTCGGCTCCGGCGTGGGCAATATAGGTCTTGAGCTGCGGTGATGCTTGTTCAGTATGACGGCATGCGCAACAGGCCTTGGACGGACGACGTCGTCCCGGCACATCGTGGAGGTACCGACTTCTGAAGGAGTACACGATGCGTGTGTTCGTCACCGGCGCTACCGGGTTCATCGGCAGTGCCGTGGTTCGCGAACTGCTCGGCGCCGGGCATCAGGTGCTCGGCCTTGCCCGTTCGGACCAGGGCGAGGCGTCGCTGCGGGCGGCCGGGGCCGACGTCCTGCGGGGCGGTCTTGCCGAACTGGATGTGTTGCGCGAAGGGGCGAAGGACACCGACGGCGTCATCCACACCGCGTTCATCCACGACTTCACCGACTACCTGGCCGCGGCCCGGACCGACCGGCTCGCGATCGAGGCGATGGGCGACGTGCTGGCGGGTTCGGACCGGCCCTTCGTGGTCTCCGCCGCCTTGGGCCTGGCCGACGTGGCGACCGAGGAGGACGCGATCGTTCCCGGTGCGGCGGCACGGGTCTCGGAGGAGGTGGCGCTGGGTTTCGCCGACCGCGGGGTGCGGGTGTCGGTGATGCGGCTGCCCGCGTCGGTGCACGGCGAGGGCGACCACGGGTTCGTGCCGCGGCTGATCGAGATCGCCCGGGAGAAGGGCGTTTCGGCCTACCCGGGCGACGGCTCGAACCACTGGCCCGCGGTGCACCGGTTCGACGCGGCCCGCCTGTTCCGGCTGGCGCTCGAGAGGGCGCCTGCGGGTACGCGGCTGCATCCGTTGGGCGACAAGGGTATCCCGCTGCGGGAGATCGCCGGGGTGATCGGGCGTCACCTGGGTCTGCCGGTGGTCAGCGCCGAACCGGAGCACTTTGGCTGGCTGGGCCGGTTCGTCGCGCTCGACGTGCGGGCGACCAGTGCGATCACGGAGAAACTGATGGACTGGCGGCCCGAACAGCCGGGGCTGATCGAGGACCTCGAAGCGGGTCACTACTTCACGTCCTGACCCGTTCCAGCCCGTCGAACAACGCCGCCGCCCGGGCGCCGCTGCCGAGTGCCCGGCGTCCGGTGCTGAGCAGCCCGAGGGTGACGACTCCCAGGCCAAGGGCGGCAATCAGCCACCACACGCCCAGCGCGGGGATCGTGCCCGCGAGCGCGACCCCGAACGTCATGCCGGTCTGCCGGTCCACCGAGGCGACGGAACCGGCCACCCCGGCCATCGACAGCGGCATCCCGGACACGGCGGTGTTGGTGATCGGCGGGTTGACCAAGCCCACGGCGACCCCGAACAGCAGGTAGATCGCAAGCACGGCAGGCAAAGGGGTGTCCGCGTCGAGCCAGAGCGACGCGGCACCGCCGAGCGCCAGCGCGGCCCCGGCGACCACGAGCGGGACCCGGGGCCCGCGCACGCTCACGATCCGGCCGCTGACCGGCGACAAGATGATGATCAACCCGCCGACCGGCAGCAGCGACATCCCCGCGGCCAGCGCGGACATACCTCGCGCGTTCTGCAGGTACTGCGTTGTCACGAAAAGGAACGCGCCGAACGAGCACAACGCGAACAGCGCCATCAGGATCGCCGAGGCGAACGGCACACTCCGGAACAACCGCAGCTCCAGCAACGGATCCGCGCGCTTCGGTTCGTACGCGAGGATCCCCAGCACGCCAAGCACGGCGACCACCAACAGGCCCACGATCAGCGGCGATCCCCAGCCCTGCCGGCCGGACTCGATGATCGCGAACACCACGCTGCCCAGCACCAGGACCACCAGGATCTGCCCCACCGGGTCGAACCGGCGCGCCCGCGGGGCCCGCGACTCCGGCACGAACAACGCCGTGCCCACCAGGGCGAGCGCCACGATCGGCACGTTGATCCAGAAGATCGAACGCCAGCCCAGGCCGTCGACAAGTGCGCCGCCGAGAATCGGGCCGAGCCCCAGCGACAGCCCGGACATCGCGCCGAACACCCCGATGGCCTTCGCGCGTTCGGCCCGGTCCGGGAAGGTGTTGGCGACGATCGCCATGGCCACCGGGTTGAGCATCGTGCCACCGAGCGCCTGCAGGGCACGTGCCGCGATCAGGCCGCCGATGCCCGGCGCCAGGCTGCACAGCAACGACCCCAGCCCGAACAGCGCCAGCCCGGTCTGGAAGACCCGCCTGCGGCCGAACCGGTCCGCGCTGGACCCGGCGAGCAGCAGGAACCCGGCCAGCACCAGGGTGTACGCGTCGATCGTCCACTGTAGACCGGTCACGGAGGCGTGCAGGTCATGGCCGATCGCGGGCAGGGCGACGTTCACGATGGAGATGTCCATCACCGCGACCACGATGCTGGCGCAGCAGATGGCCAGGACTAGAAATCTGCGGTCCTTCATACTTCAACGCTAGGATTTAGAGTGTGCTCGAAGTCAACCCGCGCACGGGCCTGACCATCGCCGAGGCCGCCGAACACAGCGGCGTCAGCGTGCACACCCTGCGCTACTACGAACGTGCCGGTCTCGTCATCACGCCCGTCGAACGCAACAACGCAGGCAGAAGGCGGTATCGCCAGCTGGACCTCGACTGGATCCGGATCTGCACCAGGCTGCGCGCCACCGGCATGCCGATCAAGTCGATCAAGCGCTACGCCGAGCTCGTCGCCGCCGGCCGCGGCAACGAGAAGGAACGCCTGGCGCTGATGGAGGCGCACCGCGACGAGGTCCTGGCCAAGATCGCCGACCTCGAGGAGAACCTCCGCCTGATCGACCACAAGATCGACGTCTACCGCGGCCGCCTCGCCGCCGGCGACGCTGACACCCTCTGGGCCCCGCGTTAGGCGGGCTTGCGGATGATGGCGCAGTACATGGCGTCGGTGCCGTGCAGGTGCGGCCAGAGCTGGACGTCCGGGCCGGGGCCGAGATCCGGCACGCCGGGGAAGAACTCGCGGGCGTCCAGTTGCTCGGCCTTGTTCTTGCGCACGACGTCGCCGACCACGCCGACGGTCTCCGACAGGTGCGGTGAGCACACGACGTAGGCGATGACCCCGCCCGGCCGCACGAGCCCCAGGGCCGCGACCAGCAGTTCCCGCTGGAGCTTGGTGAGGTCGCCGACGTCGGACTGCTGCCGCCGCCACCGGGCTTCCGGACGTCGGCGCAACGCGCCCAGGCCGGTGCACGGCGCGTCGACCAGGATCCGGTCGAACGACTCCGGCTCGAAGCCCGTGTCGCGGCCATCGGCGACGTGCACGGTCACCGGCAGGCCTTCGGTCGCGTTCTCGATCAGCCGCGCCCGGTGCGGGGCCTTCTCGACCGCGTCCACGCCTGCGTCCTGCAGGCCCGCCAGGGCGCCCAGCAACGCCGCCTTACCGCCTGGACCTGCGCAAAGGTCAAGCCAGCGGGTGTCCGGACCGGTGAGCGCGGGCCGGGTGAGCGCGAGCGCGCACAGCTGGCTGCCCTCGTCCTGGACCCCGGCGAACCGTTCCCGTACCGGCTCCATGTCCGCGGGGTCGCCGCCCCCGGCCTCCAGGCGGACGCCGTAGGGCGAGTACGGCGCTTCCTCACCGCCGGTGATCGCCGCCAGTTCCTCCGCGGAGATCTCGCCGGGGCGCGCCACGAGGTGCACGGCGGGGCGCTCGTCGTCGGCCTTGAGCGCGGCCTCCAGCTTCTCGCCCTTGTCGCCCAACGAGTCCGCGAACGCACGCGCGATCCAGCGCGGGTGCGCCGTTGCCACCGCCAGGTAACCGATCGGGTCGTCCGCGCGGTTGGGCGCGAGCTTGTCCACCCACTCGGGTTCGGTCAGCTCGCCGACCTTGCGCAGCACGGCATTGGCGAACCCGGCGAGCCGTGAGCCCACATCGGACCGTGCCAGGTCCACAGTGGACGAAACGGCCGCGTGCGGCGGGATCCTGGTGCGCAGCAACTGGTACGCGCCCAGCCGCAGCACGTCCAGCAGCTGCTTGTCGATCTGGGACAGCGGGCGGTCCGAGCACTCGGCGATCACCTGGTCGAGCCAGCCCAGCGCCCGGCAGGCGCCGTACGCCAGCTCGGTCGCCAAGGCCGCGTCCCGGCCCACGATCCGGCGCTCACGCAGCAACCCGGGCAGCACGAGGTTGGCGTAGGCGTCGCGGTCGCGGACCGCGCGCAGCGTGTCCAGGGCGGCACGGCGGGCGGGATCCTCGTGCGGCGGGCGCGGCGCCGAGGTCTCGCGGCGGCGCGGCGGGTGGGCCTGGCGGGGACGGGATGGCCGGTGTGTCACGTGAGTCGTTCCCCTTGCTCGACCCGGACGCCGCGCGCCCAGTCGGTCGCTGCCATCCGCTTCTTGCCTTGTGCCTGAACCTCACCGAGCTGCACCGGCTGGGTCGCGGTGCCGACGAGCACACGTTTGCGCTCGACCCGCACCTCGCCCGGCGCCAGCGCGTCGGTCTCGACCGTCCTGACCGGTCCGATCTTGAGCCGTTCGCCGCGGAACTCCGCCCAGGCGCCCGGCTCCGGGGTGACCGCGCGGATCAGCCGGTCCACGGCGATCCCCGGCTGGGTCATGTCGATGTGCGCGTCATCGACGGTGATCTTGGACGCGTAGCTGACGCCGTCCATCTCCTGCTGGTCCACCGCGCGCAGCGTGCCGTCCTCGATGCCGTCCAAAGTGGACACCATCAGCCCCGCGCCCGCCTCGGCGAGCCGGTCCAGCAGGTCACCGGCGGTGTCGGCGGACCGGATCGGCTCGGTCAGCACGCCGAAAACCGGTCCCGCGTCGAGCTGTTCGACGATCCGGAACGTGCTCGCCCCGGTGATCTCGTCGCCCGCCCGGATCGCGGCCTGCACCGGCGCCGCGCCCCGCCAGGCTGGCAGCAGCGAGAAGTGCAGGTTCACCCAGCCGTACCGCGGGATGTCCAGCGCGACCTGGGGCAGCAGCGCCCCGTACGCGACGACCGGGCAACAGTCCGGGTTCAGCTCACGCAGCCGGTCGAGGAACTCCGGCTCCTTGACGCGCTGTGGCGTGAGCACCTCGATGCCGTGCTCGTCGGCCAGCGCCCCCACTGGCGAACGGACCACGTGACGGCCTCGGCCCGCAGGCGCGTCGGGGCGGGTGACGACGGCGACCACCTCATGGCGGTCCGACTCGATCAGGGCCCGCAGCGTGGGGACCGCGGGCGCCGGGGTTCCGGCGAAGACCAGCCGCATGCTCAGAAGCCCCCGAACATCGCGTGCGGGTTCTGCTTGATCACCGGGGCGGCGCCGTCGAACCAGGGCGCCTGCCGGATCTCCCGCATCGCCAGCTTGCGGGTCTCCGCGTCGAGGCGGTCCAGGAACAGCACGCCGTCGAGGTGGTCGGTCTCGTGCTGGATGCACCGGGCCAGCAGGTCGGTGCCCTCGATCTCGACCGGCTCGCCGTGCGCGTTCCACCCGGTCGCGACGATGTTGCGCATCCGCCGGGTCTCCCACCGGAACCCCGGGATCGACAGGCAGCCCTCCTCGCCGTCCTGGCACTCGTCGCCGACCGCGTTCCAGGTCGGGTTGATCAGGTGACCCGCGAACCCGTCACAGTGGTAGGTGAACACCCGCAGACCGACCCCGAGCTGCGGCGCGGCCAGCCCGGCGCCGCCCTCGGACTCCATCGTGTCCCACAGGTCCTGCACCAGCGTGCGGAGCTCCTTGTCGAAGCTGACAACCTCGTCCGCGCGGGTCCGCAGCACCGGGTCCCCGAAAAGCCTGATCGGTTGGATGGTCACGACGGACAAGTCTACGAAAGACACGCCCGGGCGGCGCAGGATGGGCCGCCCGGGCGCCCCCGGTCACTGCGTGCGGACTCGCGGTGTCCCACTCGGCAGGGTGGTGCTGCCGGTGACGGCCTGACCGGTGCTCTTCTGGAACGTCACGTCCCAGCTGCCGGTGCTGCGCTCCATCTTCACCCCGTCCAGCGACACGCCGGTGGTGTCGTTGGCCAGGAACGCCGGGCGGCCGTCGGACTTGTCGAACTGGACGGTGCTGTTGACGAACTTGACGCCCTTGGCGTGCCGGATCCAGAACGCGTACGAGGGCCGCACGCCGAAGGTCCGCGGCGGGTAGGCGTCGGGGCTCTCGGGCGGGTTGCGGTCGGCGTCGGAGGCCGGGTGGCCGCCGGGGAAGGTCATGGTCACCGTGTCCAGCGTGACGTTCTCGATCGGCGAGTCGGTGCGGCCCGCGATCGTGCTGGAGTACTCGTCGTCACCGGCCACGTCGACCGGCGTGGTGAGGTTGGTGCCGGTGACGTTCTTCAGCGTGATGTTGCGGATCTTGCCGGCCGGCGGGCTGCCCGGGCAGCGCGAGCGTTTGCCGATGTGCATGAACACGGCCGACGCGGTCTTGGTCAGCTTGACGTTCTCGTAGCTGACGTCCTCGATGGTCGCGCCGTCCATCGACACGATCCCGATGCCCGCCTTGCCCGCGCCGGTCACGGTGACGTTCTGGAACTTGATGTTCCGGAAGCTGCCGCAGGTCTCCGAACCGAACTGCAGCGCGTTGTTCTCCTTTGACAGCACCGTGGAGTCGCGGACCACGTTGTTCTCGCTGACGAACGTCCTGCCCAGCGCGTAGTCGCTCTTGAACACCACGGCGTCGTCGCTGGCCTCGATGCGCGAGTTGGCGATGTCCACATTGGAGCTGTTGATGATGTTGAACGCGTCGCGGTCCGAAGAGGACAGGATCTTGGTGTTGTCCATCGTCACGCCGTTGCAGCCGTTCATCAGGATGGCGAAGTGGCCGCCCTGCCGGATGGTCAGGTCCTTGAACCCGACGTTCTTGCAGAGCTTCAGGCTGATCGCCTTGTCGGCCACGCCCGAACCCGGATCGCCGGTGGTCAGCTTGTCGTCGCCGTCGATCGTGCCCGCGCCGGTGAACGCCACGTTCTCGACGTTCTCACCGAAGATCAGCGCGTTGTGGAAGTGGCTGTGGCCGTAGTCCTGGTACTTGTCCCACTGGTTCGACTCGGCCTTGTCCATCCCGCTGCCCGCGGCCAGCAGGGTGGCCCCGGCGTTGAGGTTGAACACGATGTTGCTCTTCAGGTGGATGGTGCGGGACCGGTACTTGCCGGCCGGGAAGTCCACCACCCCGCCCCCGGCCGCGTTCGCGGCGGTGATCGCCTTGTCGATGGCGTCGTCGTCGTTCGTACTGCCGTTGCCCTTGGCGCCGTAGTCCTTGACGTTGAACACCGGCGCGGCACTGGCCGCACCAGGCGCAACGAACGCGAGCACACACGCGCCCACCAGGGCGATCGTCCCGGCTCTCGCCATGAGAACTCCTCGTCTGCGTCGACGGTCTGTCTCTCCTGGCGGCGGAATGAAAACGTTTACGAAAACGTACATTAACGGAGCCACTCCCGGCAAGGAGTCACCGAACGCGACCGGTGATCGACGAGGGGTGACCGGCAGGTATCCTGCGCGCCATGGAAAGCATCGTGGCGGGTGTGCTGAAGAACCAGGCACTCGCGGTACCGGCGATCCGGCGCCGCCGCGAGGCCCGCCAGGCTCCCTACGAGCCCACGAAGAACGCCGTTTCGTACGTGCACGAGGTCTTCGAGAACTCCTCGCGGCAGGTCCGCGGCCGCCGCCCGGTCTCCGGCAACGTCATGGAGATCGGCCCGGGCGGCAACCTCGGCGCGCTGCTGATGTACCTGGCGGCGGGCTGCGACCGTGGCGTGGCGCTCGACGTGGTCCCGCTCGTGACCGACCAGCAGGGGCTCTACGACGAACTGGCCCCCAACGCCGCCGAGCTGCTCGAGCGGATCGAGTACCGCACCGGCGAGCCGATCGAGCGGCCTTCGTTGCCGGAGAACCACTTCGACATCATCTTCTCCGCCGCCTGCCTCGAACACGTCGCCGACCCGTTGGCCGCCCTGCGCACGATGCACCGCTTGCTCAAGCCCGGCGGGGTGACCACGCACAGCATCGACCTGCGCGACCACCGCGACTTCTCCGACCCCCTGGCGTTCCTCAAGCACTCCGACCGCGCCTGGCGCGCGGCGACCTCCCGCCGCCTGGTGACCAACCGCTGGCGCGCCTCGGACTGGCTGGCAGGTTTCGAGGCAGCCGGTTTCGCCGACATCGAGATGCAGCCACACGAGCAGGTCCCGATCACCGAGGAGATGCGGTCGGAGTTCCACCGCAGCTTCCACACCAAGGACCTGACCGACCTCGGCACCCTGCTCATCAACGTCACCGCCACAAAGGCGCGATAACGGCCCGGCCCGGTGGATGGGCCGGGCCGGCGGTGCTCAGCTTGTGTACTTGGCGAAGTCGCCGGGCTGGTAGGAGCCGCCCTTCTGGTGGACGATCACGGCCATCCGGTTGGCGGCGTTGATCATGGCGACCAGGCAGACGAGGGCGGCGATCTGGTCGTCGTCGTAGTGTTTGCGCACCAAGGCCCAGGTCTCGTCGGACACGCCCGTGTCCGCATCGGCCAGGCGGGTGCCTTCCTCGGCGAACGCCAGTGCGGCCTGCTCGGCCTCGGTGAACACCGTCGCCTCCCGCCAGGCGGCGACCAGGTGCAGCCGCACCGCGTCCTCCCCCGCCGCCGCGGCTTCCTTGACGTGGAAGTCGATGCACCAGCCGCAGCCGTTGATCTGGCTGGCGCGCAGGCTGACCAGCTCCTGGGTGGTCTTCGGCAGCGGCGACTGCTCGATCACCATGCTGGCGTTGGCGAAGCGCTTGCTGAACTTGGCGGAGATCTCGTTGGTCAACAGGTTGAACCGCGGTTGCATGGCTGTGTCCCTCACTCGTGTGCCGAACTCGAACGACCACGAGATGCCGGCCGGCCGCCCGTTGTGACAGTGACGCGCGCCACAAGGTCTGGCTGTCACAGAACGGTGGCGACCGGCGTCTGGTGCCCGGCACAGTCGTGAGCGAACAGGAGGCACCATGCACACCGAGGCTTTCCTCGCCCACCGCAACCTGCTGTTCACGGTCGCCTACGAGATGCTCGGCTCGGCCGCCGACGCGGAGGACGTGCTGCAGGAGACGTGGCTGAAGTGGACAGGTGTCGACCTGGACACGGTCGAGAACCAGCGCGCCTACCTGGTCCGGATCACCACCCGCCAGGCGCTGACCCGGCTGCGCACGCTCGGCCGCCGCAAGGAGTCCTACGTCGGCTCCTGGCTGCCGGAGCCGCTGCTGACCACGCCCGACGTGGCCGAGGACGTCGAACTGGCCGACAGCGTCTCGATGGCGATGATGCTGGTGCTGGAGACGCTCACGCCAACCGAGCGGGCGGTGTTCGTGCTGCGTGAGGTGTTCGCCCTGGGCTACGACGAGATCGCCGAAGCCGTCGGCAAAACCACCGCCGCGGTCCGCCAGATCTCCCACCGCGCAAGGGAACACGTCGCCGCGCGCCGCCCCCGCGGGGTCACGTCGCCGACCGACGCCCGCACCGCGATCGAGGCGTTCCAGCGCGCGGTCGAAACCGGCGATCTGCAGAGCCTGCTGGACATCCTCGCGCCGGACGTCGTCTTCCTCGGCGATGGCGGCGGAGTCAAGCAGGCCGTGCTGCAGCCGATCACCGGCGCCGACCGGGTGGCCCGCCTGCTCACCGCCGGGATCGGCCGGATCGCGGAGCTGATGTCGCTGGAACCCGCCCAGGTCAACGGCCTTCCCGCGCTGATCCTCCGGCTCGACGGCGAGGTCGACACCGTCCTGGCGATGCACATCGACAACGGCCTCGTCACCGGCCTCTACGCCGTGCGCAACCCGGCCAAACTGTCCCACATGGAGCGGGAGACCACCCTGCGTCGCTGACGATGAAGAGGGGAAGAAATCCCCCTTCATCGTCCGCTGTGGACGCCCCCATCTCCGGCAGCGCCGGTGACCGGTGGGTGGGCCGGTCACCGATAGCGGCTGGGTCAGGCCAGGATGGGGACCGGACGGCCCAGATGCCGGGCGAAGCGACACCACCGAACCGCCAGTTCGCCCCATGGCGATCCACCCCCTGCGTGATCGGGCGGTGATCAAGATCCGAACGTGTGCGCCTGCTGGGAGAGCAGGGAAAACGCCGCCCTGGTCGCCGTCGTGACGCGGGTTCGGACGGTGCGGGCCGGGGTTCCGGCGAGGATGAGGTCGCGGGCCAGCTCGGCCACGGTGCGGTGCAGGGTGACCAGCTGCCCGGCGAGCAGGACCGGGGTGGAGTCGGTCCGCCCGTGCCGCAGCTCGTCGAGCACGGCGGCCAGCGTCTGCCGGTACCGCTGGTCGATCTCGCGTTCGTGGGCCCGCAGGGCGGGGCTCGCCGCCACGATCTCCAGCATCCTGCGGGTTCGCTCGCCCGCGTCCGGGCTGGTCAGAAAGCCGATCGCGCGGTCGTGCCAGTCCCGGAAGGCGGCCACCACGCCCACGCCCGGCGGCCGCTCGCGCACCGTGGCCGCCATGTCCTCGATGAGGTCACCGGCCCGGTCGAACAGGATCGCTTCCTTGCTCGGGAAGTAGTTGAACACCGTGCCGACCGCCACGTCGGCCGCGTCCGCGATCTGCGCGATGGTGACCGCGTCGAACCCGTGGGCAGCGAACAGCCGCCACCCGTGCTCGCCGATCGCCGTCCGGGTCAACCGCTTGCGCCGGTCCCGGCGCCCTTCCTCCGGCATGCCGGCCAGCATACTTGAACGGTTGTAAATTTGTAGTCATTCATGTTTATAGTCGTTCATGACTGTCGTCCGCTCCCTGCGCCTGCTGCGGGTCGCCACCGTCCGCGACCACGACTTACCGGTGCCGGCGTTCCTGATCGGCCTGGCCGATGGACAGTGCTGGCTCGTCGACACCGGCTGCCCGGCGACGATGATCGACGATCCGCAGGCGCCGTTCGCGGTCACCGCCGAGTCGCACATCGTGGGGCAGCTCGGTCGCCTCGGCCTCACCCCCGGCGACATCAGCACGGTGATCGTCAGCCACCTCGATCCCGACCACTGCGGCGCGAACGACGAGTTCCCGCACGCGCGATTCGTCCTGCAGCAGGCCCAGTACGAGCACGCCCGCGAGTCCGGGCTGCTGCGCTACGAGTGGATGCGCGAGCATTGGGACATCCCGGACGCGCGCTGGGAGTTCATCCACGGCGACGTTGAGCTGGCACCGGGGATCACGCTCATCGAGTGCGGCGGACACGTCCCCGGCCACCAGGCCGTCCTCGTCGAACTCCCGGACAGCGGCCCGGTGCTGCTCGCCGGTGACGCCTGGTTGCGCGACAGCGACCCGGACACCCGCCAGCTCAGCACGCACGACCTCGATGGACCGGCAACCCGTGCCAGCCAACGGAAACTGATGGACCTCGGCATCCCATTCGTCATCCACAACCACGACGCCGGCCAGTGGCGCACCCTGCGGGCGAGGTACACATAAGTCCTCAGTGGATCGTCCGCCGTGGGCGGATCTGCCCACAGCAGAGAAACCGGCGCGCGGCACCAGGAAACCGGCATTGTCGGGGCATGACCACGAACGACAAGATGTTCGACCAGCGGTTGCGGGAGCGGTACTTCAGCCAGCGCGTGCTGGTTCTGGACGGTCCGCTCGACGACGACAACGGGACGGTGCTGGCGACGCAGCTGCTGTCGCTGGCGAGTGAGGACCCCGCCAAGGACATCGCGTTGTGGATCCACTCGCCGGGCGGATCGGTGCCCGCGATGCTGGCGATCCGCGACGTGATGCGGCTCGTGCCGTGCGACGTGGCCACGCTCGCGCTGGGGCTGGCCTGCAGCGCCGGGCAGTTCCTGCTGTCCGCGGGCACCCCGGGCAAGCGGTTCGCGCTGCCGCACGCCCGGATCCTGATGCACCAGGGCTCGGCGGGGATCGGCGGGTCGGCGGTGGAGGTCGAGGTGCAGGCCGACGACCTGCGGCACACCCGGGACACGGTGCTGGGGATCATCGCGGAGGACACCGGCCAGCCGATCGACCGGATCTTCTCCGACTCGCTGCACGACCGCTGGTTCACCACCGAGCAGGCCCGCGACTACGGCTTCATCGACCACATCGTCGGCGACCTGACCCAGGTCGTGCCCGTCCGCACCCCCTACGCGCTGGGAGCCACCGCATGAGCACGTACACGATCCCCAACGTCATCACCCGCAGCACGACCGGCGAGCGGATCATGGACGTCTACTCGCACCTGCTGTCCGAGCGGATCGTCTACCTCGGCACCGGGATCGACTCCGGGGTGGCCAACGCGTTGATCGCGCAGCTGCTGCACCTGGAGGCGGAGAACGCGGACCGCGAGATCAACCTGTACATCAACTCCGAGGGCGGCGACCCGTCCGCGATGCTCGCGCTCTACGACACCATGCAGTTCATCAAGGCGCCGGTGGCCACGACGTGCATCGGCCAGGCGGTCGCGGCCAGCGCGGTGCTGCTGGCCGCGGGCGCGCCGGGGAAGCGTTTCGTGTTGCCGCACTCCAGGGTCGTGCTGCACCAGCCCGCGGCGCAGGGCCGTGGCGCGATCCCGGACCTCATCCTGCAGGCCGACGAGGTCGTGCGCGTACGGACGCAGCTGGAGGAGATCCTGTCCGCGCACACGGGTCGCGAGGTGATGGGTCTCCGGCACGACACCGACCGGGACCGCGTGTTCGACGCGAAGGGCGCGGTCAGCTACGGCCTCGCCGACCACGTCCTCGACCACAAAGCCTGATCAGGCGGCCATGAGCACGGGTCCCGTGGGACGTCGACCGGCCGCTAGGTCGTGTTTCGGATGTCCCGGTCGATGAGAGGCGGGATCGGTGCGGTTCCTGGCGTCGCCACCGGAACGCCAATACTGGTTGTCTTTGGGCGTTTGGGGTGTGGCGTCAGGGATCGCATCCGGCCGGGTTATCGCGATCGGGACATCCGAAACACGGCTTAGACCCGAGCCACGGCGCACAGTGCCCACAATGTCCACCAGCAGATCGGCCAGCTCGACGCCCAGCGCACCCGCGACCGCCGCGATCATCTCGCTGGACGGCTCCTTGCGCCCGCGCTCGATCTCCGACAGGTACTGCGGCGAGATCCCGGCCCGCTCGGCCACGTCGACCAGCCGCTCGCCCTGCTCCACCCTGGCGGCACGCAGACTCTGCCCCAGCACCTCACGCCACAACGGCTCCGGCTCCTCCTCGGCCGTTCGCTTCCGGTGAAAATGCAGGATCTCCGCCATACCGTCATCCTCGCACCGACCCGGCCCGCGCCGACACCAGTTCCGCTGCGGGCGGACAGGTCATCCCTTGGCGAGACGGTCCAGCAGCGCGGCCAGCTCCTGCGCACGCGCGGTACGCAGCCGCACCTCCACCTGCCCGGAGCGTCCATTACCGCCCGCGGCGGCGTCGTAGCCGAAGCACAACCGGTCCGAGGCCTCGGCGGCGACCTGGATGCTCGCCCGCAGCGGGTGCCGGTGCGGAACGTCGATGTGCCGGAACCGTCCCGCCCACACCAGCAGTCGCTGCCGGGTCACGGCGATCACCCCGGACGCGGCCTGCTTGCGCCAGCTCGAGTACCGGCCGGGCGCGCGGTAGTTCCGGTAGGTCACCGAGCCGCTGAGGGTCTTCCTCCAGCGCCAGCACGGTGTCCGCGCTGATCTCGGCGCGGAGGTCGTCCGGCAGCCGCCCCGACCCCAGGAACATGCGACGGAACACGCTCATCCCCGGACAGTAGCCCGGTTCCCCTCCGGCGGCCCGGTCCGGCGCGGCGGGTCGTTCCGGCCCAAGGGGGGATCGGCGGTCCCTGGATGACTTGGGCCTTAATCCGCCTGCTCGTCCGGAGGAATGTCTGTGGTGGCAGGCAGGACGGCCTGCCACGACAACGAGGAGCCTGCGATGCCGATCGCTCTCATCACCGGCGGGAACCGCGGCCTGGGCCGGTCCACCGCCCTCAAGCTCGCCGAGGCGGGCACCGACGTGATCCTCACGTACCGGTCCAACAAGGACGAAGCGGCCGCGGTCGTCGATGCCGTCACGGCGTTGGGACGCAAGGCGGTCGCGCTGGAGCTGGACACGACCGCGTTCGACACGTTCCCCGCGTTCGTGGCGCAGGTGCGGGAGGCGCTGGACCTGACCTGGCAGCGCGACACTGTGGACTTCCTGGTCAACAACGCCGGCTCCGGGGCGTTCACGCCGCTGGGCCAGACCACCGCCGAGGCGTTCGACCTGATGGTGAATGTGCACTTCAAGGGCGTGTTCTTCCTGACTCAGGCGGTGCTGCCGCTGCTGTCGGACGGCGGGCGGATCGTGAACCTGTCCACCGGGCTGACCAGGTTCGTCAGCGAGGGCTGGTCGGTGTACGCGGCCGCCAAGAGCGCGGTCGAGACCTACAGCAAGTACCTGGCCAAGGAGCTGGGCGGGCGGGGTATCAGCGTCAACACGGTCGCGCCCGGCCCCACCGGCACGGACTTCGCCGGTGGCGTCATGCGGGACGACGCGCAGTTCCGCGAGGTGCTGGCGCGTCAGGCGGCGCTGGGACGGCCGGGTGAGCCGGACGACATCGGCGCCGTGATCGCGGCCCTGCTCACCCCGGGTACCGGCTGGATCACCGCGCAGCGCATCGAGGTGTCCGGCGGCATGTTGCTCTGACAGGCGAGAATCAGGCCATGGACCGAGCACAGCTGGCCGACTTCCTGCGCACCCGGAGGGAGGCGTTGCAGCCCGAGGACGTCGGGCTGCCGCGCGGCCCTCGCCGCCGCACGCATGGGCTGCGCCGGGAGGAGGTCGCCGCCCTCAGCGGCATGTCGACCGACTACTACACGCGGATCGAGCAGCAGCGGGGGCCGACACCGTCCGAGCCCATGCTCGCGGCCATCGCCCGTGGGCTGCACCTGTCGGTGGACGAACGCGATCACCTGTTCCGGATGGCCGGCCACAACACGCCCAGCCGCAGTCCGCACTCCGATCACGTCTCCCCCGGCATGATGCGGATTGTCGACCGGCTGCAGGACACACCCGCCCAGGTGTTCACCTCGCTCGGCGAGACACTGCTCCAGACCCCGCTCGCGGTCGCGCTCTTCGGCGACGAGACCGGCTACACGGGCCTGGACCGCAGTTTCACCTACCGCTGGTTCACCCACCCACACGGCCGCCGGATCTACCCGGCGGACGACCACCCCATGCACAGCCGGATCTTCACTTCGCAGCTGCGCGCGACTTTGTCCCGGCAGGGCCCCGATTCGCCCGCGAGCCGGGTCGTGGACGCGTTGCTGGAGCGCAGTGAGGAATTCGCGCGCCTGTGGAGTGCGCACGAGATCGGCCTGCGGCACGAGGACTACAAGCGGATCCAGCATCCCGACCTCGGCGTTGTCGAGGTGCACTGCCAGGTCCTGCTCGACGCCGACCTGACCCAGACCCTGCTCGTGTACACCGCCACGCCCGGCACCGAGAGCTACGAGAAGCTGCAACTGCTTCCGGTGCTGGGCAACCGGCAGCCACACTTGTGAGCGGTCTCCGGATGGCGATGCCCGAGATCGCTTCGAACGCACCTGTCGCAAGCTCGGCACCGGCAGCCGCACACCCTGACTGCCACCGTCCTAACCGGACACTAAGGCTTGAAAAGGCTGCGCTCGAGCTCATCAGCCGCGCACTGATGCTCCTTGGCCCAACGGGCAAGCAGATCGCAGTAGCGCTGATAGGTGTCCCCAGACCAGCCCCAGGTGTGGTTCAGTGACGTCCACCCGCACTTGTCTTTGAGCGTGAACACATCGTCGGTCGGCGCCCACACATCGGCACGCGTGAGTATCGGTCCGCTTGGCGGCACGCCTGGAAGTCCCAGCGCGCTGATCCTCTCGCGCCACCAATGCTGCCGAATGTCAATCCAATGACCGTCAACAGCCTCCACCCGCGGCCGTGTCGGAACAGCCCAAGCCGGTAGCGCCAACGTGGCCAAGTCGGTCATCGACATACCGCATGCATCGCCAGACACACCTGGCCGTTACCAACGAGATCTGATCATCGGCCGTTGTGCCGTGTTGCTGGCGGCCAGGTTAATGGGGAGAAGGTCTCGGCTCAGGCGGAGTCGGAGTAGGCGAGGTGGGTGTGGCAGGTGCGGCATTGGAAGAGGTAGGCGGTGGGTTGGCCGTCGCGGGTGAGGGCGGCGAGGTAGGGCTCGATCTGGGTGGTGGGCCAGCCTTGTTCGGTGAGGGTGGTGCGGAGGTGGTCGAGGGCTTGGGGGTTGTCGCGGAGTTCGCGGGCGCCGGCTGCACCGAGGAAGGCGGCGCCGTCGCCGCAGTGGAACATCCACTCCTCCTGTTGCCAGCCGGAGAATCCGGGGGTGCGGCGCGTGATGGTGTCGATCACCTCGGCAGGCGTTCCGTCCGGGCCGAAGGCGTCGGTGAACACCGCGTCGAACCACTCCGCCGCGCGCCCGTCGGCGATGCACCACAAGCACAGCTCGCCGTCAAGCTCCTCCTCGCAGAACACCGGCCCCCGGTACACCACACCACGGCTCGCCCCACAGCAGACGCACTCCTCATCCGACACCACCGCGCAGCCCGTGCTCAACGGGTCCGGGTGGTAGGCGAACTGCGGGAGTTGCGCGCGGTCGATGCTCATCGCCGAATTCTGCTACAGGCCGGAAACCGGGTGGCGTGTAGGCACCACCGCCCGCTTCAAAGCCGATCTCACCGGCCCCGTTTGCGGGGGCCGCGGTCGGCGGTTTTGTAGGTGACGACGGGTGTGGTGGTCGCTATGGGGGTCGCGAGGTTGTGGTCGGTGAGGTCGGCGATGACCTGTTCGATGCGTTTGTAGGCGGTGGGGGCTTCCTCGAACAGAAGCTGACGGTCGCCGCAGACCACCACCGAACCCATGGGCGTGGTGCGGAGTTCCTCGACGGTGTGCTTGGCCTTGCCCCGGCGCAGAGCATCGGCCCGGGACATCTTCCGGCCGGCGCCATGCGCGACGGAGTGGTTCGCGTCGGCACCGGCGTGCCCGGCGACGAGATACGACGGGGTGCCGCGAGTGCCCGCGATGAGCACGTCGTTGCCGTCACCGCGCGCAACTCCCTTGCGGTGCAAGTAGGTCCCGTCATCGACCGCAACGAAGTTGTGGCACTCGTCCACGATCGGCGACTCAGGCTCGGCCCCCAAAGCAAGCGCGACTCGAGCGGCCATCAGGCGCCGGTTGAGCGAACCCCAACGCACCGCCGAATCATGCGCCGCCAGATAGGCCGCAGGATCCGCTGCCGGACCAGCACCGTGCACCTCGGTGTGCGCCCGCAGGATCCGCTCACCCAGACCGCGCGATCCACTGTGGACGATCAGCACCAGGTCACCGGCGTCCAGCCCAAGGCGCGAGGCGTGCTCCGGCGAGAACACGGTACCGATCCGCGCCAGCTCAACGAAGTGGTTGCCCCGCCCGACAGTCCCCAGCCCCTCAAGGTGACCGCCGGGAACATCTGAGTCCACAAAGGACCAGACCTCGTCGGAAAGATCCACCGGAACGTCAAGGTCGGGGAACCGCCCGGCGAGCCGCGACGGCACGGCCTTCTTCAGCCGGAACGGGAAAACCGCGATGCCACAACCGATGTCGGACCCCACCAGGAACGGGTACAACACCGTGGACAGCATGGCCGCGCCGATGGGCGCGCCCTTGCCCGGATGCAGGTCCGGCATGGCGGCAACGTGGATCATGCCCTCGAGCGCGGCGACCTGCCGGCACTGTGACAGGGCATTGGACTCGATCCAGCTCGTCGGCGACGCGAACACGCTGACGGTGGCCGAAGTGGAGTTCTGGGCAGGCAAAAGACGCTCTCTTCCAAGGAAAGGGGGACGGCAACGGCCGCGGCGGCTGGGGTCTGTCCGTCAGAACGTCATACGCACAGAGTCCCGCAGCCCACCGCGCGCGGCAACCGAATTTCGGCCCCCCGATCCTCAGAGGCGTTCGACGATGGTGGCGTTGGCCAACCCGCCTGCCTCACACATGGTCTGCAGGCCGTAGCGGCCGCCGGTCTGGTCGAGAACGGACAGCAACGTCGTCATCAAACGAGCCCCGCTGGCGCCGAGCGGGTGGCCGATGGCGGTGGCGCCGCCGTTGACGTTGACCTTGTCCAGCGAAACACCGGTTTCCTTCTGCCACGCCAGAACCACGCTGGTGAAGGCCTCATTGACCTCGAAGGCATCGATGTCCGAAACAGACAGCCCGGCTCGCTGCAGAACCTTGGAAGTCGCGGGAATGACCCCGGTGAGCATGTACAGCGGGTCATCGCCGACCACGGCGAAGCTGTGCAACCGGGCGCGAGGCGTCAAACCGAGCTTGCGAGCCGTGGAGCTGCTGGTGATCAGCACCGCCGCAGCACCGTCGTTGATCGGTGAGGAGTTGCCCGCGGTCACGTTCCACGAGATCTGCGGGAACCGCGCCGACCAGTCCGAGTGGTAGAACGCGGGTTTCAACCCCGCGAGGATGTCCACTGTGGTCGACGGCCGGATCGACTCGTCCAGGTTCACCTCAGCGGTGCCCACCTTGAGCGGCGCCACCTCACCGGCGAACTTGCCATCAGCCCAAGCAGCGGCGGCACGCTGGTGGCTCAAAGCCGCGAACGAGTCCAGCTCGCCACGGCTCAGACCCCACTTGGCCGCGATCAGCTCCGCGCTGATCCCCTGGGGAACGAGACCCTCGGGGTACCTGGCCGCCACGCCCGGGCCGAACGGATCCTGCCCGTTGACCTGGCTGCCGATCGGGATCCGGCTCATCGACTCGATCCCGGACGCGATCACCACGTCGTAGGCGCCCGCGATCACGCCCTGCGCCGCGAAGTGGATCGCCTGCTGGCTGCTGCCGCACTGCCGGTCCACGGTCACCGCGGGCACGGACTCGGGCAGGCCCGCGGCCAGGGCGGCCCAGCGGGCGGTGTTGGCGCTCTGCTCGCCGATCTGGCCGACCGCGCCGGAGATCACGTCGTCGACCAGCGCCGGGTCGATGCCGGTGCGTTCGATGAGCGAACGGATCGCGTGCGCGTGCAGGTCCACGGGATGCACCCCGGACAACGCACCGCCACGTTTGCCGATGGGAGTACGGACAGCGTCGATGATGACCGCATCTTCAGTCATGACAGGCCCGCCTCTCCGGATTTCAAAGTCTTGGTTGCGTTGAGAACGAACGGTTCCGTCCGGTCACGTACTTGTGGCTGGTTCGCGTCACGTTCCCCTGAGGTCCGGTTGGGAAGCACTCGGCCTGATCTCGATTCAGTCGACACAAGGGGTGTCATGGCTGGCCTCACTTGAAGATAGTTGACTTTCTTGAAGCAAGCGTACGTCGAGTAGGCTTGTCTCGAGCAAGTCAATGTGAGGAGAGTCCCGTGGTGCTCCGTCAGGACTGGTCCAGGCACCCCTGCCCGATCGCCCGCACGCTGGACGTGGTCGGCGACCCGTGGGTGCTGCTGGTGCTGAGAGAGGCGCTGCTGGGCGCCACGAAGTTCGACGAGTTCCGCACGACCCTGCAGGTCGCGGACAACGTGC
Source organism: Actinocrispum sp. NPDC049592 (assembly GCF_040675465.1). Lineage (NCBI taxonomy): Bacteria > Bacillati > Actinomycetota > Actinomycetes > Pseudonocardiales > Pseudonocardiaceae > Actinocrispum > Actinocrispum sp. NPDC049592. Next base: position 366,539 of record NZ_JBFAPA010000002.1, on the reverse strand, counting down.
TGAGCAAGAGGCTCGCGATGATGGTCGACGAGGGCCTGCTCACCAAAGCGCCCTACAAGGGCCGCCAGCGCACCCACGACCAGTACCTGATCACCGAAGCGGGCGCGGACCTGCTCCCGGTGCTGAACGCCCTCGCGCACTGGGGCGAGAACCACACCGACCCGCCACGACGCCACACCGCGATGTGGATCGACCACAACGGCCACACCAGCACCAGCGCCACCGAGTGCAGCACGTGCGGCGAAGAGCTGACGTCAGCCAACCGCACCTACAAACGACAGTGGGTGGCCCCGTAGTAACAGGGCCACCCACCGACGAAATCAACGAGCCGGGAACACCACAGCAGCCGATCCGCCGCCACGACGGACAGGCTCAGCAGCGGCGATCCACCGCCCATCGGGCAACCGCTCGACACCCGTGGCGGCGCCGATCTCAGCCGCGGCGGCGGCGTTGAAGCCCTGGCCGTACTGCTTGGCCAGCACATCGGCCTCCGGCAACGCCAGGAACGCCGGTTCGACCTGGGCGAGCGCGGAGTTGCGCTGCGAGGCTCGCGGCTGGGCGATGGCCTGCACCAGGGAGAAGCCCCGGTCGATCCGGCCCAGGATGACCTGCAGCGTGGTCGTGATGATCGACGCGCCACCCGGTGACCCGGTCGCGAAGAACGGCTTTCCGTTGCGCAGCACGATGGTCGGCGCCATCGAGGAGCGCGGCCGCTTGCCGGCGCCGGGCAGGTTCGGGTCGGGCACGCCCGGGAACAGCGGCGCGAAGTTGAAGTCGGTCAGCTCGTTGTTCAGCAGGAACCCACGGCCGGGCACGACCATGCCGTTGCCGCCCTCCTGCTCGATGGTGAGCGTGTACGACACGACGTTGCCCCACGCGTCCGCGGTGGTCAGGTGGGTCGTGCTCATGCCGTCGTTCAGGATCGTGCCGCCGGGACCGGTGGTGGCACACGGCTTCGGGTTGTACGGGTCACCGGGCGCGACCGGGCTGGTCAATGCCTTGTTCGGATCGATCAGGCAGGCGCGGGAGTTGGCGAACTTCTGCGACAGCAGCTGCTTGGTCGGCACCGCCTGCACGTCCGGGTCGCCCACCCAGCGGTTGCGGTCGGCGAACGAGATCCGGGTCGACTCCAGGAAGTTGTGCAGGTAGTCCACCTGGGAGAGCTTGCGGACGTCCTTGGTCTCCAGGATGTTCAGCGCCTCGCCGACGGTTGTGCCACCCGACGACGGCGGCGCCATGCTGTACACGTCCAGGCCGCGGTAGCTGGCCTTGGACGGGTCGCGCGGGATCGCCTGGTAGCGCGACAGATCCTGCAGCGTGAGCCGGCCGGGGCGGACGTTCAACGGGGAGGCCGGGTCCTTGGGCGGCTGCTGCACGGTCTTGACGATCTCGCGGCCGATGGCCCCGTTGTACAGCGACCGCAGGTTGGTGTCGGCCAGCTCGCGGTAGGTGTTGGCCAGGTCGGGGTTGCGGAACGTGGACCCCACCGCGGGCGGCTTGCCGCCGGGCAGGTAGAGCTCCCGGGTGGACGGGAACGCCGAGAACCGGGCGATGTTGTTGCTGATCTGGGTCTGGAACGTCTGGTCGACGGTGAACCCCTTGCGGGCCAGCTGTTCGGCCGGTTTCATCGCCTCTTTCAGCGACAGCCTGCCCCACTTCTGCAGGGCGGTCTGCCAGGTCTTCGGCGTGCCCGGGACGCCGACGCTCAACCCGCTGGTGACGGCGTCGGCGAACGGCAGCGGCACGCCGTTCTCCTGGAAGTACTTCTCGTCCGCGGTCGCCGGCGCGGTCTCGCGGCCGTCGAGCGTGTACACCTTCCCGGTGCGGGCCTCGTAGAACACGAAGAACCCGCCACCGCCGACGCCGTTGGAGAACGGGTCGGTGACGCCCAGCGCGGCGGCCGTGGCGACGGCCGCGTCGACCGCGTTGCCGCCGTGGCGCAGCACGGAGATGCCGATCGCGGTGGCGTCCTGGTCGATGCTCGCCACAGCACCGCCGTAGCCGATCGCCTCCGGCACTTTCGCCGGGGCGGCGACCGCGTTGGCTCCGGTGAGCACCATCGTTGTGGTGACAGTCAGTGAGGCCAGTAAACCGGCGGATCGACGCACAGTGAACCCTCCTGCTCCTCTGCGAGGGGATTCACTCTGCCCCGCCGGTCGGGTTATCTCAAGCCGAACCCAGGTGGGTCGGCGCGAACATCCGCAGCAGCGCAGGCAGAACGACCACGGAGGGCCCATCATCCGCCAGCGCCTTCGCCAGGTCGTCGCGCAGCGAACCGGGTGTCGTGCGCACCGCGGGAACGCCGAAAGCCGAGGCCAGCGCGACGAAATCGGGCCTGGCCAGCTCGGTGCCGGTGGCCACGCCGAACGCGTCGGTCATGTACTCGCGCAGGATGCCGTAGCCACCGTCGTCGACGATCAACCACGTCACCCGGAGGTGGTGCTGTTTCGCGGTTGCCAGCTCGGGCAGCCCGTACATCGCGCCGCCGTCGCCGGACACCGCGAGGACGGGTCCGTCCGTTGTGGATGCGGCGCCGAGCGCGGCCGGGAACGCGTAGCCGAGCCCGCCCGCGCCCTGAGCCGTGTGCATCGCGCCCGCCCGCGGATCCCAGGCCGACCACGCCCAGTACGCCAGGATCGTCATGTCCCAGAAGCTCGGGGCGTCATCGGGCAACGCCGACCGCACGGCCGCCAGAACGTCCTGTTCGAAGCCAAGGTCCTGACCGGCGAGCCGCTCCCGCACCGACGCCAGCACAGCACCCACATCGGCCGTCGAGTCGCGCGAGGACACTGCGGATGTCAATGCGCGCAAGGCAAGCGCCGCGTCGGCGTGGATGGCCAGCGCGGGATGGCCGGCCTCCAGCTTGCCGAGATCCGCCTCGACCTGGATCACCCGGCCCCGCGGCCGGAAGGTGTGGTAGTTGCTGGACAGCTCCCCCAGCCCCGACCCGACGACCAGCAGGGCATCCGCAGCCTCAAGGTAGTCGGTGGTGTGTCGGTCCTCCAGCCAGGACTGCAGCGAAAGCTTGTGGTCCCACGGAAAAGAACCCTTGCCACCGAAGGTCGTGACCACCGGCGCGCCGAGTTTCTCCGCCAGGGCAAGCAGATCGGCTTCACCGCCGCTCCGCACCACTCCCCCGCCCGCCAGAATCACCGGCGAAGCGGCCGCGGACAACAGCCGAGCCGCCTCCGCGATCAGCTCCGGCCGCGGCGCCAAGACCCGCGGCGAGACAACAAGTTCGCCCAAAGGTGGCACGGACACCTCACCGAGGAGCACGTCCTGCGGGATCTCCAGCCACACCGGACCTGCGGGGGCGCTCGCGGCGATCTCCCACGCCTCCGCGACCGCCGACGGGATCTGCGAAGCCGTCCTGACAACCCGCGTGTGCTTGACCACGCCACGGAAACTGGCCTGCTGGTCGGGCAGTTCGTGGAGAAAACCCCGCCGCGCACCACCCAATCCGGCGACCGGGACCTGGCTGCTGATCCCCAGCACGGGCACGGACGAGCTCGCGGACTCCTGCAGCCCGGCCAAAGTCTGCAAAGCCCCCGGCCCGGTCGACACGAACAACGGGGTCACCGCACCGGTCGTGCGCGCATGCCCGTCGGCCGCGAAAGCCGCGTTCACCTCGGTCCGGCTGCCCACATACCGCAACGAGGACCGCCGCAACGCGTCGAACAGGCCGAGCGCATGCTGCCCGGGCAGGCCGAAGACCGTCGTGGCGCCGAGCGCGGTCAGCGACTCGACGACCAGGTCGCCGCCCGTCCTCACGGTTTCCCCATGGCCAGCAACGTGATCAGGTCGTAGGCGACGTGCGAGGCGGCGATGGACGTCAGCTCGGCGTGGTCGTACGCGGGCGCCACCTCGACCACATCCGCGGACACCAGATTCGAACCGGCCAGACCACGCAGGATTTCCAGCAGTTCCCGGCTGGTCATGCCACCCGCCTCCGGCGTGCCGGTCCCGGGCGCGTGCGCGGGATCCAGCACGTCGATGTCCACGGACACATACAACGGACGGTCCCCGATCCGCGCCCGCAACGCCTCGACCACGGCATCCACCCCCTGCCGCATGACATCGGCGGACGTCACGATCCCGAACCCCAGCCGCGTGTCCTCATCAAGGTCGGCGCGCCCGTACAGCGGACCACGAGTGCCCACATGGGACACCGCGGACGTGTCCAGGATCCCCTCCTCGACCGCCCGCCGGAACGGGGTGCCGTGCGTGTAGGGCTCGCCGAAGTAGGTGTCCCACGTGTCGAGGTGCGCGTCGAAGTGCAGCAGTGCAACGGGTCCGTGCTGGGCCGCGACCGCCCGCAGCAGCGGCAGGGCGATCGTGTGGTCGCCGCCGATAGTCAGCAGCCGCGCCCCAGTGTTGAGCAACTCCGTTGCCTGCTCCTGGATCGTGCCGATGGCCTCGCCGATGTTGAACGGGTTGCACGCGATGTCTCCGGCGTCCACCACCTGCGCCTGCTCGAACGGTGCGGTGTCCAGGGCCGGGTTGTACGGCCGCAGCAACCGGCTCGCCTCCCGCACCGCCGCCGGGGCGAACCGCGCGCCCGGACGGTAGGAAACGCCCGCGTCGAAGGGAACCCCGAGGACCGCGATGTCCGCCGACGGCACCTGGTCGAGCCGGGGCAGCCGGGCGAAGGTGGCCGGCCCGGCGAACCGGGGCACCTGCGAGCTGTCGACCGGCCCGATCACGCAGGCACCTTTTCGCTGATGCGCTCGGTCCACGCCTCCCGCACGGCGGCGTCGGTCGGTGGCGTCAGCAGGCTGACCACGACGTAGAACACCAGGCTCACTCCCAGTCCGTAGAAGATGACCTCGTTGGCTTCCAGGCCATTGGTGAACATCACGACCACGACCGTCACCGCACCCGAGGCCATCGACGCCAGCGCGCCCTGCCGGTTGCCCCGCTTCCACACCATCCCACCGACGATCGCCACCAGCAAGCCACCGACCAGCAGGTTGTACGCCACGGTGAGCGCCGCGATCACACCCTCGATCAGCATCGCCAGCAGGATCGCGATCACCCCGAGCACCAAGGTGAACAACCGGTTCGAGTGAATGTCCTCTTTGGACCCTGACCGGCCGGAGAGACGAGGCCAGATGTCGTTGGCGGCAACGGTCGAGGACGCGATCAGCGCCCCGCTCGAGGTCGACATCAACGCGGCCAGCGCCGCCGCCAGCACCAGCCCGCGCACACCCATCGGCAGGAAGTTCTCCACGGCGGTGGCGAAAGCCGTGTCCTTCTGGCCGATCCCCGGGTACAGCGAGTGCGTGGCCATCCCGATCAACGCCCCCGCGAACGCGTACACCACGCAGTACAGCCCGGAAGTGATCCCGCCCCAGGTGGCGACCTTGGGCGTGCGGGCGGTGAACACGCGCTGCCAGATGTCCTGCCCGATCAGCAGCCCCAGCGTGTAGGTGACCAGCAGCGTGACGATGGTGGTGCCGCCGATCGCGGTGAAGTCGAAGTCACTGGCGGACAGGCGTTCCCGCATCCCGGCGAACCCGCCCGCCCGGGCCAGCGCGAAAGGCAGCAGCAGCAACAGGATCCCGACGGTCTTCACGGCGAACTGCACGATGTCGGTCATCGAGATCGACCACATGCCGCCGAGCACCGAGTACAGCACGATGATCCCGCCGGCCAGCAGGATGCTCGCCCACCGGTCGAACCCGAACAGCACGTTGAAGATCGTCGAGGAGGCGCCCAGCGAGGTGACGGTCAGCATCAGCGCGTAGCCCCACATCACGACGCCGGAGACGGCCGCGGACGAGCCGCCGTAGCGGATGTCGAGCATGTCCGACACCGTGTAGACGCGCAAACGGGCGATCCGCCGGGCGAATGCCGCCGACAGGAGCAGGATGCCCAGGCCAATTGCCAGCACCAGCCAGGCGCCGGAAATGCCGTACTGGTAACCGAGCCGCACACCGCCGATGGTGGAGGCGCCGCCGAGCACGATGGCCGACATCGTGCCGGAGTACATGACGCCGCCCAACCGCCGTCCTGCCACCAGATACTCGCTCTTCGTGGTGGCGCGGCGCATACCCCACCACCCCATGCCGATCATGCCCAGCAGGTAGGCCACAATCACCGCGTAGTCCAGGCCCATCTCGTGCCTCCGGTTGTGTCGTTCCGGTCACCGTATGCAAACGGCTCTGGCCGGGCGACGGGTTGAACTGCACAATCGGGTGACCGCCTGTTGGATGAATCGGCCCCGGAGACGTCATGACGCTCAGAACGGTGCCCTTGCGGACCGTCGTGGACCGGGCCGAGCTGCGCCTGGAGGTCAAGGCCGGCAAGGAGAACCTCGACCGGCCGGTGTGCTGGGCGCACGTCAGCGAGCTGCGCGACCCGGTGCCCTACCTGCTCGGCCAGGAGCTGCTGCTCACCGCCGGGGTCAACTTCCCCAAGCGTCCGGCCGACATCGAGGCCTACGTCGAGGGGCTCACGAAGGCGGGCGTCAGCGCGCTCGGGTTCGGCGTGACACCCGTGTACGACGCGGTGCCGGACGCCCTGGTCCGGGCTTGTCACGACCGCGGCATGCCACTCGTGGTGGTCCCCGAGAAGACCCCGTTCCTCGCGGTCAGCCAGGCCGTCGGCACCGCGCTCGCGGACGCCCAGAACACCGAGCTGCGGGTGATCGCCGACGGCCAGCGAGCCCTTACCCGCGCCGCCGCCCGACCCCGACCAACCGAGACCACTGTGCGCGCCCTGGCCACCTCCCTGGCCGCGTGGGCCATGTTGCTGGACGCGCAGGGCACGGTCGTCACCCGGTCCGGGCTCGCGCCGGAGCCCACGGACGACCTCAAGGCGCTGGCCGCCAAGGTCCGCACCGGCACCGGGCCGCGGTCCGGGAGCACGAAGATCGGCGATGACCACGCGGTCCTGCATCCGGTCGAGCCCTCGTCGGTGCTGATCGTGGGCCGTTCGCGGGCGTTCACCGTGGGCGACCGTGCGGTGGTGGCGATGTCGCTGGCTCTGCTCGGGCTCGTGCGCCGGGAGGTCGACGCGTCCCGCGGCCACACCGCCCGGCTGGCCGCGCGGCTTCTTCTCGCCGGTGGCGCGGCCGCCGAGTCCACCGGTGACCTGCTGGCCACGTTGCTCGACAACCGCCCTGGCCAGGACTACCGGGTGATCGCCGGGGTGGATGTGCGGCAACGGCACCGTTTCGACGCGGATGGCGACTTCGCCCAGCTGGTCCAGCTGCTCGGCACGCCCCTGGTCGACCTGACCAACGGCAGTTTCCGCGCGGTCGTGGCGGCCCGCTCCGCGCCCAGCCAGGCCGCACTGGAGACCCTGCACAAGCGCGGCTGGCTGGTCGGTATGAGCGGAGTCACAGCGCTCGCCGACCTCCGTTCGGCGGAACGGGAAGCCGTCGCATTGCGACGTCGCGCAGCGGCGAGTGGCCGCCCGGTGACAGCCGACAACGAAAACGAGTCCGTCGCCTCTTTGATCGATCCGGCGCAGGCCCGCGCATTCGCGCGGCGCACCCTCGCGCCATTGACCGAAATTCGATCACCGGGCGCCGCACAGCTCGTTGAAACCTTGAGAATTTGGCTCGCCAATCACGGCAACTGGGACCGCACGGCGGCGGTCCTGAAAGTGCACCGCAACAGCGTTCGGCACCGTATCCAGCAAATCGAGCGCGCCCTGCACGTCGACCTTTCCCAGGCGCAACATCGGATGGATCTCTGGTACGCGGTCAATTGGCTGCCGCCGGACTGGCCTCACGACGTCCACGTCTGAGCGGCCAGGAAACCGACCACGTCCTCGAGCCGTCCGGTGCGCGCGAACGCCGCCCGCTGGCGGGCCGCGCCGCTGCCGTCGAGCAGCAGCCTGGCCAGCGACTCGTTGACCAGTTCGTAGTCACCGGCCTCCTCCAGGGCCGGCCGGATCCACCGGACCAGGCCCGCGGCCAGGTTCCCGGCCGGCGCCAGCTCGCCGGTGCGGACGTCAACCCCTAGTCCCTCCAAGCCATCCCGGGCCGCGCGCCACAACGCGGGCCGCAGCAGGTGCTGGGGAACCGCGAGCGCGGGCATGTCCGTGGTCAGCGCCATCGTCGCGATGCCCCGGGCGATCGCGGCCAGCAGCACCGCGTCCCGCACGGTCGGCGCCACATCGCAGATCCGCAGCTCAACGGTGGGATGACGGGCCGAAAGCCGGGCGTCCCAGTAGAGCATGCCCACGTCCATGGCCGCGCCGCTGGAGATGACCTCATCACGGGCGGCGTAGTAGGAGGCGGGCGACTCGATCCACGGCGGCGGCCCGGCGGACGGCCACCTGCCCCACATCAGGTAGCGCCAGCTGGCATAGCCGGTGTCGGCGTTGTTCCAGTACGGCGAGTTGGCGCCCATCGCCAGCAGCGTCGGCAACCAGGGCCTCAGGTGGTTGACGACCAGCACCCTGGCCTCGTCGTCCGGGAGTCCGATGTGGACGTGGCAGCCGCAGACCGGCAGGTCGCCCAGGAGAGCCCGAAACTCGCGGCTCATCCGGTGGTAGCGCGGGACGGGCGTGAGCGGGTTCGGCGTGCTGCGGCCGAACACCGACGTCCCCGAAGCGATCAGCCGGGCCCCGTAGGCGTTCGCCTGCTCGGCAAGCACCGCACGGGCGCCGGCCAGCTGGTCGTGCAGGTCCCCCATCGTGCGGCAGACCCCGGTCGCGGTCTCGACCTGGCTCAGCGTGATCTCCGCCTGTAAGTCGTGCCCATTGCCGGCGGCGTCCGCGAGCACATCCGGCGCCCGGTCGGCCAGCCGCCCGGTGCGGGCGTCAACCAGCAGGAATTCCTCCTCCACTCCCACCGACAGCAGTTCCGACGTGATAATTCCCGCCGCCGATGATCCTTGTGAAGATCGCGCGCGGGTGCCAAGCCGGGCTTCGCTCACGCCTGCCTCCAGTGACGGCCGTCCTCCCAATCGACATTACGAGCCGACCGGAGTTTCGCGCATGGGGCATCAGGCTGAACCAAGTGTGAGTTTTGGAATGTTCACCATTCCAATCCGGTCCCATGGGGGCCGGTACCACTGTTTCCGGCATATCGTGCGACCGCCACCCCTGGCTGAACCCCGGTCATCCCCAGGGGCGATGCGCGCTGACAACAGCGGTATGCAACGCTTGGGGCGGAGGTGGCCACCTCCACTATGTGACGACCACCGCGAAGCTGGGAACGAGGATGCTGCCCGATCGCGGCGAGCCCTCGCTGGGCCCGCCGGCCGGGGCCGAACCGGCTCATGACCCGCACAGCGATGCCTCGCTGTGGCGTCGTGCGGCGTCCGGGAACAAGGCCGCGTTCGGTGAGCTGTTCGAGCGGCACGCCCAGGCGGTGTGGAACCACGCCTACCGGCTGACCGGGTCCTGGTCGACCGCGGAGGACCTCACCTCGATCACGTTCATGACCGCCTGGCGCAAGCTGGGCGAGATCACCCTGGTCCGCGACAGTGCGCTGCCCTGGCTCTACGCGGTGGCCGGCAACCTCGCGCGCTCGGAGTACCGCAGCTCCGGCCGGTTCGCCCGGATGCTGCGCCGGGTGCCCACGCAGGAGGCCGTCGAGGACCACGCCGAGCAGGTCGCCGACAAGGTCGACAGCCAGAGCCGGATGCGCCGGGTGCTGGCCGCGGTGGCCAAGCTGCCGAAGTCCGAACGCCAGGTGGTCGAGCTGTGCCTGATCGGCGAGCTGTCCACCGCCGAGGCGGCCGAGCTGCTCGGCCTCGAGGAGGTCAGCATCCGGTCGCGGATCTCCCGCGCCCGGGCACGCCTGCGCAAGACACTGGGGGGCGACGTGCTGGAGGACGCACCATGACCGGCTTCGAGCCGCGCCGGGAGATGCCGCCGGAGGTGCGGGACCGGTTGCGGCGCAGGCTGTGGCGGGAGCTGGACCGGCCCGCCGGGTTTCTCGACCGCGCCAGGGCGCCGCTGGCAGCGGCCGCCGGAGTCGCCGTGCTGGCCGCCGGAGCGGTGATCGTCGCCCAGGCGGTGCCGCCCCGGCAGTCGGCGGCCTCGGACGGCCAGGGGTCGGTCGAGGCGCCACGCAGCCCGTCCATTTCGGACGATGTGGCGGTGGCCAACGCCGAGCTGGACCGGTGCTACGCGGCGGCGCGGACCTCACCGCAGAGCGGCGCCTACCCGGACCGTCCCGAGTGGACACCGTCGTTCAGCGCCGAGGTCGGCGGGATCGTGGTGACCGCGGCGCGCGCCGACGGCAAGCCGCTGTTCTGCGAGAGCACGCTGACCTCGGTGACGATCTCCAACCCCAGCGCGGAACCGGCGTACGCGGCCGGGTCGGGCACCGGCGCGTTGTTCGCGACGTCGAACGGGACGGTCGCGGGCGTGCTGGACTCCTCCTGGGAGGCGTTCGACATCACCTCGGCCGACACCGGCGAGGAAATGCTCGCGCCGCCGGAGAAGGGCGACGGCATGTTCGTGGCCTACACGTCGATCAGCATCGGCCCGGACACCCATCTGCAGGCGCAGCAACTGCCTTCGGACTCCACCGCGGACCGCCCGGACGACGACGACCCGGTCTACCCCGCGCGTGAGATGACCGCGCCGCCACTGCCGATGGTGTCCGTTGTGGACAGACCAACGCCCGCGGCGGACCGGACCTCGCCGCGGGGCAAGGAACTCGGCGACTGCCTGGACAGCACGCGGGACCCCGAGCCGGACCGGGACAGCTGGCAGCCGGGCGCGGCGATGACCGTCAAGGGCAGTGAGCTGATCATGGCCACGAACAGCAAGGGCGTGTCCGCCTGCCAGTGGCAGCCGGACCCGGTGACCCGCAAGGCGGCCGACCCGGTCGACCAGACCTTCCAGCCCTACATGGACTTCGTGCGTGAACCGCAACCGGTCGACGCGGCCCAGATGCCCGTCGTCACCGGCGGCGACGGCGGCCTGGTCCTGCTCGGCACGGTCCGCGCCGACGCGACCAAGATGAACGTGAGCCTCGACGGCACCACGGAACTGGACACCGACGTCCGCGCGGGCACCTTCATCTCCCTCGTCCCCGACGCCCTCACCGACGACAGCGGCCAGCTCGACGACACCACCCTCGACCACCTCACCGCGACCCTCTACGACTCCAAGGGAAACACCCTCTACCGCGGCCCCCTGCACCTGCACAGCTGAGAAAGCAGGCCCCGCCGGGGTGACGGGGCCTGCTTTTTGTCTTACGGCTTCTCGAAGTGCTGGTAGTCGATCGGCGAGTCCCAGTAGCCGCCCCATTCCCAGCCGCGGCTGGCGAACGCCTGGACGGTGTGGTCACCGGCGTGGATCAGGCCCGGGTCGGTCCGGGTCCGGTCCACGTACGGCGCCCCGTTGGGTGGGTACACCGCGCCGCTGCCGGAGATGTACGGGTTCTGGACGGTGTTGATGTCGATCGCGCGGCCGTAGGAGTGGTTGGACCACGCCGTGCCACCGGTGATCGGACGGCAGTTGAACGCCGAGGTGTTGTTGGCCGCCATGGACTTGTCGTCGTCCGCGTCGAACTTCTCCACGGTCTCCATGCGCTGGATCGGGAACCGGTCGAAGTACAGGTCGGCGAACGTGCGGGCGACCTCGGTGGCCACCGCGGCGTTCACGATCAGCTCACCGCGGTAGACCTTGCCGTCGAAGCCGAGCACGCTGAGGTTGATCAGCCTGAGCTGGTCCGGTCCGACCGGGCAGCCCTCCCGCCAGCTCTTGCCCAGCCGCTCGGCCGTGACCGGCTGGATGAACGCGACGTACGGCGGCAACCCGGCAGCGCCCGGCCCATCCACTCGTACGCCCTGCTCAGAAGCGTTCGCTACCCCAGTCCCCAGACCCACAGAAGCCGTGATCGCAACTATCGATGTGAGTGTTCTCAAGATCCCCATGCCCGGTAGACGCCAGAGATCGACAAAAGGTTGTCGATCTCTTCAGACGAGTTCCAACGGGTCCAACCGGATCCGCAGCGTCTCGGGTTCCTTGCGGGCAGTGCGTTCGCGCTGAGCCACCGACAAGGCCGCGGCCAGGGCACGACCTTGACCCCGGCTCGAACGGATCAGGGCACGTTCGACCTCGCCCTTGTCGCCCAACGGAACCGGACCGAGGATCTCCGCGGTCTCCGGGAGGGTGAGGCTGTCCAGGAAGTCGTTCAACGCGGTCGGCGAACCGTCCACGGAGGCCATCCGGACCGCCGGCGGGAAGCCGAGTTCCATGCGGCCGGCCAGTTCCTGCTCGGCGTGCCACGCGGGATCCCACCGTACCAGCGCCTGGACCGGGCCGAGCGCGGAATCTCCCACCACCACAACACGTCCACCGGCCGGGCCAGGACGAACCAAAGCCGCCGCGCCCATCCAGCGCCGCAGGGTCTCCTCGGCCGCACGCAGGTCCGCACGACCGAGCAAAGCCCAGCTGTCCAGCAAAAGCGCGGCCCCGTAACCGCCTTCGGCGACCGGTTCCGCGCCCGGGGTGGCAACGACCAGAGCGGGATCGCCTGGCACGGTTGCCAAAACCTCGTCAGCGCCGGAGGTGCGCACGGGCACACCGGGGAAGGCGCGGCCCAGCTCCTCGGCAGTTCGTTTGGAGCCAACGACAACAGCCCGCAACCGCCGCGAACCGCACTCCCCGCAACGAAAAGCGGCCTCGGCGGCGCCGCACCACCGGCACGCGGCCGGACGCGGCACGCCATCATCCCGTCCGCCGGGCAAGGCCAGCGGGCCGGCACACCGGCGGCAGCGCGCGGGCGCCCGGCAGTTCATACACGCCAACGCAGGCACGTACCCCCGCCGCGGCACCTGCACCAACACCGGCGCCCCAGCCTTCAACGCACCCCTCGCGGCCTCGAAGCTGACCAACGGCAGTCGCGCGGCCCGGGCGGCGGGGTCACGGGCGATCTGCACGTCGGTCTCGCCGATCGCGGTGACCCGTGGGGCGCAGGCGCGCAGCGAGTCGCGCGAGGCCACCAGCTCATGCGCCCAACCGGTTCGCACGAGCAGCTGCGCCTCCGCGGTCCGCGCGAACCCGCCGATCACCAGCGCCGCCCCGGACAGGTGGGCGCGCAGCGTCAGCACCTCGCGGACGTGCGGGTACGGCGAGCGCTGGTCGGCGTGCAGGTCGTCGCCGTCGTCCCAGACGACCACCAGGCCGGGGTCCGCGACCGGGGCGAACGCGGTCGCGCGGGTGCCCAGCACGATCCGGGCGCTGCCCCGGCGCACCGCGAGCCACCTGCGGTAACGCGTAGACGGGCCCAGATCGGCCGACAACGCCACAACGGCCGGTTCGCCGTCCTTGCCCACCAGGTCAAGGCAGGCGGCGTGCAGCCGGGCCACGTCGCGATAGTCGGGCACGACCAGCACCACGCCCCGGCCGGTCGCGGCGACGGTCACCGCCAGCTCGGCGAGCCGCCTGGGCCAGTCCTCGTCCGGCAGCGCCTGCCAGACGGCATGCGCCTGCCGGCCCGCTTTCAACGCGTCCAGGAAGGCCGCGCCGCGGGGATAGCGGTCCCACCCGGACAGATCCTCCAACGGCGTTAGAGAGACCGGCTCGGGGGACGCGGAGGATTCGGCGCGGGCATGCCTGGGCGGGATCGCCAGCCGGAGAACGTCCATCATCGACCCGGCGTACCGGTCGGCCACCGCACGGGCCAACTGGGCTATCTCCGGCGCCAGCACCGACTCGGCGGACACCGCCCGCTCCAGGAACGCGAGCTTCGGGTGGTCGGACTCCTCGGCCCGCTCGATCACGTACCCGTCGACGAGCTGCCCGGAGAACCGCACCCGCACCCGCGACCCGGCGACCACCTCGGCGTCCAGGTGTGTCGGCACGAGGTAGTCGAACGTCCGGTCCAGGTGCGCCAGCGGGACGTCAACGTAAACGCGGGCAACCGGCAGGGTGGCGGCTGCCTGCCGCTCCCCTTTGTGCCGGTTGCCCGCGTTGGCCATGCCCTGTTTTCTAACAGAGCGGTACGACGGGTCAGACGCCAGCGGCCTGCTTCAACGCCTCGGCGCGGTCGGTACGCTCCCACGGCAGGTCCAGCTCGGGCCGGCCGAAGTGGCCGTAGGCCGCGGTCGGGGCGTAGATCGGGCGCAGCAGGTCCAGGTCGCGGATGATCGCGGCCGGGCGCAGGTCGAACACGCTGGAGATGGCGGCCTGGATCTTGGTCGGGTCGACCGTCTCGGTGCCGAAGGTCTCCACGAACAGGCCCACCGGGGCGGCCTTGCCGATCGCGTACGCGACCTGCACCTCGACCCGGGTGGCCAGGCCGGCGGCCACCGCGTTCTTGGCGACCCAGCGCATCGCGTAGGCGGCCGAGCGGTCCACCTTCGACGGGTCCTTGCCGGAGAAGGCGCCGCCACCGTGGCGGGCCATGCCGCCGTAGGTGTCGACGATGATCTTGCGGCCGGTCAGGCCCGCGTCACCCATCGGGCCGCCGATGACGAACCGGCCGGTCGGGTTGACCAGCAGCCGCACGTTCGAGGTGTCCAGCGTCAGGCCCTCGAACTCGGGCAGCATGACGTGCTCGCGCACGTCCGCGCCGAGCAGGCGCTCCAGGTCGATGCCGTCGGCGTGCTGCGAGGAGACCACCACGGTGTCCAGGCGGACCGGCTGGTCGCCCGCGTACTCGATGGTGACCTGGGTCTTGCCGTCCGGGCGCAGGTAGGGCAGCACGCCGTCCTTGCGGACCTGGGTCAGCCGCTTGGACAGCCGGTGCGCCAGCGCGATCGGCAGCGGCATCAGCTCGGGGGTGTCGGTGCAGGCGTAGCCGAACATCAGGCCCTGGTCACCGGCGCCCTGGCGGTCGATGTCGTCCTCGGCGGACTCCACGCGGGACTCGTACGCGGTGTCCACACCCTGGGCGATGTCCGGGGACTGGGTGCCCAGCGCCACGTTCACGCCACAGGAGTTGCCGTCGAAGCCCTTGGCCGACGAGTCGTAGCCGATCTCCAGGATCTTCTCGCGCACGATGCCCGGGATGTCGGCGTAGGCCTCGGTGGTCACCTCACCGGCGACGTGCACCTGGCCGGTGGTGACCAGGGTCTCCACCGCCACGCGCGAGCGCGGGTCCTTGCGCAGCAGGGCGTCCAGGATCGAGTCGCTGATCGCGTCACAGATCTTGTCGGGGTGCCCTTCGGTGACTGACTCCGACGTAAAGAGCCGGCTGGCCTTGTTAGTCACGGTTCTTCCCCTTCACGATCTCTCTGCGACGAATTCATGCCTGCGAAATGTGCGCCCAGCCTACTTGCGGCCGCTGACACGAGGTCAACGCCCGGTGGACTCCGCGATGAAGTCCCAGATGGCGGTCGCCATTTGTGCTTTGGAGCCGAGTGCGATAGCGCGCTCGGTCCCGTCCGCGGCCAGCAGCCAGCCCGCGTTGTCCTCGACCTCGAACGCCTTGCCGTCGCCGACGGCGTTCAGCACGAGCAGGTCGCAGCCCTTGCGGGCGAGCTTGGCGCGGGCGTGGGTGAGCACGTCCCCGCTCTCGTCCCCGGTCTCGGCGGCGAAGCCGACGATGTACTGGGTGTCCGGCAGCTTACCGGCGGAACGGGCCGAGACCAGTTCCGCGAGCACGTCGGGGTTGCGGGTGAGCGCGACCGGGTCCGGGTCCCGGTCCGACTTCTTGATCTTGTGGTCGGCCCGGCTGGCCGGGCGGAAGTCGGCGACCGCGGCGGCCATCACGACGATGTCGGCGTCCGCCGCCGCCTTGTGCACGGCGTCCCGCAGTTCCAGTGCGGTGCCGGCGTGCACGATCTCGGCCCCGGCCGGTTCGGCCAGCGCGGCCGTGTGCGCGGACACAAGGGTCACCTGCGCGCCGCGCTGTGCCGCCACTCTGGCCAACGCGTAGCCCTGTTTGCCAGAGGAGCGATTGCCTAGGTACCGGACCGGGTCGAGCGGCTCGCGTGTCCCGCCGGCGGAGACAACGACGCGCAGTCCGGCCAGGTCACGGGGCAGCGCGTCCGGCCGGGCCAGCAGCAGCCGGGCCAGCTCGACGATCTCGGCCGGGTCGGCCAGCCGCCCCTTGCCGGTGTCCTTGCCGGTCAGCCGGCCCGACGCGGGCTCGGCGACCAC
Organism: Actinocrispum sp. NPDC049592; assembly: GCF_040675465.1. Taxonomy (NCBI): domain Bacteria; kingdom Bacillati; phylum Actinomycetota; class Actinomycetes; order Pseudonocardiales; family Pseudonocardiaceae; genus Actinocrispum; species Actinocrispum sp. NPDC049592. Next base: position 350,513 of record NZ_JBFAPA010000002.1, on the reverse strand, counting down.
GACGCCACGCGACCGCAGCAGCGCCACGTTGTCCTGGGTGGCGGCGTGCTCCCACATCTCGGTGTGCATCGCCGGGACCATCAGGACCGGGCAGCGCGCGGTCAGCAGCGTGCCGGTGAGCATGTCGTCCGCGCGGCCGTGCGCGGCCTTGGCCAGCAGGTCCGCCGTCGCGGGCGCCACCACGACCAGGTCGGCCTCCTGGCCGATCCGCACGTGCGGCACCTCGAAGACGTCCTCGAACACCTGGGTGTGCACCGGATTGCCGGACAGCGCCTCGAAGGTCGCCTTGCCGACGAACCTCAGCGCCGCCTCGGTGGGCAGGACCTGGACGTGGTGCCCGGACTCGGTGAGCCGGCGCAGCACCTCACAGGCCTTGTAGGCGGCGATGCCACCACCGACCCCGAGCACGACCCGGGGCCGCCGCGAAGGCTCGGTGCTCACTCGCCTTCGGTGTGCTCGAGCAGACCGGCGTGGATCTCGCGCAGCGCGATGGACAGCGGCTTCTCCCGCGGGCCCGGCTCCACCAGCGGCCCGACGTACTCGAGCAGGCCCTCGCCGAGCTGCGCGTAGTAGTCGTTGATCTGGCGGGCGCGCTTGGCGGCGTAGATCACCAGCGCGTACTTGGAGCTGACCTTGTCCAGCAGGTCGTCGATCGGAGGGTTGGTGATGCCTTCCAGGTTGGTGGTCGGCTCGCCCAAAGCGCCCAGCTCGGTGCTCAAAACAGACTCCTGCTTCAGGTCGGACAGCGGGTCAGACAGATGTACCCGTCATCAAGGTTAGCAACTCGGCCGCGGCGTCCCGCACGTCGGTGTTCATCACCAGCGCGTCGAACTCGCCCTGGGCGTCGAGCTCCTTCTCGGCGACCGCCAGCCGGTGGGCCACCACCTCGGGGTCCTCGGTGCCGCGGCCGGTCAGCCGGCCGACCAGGGTCTCCCACGACGGGGGCACGAGCATGACCAGCTGAGCCTCGGGCATCGCGGCGCGCACCTGCCGCGCGCCCTGCAGCTCGATCTCCAGGATCGCCGGGCGCCCCTCGGCCAGCGCGTCCAGCACGGGCTGGCGCGGGGTGCCGTAGAAGTTGCCGGCGTACCGGGCGTACTCGAGGAACGCGTCCTCGTCGATCATCCGCTTGAACTCGTCGAGGTCGACGAAGTGGTAGTGCTGACCGTCCACTTCGCCCGGGCGCTGCGCCCGGGTGGTCAGCGAGACGCTGAAGAAGATGCCCGGGTCCAGCTTGCGCAGCTGGGCGACGACGGTGGACTTGCCGACCCCGGACGGTCCCGACACAACAGTGAGCCGGGGCCGGGCGCGCACACCCGTCCCCGGCTCGGGCACTTCAGTCAACTGACTGCCGTATCAACTGATGCCGCCAGTCGGTCACTCGCCGCTGAACTCGGCGAGCAGCGCCTTGCGCTGCCGGTCACCGAGGCCGCGGAGACGGCGGCTGGGCGCGATCTGCAACCGCTCGATGATCTGGTTGGCACGCACCTTGCCGACGCCCGGAAGCGCCTCAAGCAGTGCGGTCACCTTCATCTTGCCCAGGACCTCGTCGCTGTCGGACTGGGCGAGCACATCCTTCAGGGTCGTGCCGCCTCGCTTGAGGCGCTCCTTGAGCTCAGCCCGGGCCCGACGAGCAGCAGCCGCCTTCTCCAGCGCTGCGGCCCGCTGCTCCTCGGTCAGCTGGGGAAGGGCCACGATTTCCTCCGTGGGGTGGGTGTTTCTGGATCGGGTGCAGGCGACCGTACCGACCTCGGGTATCCCAGGACAACGTGGGTGGGCAATCCTGGCGGGATCACGCGTGGTACATCAGTGGTGACCCGTGGCAGACACGATCGCGTCACGGGTGCGCAATGCCTCACTACGCAGCGCGAAGACGTCCGGACCGGCCTGGAGCACCCCCCGGGAGCTGCTCGGAAGCACGTTACGCAGGGAGTTTCCGAAGAGTGTCCGCATATCGGACACCGTGCCACCCTGTGCCCCGAACCCCGGTGCGAGCACGGGTCCGTTGAGCCGGTCCAGGTCCACCGGCAGGTCGCCGACGGTCGCTCCGACCACAAGACCGATTCCCCCGATCGGGCGAACTCCGTCGTTGCGTTCGGACGCGGCGTCCACGACCGTCTGGGCGATGGTGCGTCCGCCGTTCACCGCGCGCTGTACGGCAGGTGCTTCTGGATTCGAGGTCAGGGCGAGGACGAAAACGCCCCGCCCGGACTTTTCCGCCGCGTCGAACGCGGGTTCCAGCGACCCGAAACCGAGGTACGGTGACACCGTTACGGCGTCCGCGGCGAGCGGCGAGCCGTCGGTCAGGTAGGCGTCCGCGTAGGCCGTCATGGTCGACCCGATGTCGCCGCGCTTGATGTCCAGCAGCACCAGCGCGCCGGCCTGCCGGGTCGCCTCGATGAGCCGCTCGAGCACCGCGACGCCCTTCGAGCCGTGCCGCTCGAAGAACGCCGACTGCGGCTTGATCACCGCGATCTCACCGCCGAACGCCTCCACGCAGGTCATCGCGAACCGCTCCAGCCCGCCGGGGTCGTCCGGCAGGCCCCAGGCCGCGAGCAGCCCGGGGTGCGGGTCGATGCCGACGCACAGCCGGCCGCGCCGGCCGACGACCTCGGTCAGCCTGGCCCCGAACGGCGCCCTCACGCGCCGGCCCTGTCGATCTTGGCCTTGAGCGCCTCCTGCAGGGCCTGCAACGGCCGGACGGTGATCTCGCCGCGGATCAGCGCCTCGATGCCCTGCACGGCCGCCGCCGCGCCCTGGATCGTTGTCACGCAAGGGATGTCCCGCGCGACCGCGGCGGTGCGGATCTCGTAGCCGTCCACCCGGGGGCCGCTGTTGCCGTACGGGGTGTTGATCACCATCTCCACCCCGCCGGACAGGATCAGCTCGACCGCGTTGCCCGTCTCGCCGTCCGCCTTCTCGAAGTGCTTGGGCACCACCGTGCAGGGGATCCCGTTGCGGCGCAGCACTTCCGCGGTTCCGGTGGTGGCCATGACCTCGAAGCCGAGGTCGGCCAGCCGCTTGACCGGGAAGATCATCGCGCGCTTGTCCCGGTTGGCCACCGAGACGAACACCCGGCCGGAGGTGGGCAGCGAGCCGTAGGACGCGGTCTGCGACTTGGCGAACGCCTTGCCGAACGAGGTGTCGATGCCCATCACCTCGCCGGTGGACTTCATCTCCGGGCCGAGCAGCGAGTCCACGCCCTGGCCCTCCGGCGTGCGGAACCGGTGGAACGGCAGCACGGCCTCCTTGACCGCGACCGCCGCGTCGGACGGCAGCTCGCCGCCGTCGCCGGTCGCGGGCAGCATGCCCTCGTCGCGCAACTGCTTGATGGTGGCGCCGAGCATGATCCGCGCGGCCGCCTTGGCCAGCGGCACCGCGGTCGCCTTGGACACGAACGGCACCGTGCGCGAGGCACGCGGGTTGGCCTCCAGCACGTAGAGCTGGTCGTCCTTGAGCGCGTACTGCACGTTGAGCAGGCCGCGCACGCCCACGCCCTTGGCGATCGCCTCGGTGGACCGGCGCACGTTGTCCAAGTCGGTGCGGCCCAACGTGATCGGCGGCAGCGCGCAGGACGAGTCGCCGGAGTGGATGCCGGCCTCCTCGATGTGCTCCATCACGCCGCCGATGAAGATCTCGTCGCCGTCGCACAGCGCGTCGACATCGATTTCGATGGCGTCGTCCAGGAACCGGTCGACCAGGACCGGGTGCTCGGGCGAGACCTCGGTGGCCCGGGCGATGTAGTCGGCCAGCGTGTCGTCGTCGTAAACGATTTCCATGCCGCGGCCACCGAGCACATAGGACGGCCGGACCAGCACCGGGTAGCCGATCTCGTCGGCGATCCGCTTTGCCCCTTCATAAGAGGTGGCGGTGCCGTAGCGCGGCGCGGGCAGCCCGGCGGAGGTCAGCACGTCGCCGAACGCGCCGCGGTCCTCGGCCAGGTGGATCGCCTCCGGCGGCGTGCCGACGACCGGAACGCCAGCGTTGGCAAGGCGTTGCGCCAGCCCGAGCGGGGTCTGGCCGCCGAGCTGCACGATCACCCCGGCGACCGTGCCGGACTGCTGCTCGGAGTGCACGACCTCCAGCACGTCCTCGAACGTCAGCGGCTCGAAGTACAGCCGGTCGGAGGTGTCGTAGTCGGTGGACACGGTCTCCGGGTTGCAGTTGACCATGACCGTCTCGTACCGGTCGTCGCGCAACGCCATCGCCGCGTGCACACAGGAGTAGTCGAACTCGATGCCCTGGCCGATCCGGTTCGGGCCGGAGCCCAGGATGAGCACCTTGGGCCGCTCGGTCTGCGCGGTCACCTCGGTCTCCGCGAACGGATCCAGCTCGTAGGCCGAGTAGTGGTACGGCGTCTTGGCGGCGAACTCGGCCGCGCAGGTGTCCACGGTCTTGAACACCGGCCGCACACCCAGCCGGTGGCGCAGGGTGCGGACTCCGTCCTCACCGGCCAGTTCCGGGCGCAGCGCGGCGATCTGCCGGTCGGACAGGCCGGCCCGTTTCGCCCGGCGCAACAAGGGTTCGTCGAGCACGGCGGCGGCCATGATCTCGGTGCGCAGCTCGACCAGGGACAGGATCTGGTCGACGAACCAGGGGTCGATGCCGGAGGCCTCGTGCACCTGCTCGACCGTCGCGCCCAGGCGCAGCGCGCGTTCCACTGTATAAAGGCGTCCGTCGTGACCCGCCCTCAGCTGCTCCAAAGTGGACTCGAGGGTCGCGCCGGCCGGATCGGCCGTGGTCCAGAACCCGGCCGCCTTGGTCTCCATCGACCGCAGCGCCTTGCCCAGCGCCTCGGTGAAGTTGCGGCCCAGCGACATCGCCTCGCCGACCGACTTCATCGTGGTGGTCAGCGTCTTGTCCGCGCCGGGGAACTTCTCGAAGGCGAACCGCGGCACCTTGACCACCACGTAGTCCAGGGTCGGCTCGAAGGACGCCGGGGTCTCGCCGGTGATGTCGTTGGGGATCTCGTCGAGCGTGTAGCCGATGGCCAGCTTGGCGGCGATCTTGGCGATCGGGAACCCGGTCGCCTTGGAGGCCAGCGCGGACGAGCGCGACACCCGCGGGTTCATCTCGATGACGACCATCCGGCCGTTCTCCGGGTTGATCGCGAACTGGATGTTGCAGCCACCCGTGTCCACGCCGACCGCGCGCAGCACGTCGATGCCCACATCGCGCATGTGCTGGTACTCGCGGTCGGTCAGGGTCATCGCCGGCGCGACGGTGACCGAGTCGCCGGTGTGCACGCCCATCGGGTCGATGTTCTCGATCGAGCAGACGACCACGACGTTGTCGCGCTTGTCCCGCATGAGCTCGAGCTCGTACTCCTTCCAGCCGAGCACGCTCTCCTCGATCAGCACCTCGGTGACCGGGGACTCGGCGAGCCCGACGGACGCGAGCCGCTCCAGCTCCTCGGGCGTGTGCGCCATGCCGGAACCCAGGCCGCCCATGGTGAACGACGGCCGGATCACCACCGGCAGGCCCAGCTCCGCGACGGTCTCGCGGACCTCGTCCATCGAGTGGCACACCCGCGAGCGCGGGGTCTCACCGCCGATCTGGGCGACGATGTCCTTGAACTTCTGCCGGTCCTCACCGCGCTGGATGGCGTCGATGTCCGCGCCGATCAGCTCCACGTTGTAGCGCTCCAGCACACCCCGCTCGTGCAGGGCGACCGCGGTGTTCAGCGCGGTCTGCCCGCCGAGGGTGGCCAGGATGGCGTCCGGCCGCTCGGCCGCGATCACCTTCTCCACGAACTCCGGCGTGATCGGCTCGATGTAGGTGGCGTCCGCGAACTCCGGGTCGGTCATGATCGTCGCGGGGTTGGAGTTGACCAGGCTGACGCGCAGGCCCTCCGCCCGCAGCACCCGGCAGGCCTGGGTGCCCGAGTAGTCGAACTCGCAGGCCTGGCCGATCACGATCGGCCCGGAGCCGATCACCAGGACGTGCTTGATGTCCGTCCGCTTGCCCATCAGCCCTTACCGCCACTCTTGTAGGCCGTGTCCATCAACGCGGCGAACTCGTCGAACAGAGGCGCCGCGTCATGCGGACCGGCCGCCGCCTCGGGGTGGTACTGCACGGAGAACGCCGGAACCTCCAGGCAGCGCAGGCCTTCGACGGTCCCGTCGTTCGGGCAGTAGTGACTGACCTCGGCCGCGCCGAACGGCGTGTCCAGCCGCTGCCCGGCCTCGCCTTCCAGCGCGAACCCGTGGTTCTGCGCGGTGATCGCGACCCGGCCGGTGGCCGCCTCGATCACCGGGACGTTGATGCCGCGGTGCCCGTACCGCATCTTGTAGGTGCCCATGCCCAGCGCGCGGCCGAGGATCTGGTTGCCGAAGCAGATCCCGAACAGCGGGACGCGCCGTTCGAGCACCGCCTTGGTCAGTTCGATGGCGTGTGCTTGGGTCTCCGGGTCACCAGGACCGTTGGCCAGGAAGACGCCATCGGGCTCGACCGCCAGCAGATCGTCCACAGTGGACCCGACCGGCATGACGTGCGTCTCGATCCCGCGCGCGGCCATCATCCTGGGCGTGTTGAACTTGATGCCCAGGTCGAGCGCGGCCACCCGGAACCGGCGGTCACCGTCGGCCGGGACGACATAGGTCTCGCCCGTGCTGACCGCGCCGGACAGGTCCGCGCCCTTCATCCGGGGGCTGGCCTGCACCTGGGCGACCATGCTGTCCACATCGGCCAGTCCATCGCCGGAGAACAGCCCGGCGCGCATGGCGCCCTGCTCGCGGATGTGCCGGGTGATCGTGCGGGTGTCCACCCCAGCGATCCCGACGATGCCCTGGTTGGTCAGCTCGTCGTCCAGCGAGCGGCGGGACCGCCAGTTCGACGGCACCCGCGCCGGGTCGCGCACGACGTACCCGGCGACGTGGATCTTCTTCGACTCGTCGTCCTCGTCGTTCCAGCCGGTGTTGCCGATCTGCGGAGCCGTCGCCACCACGATCTGGCCGTGGTAGGACGGGTCGGTCAGGGTCTCCTGATAGCCGGTCATCGCCGTGCAGAACACGACCTCGCCGAGGCTGACGCCGGTCGCGCCGTACGCCTCGCCCCGGAAGATCCGGCCGTCCTCGAGTACCAGTGCAGCGGGTGTGCTCACGCCGCCCCTCCCTTTGCCGCCAAGCCTTGCAGCGCTTCGACCCAGTCTGCGTAAACGTCCTTGTCATCACCGCGGAAGCCGGTGTCCAGCTCGTGCTCGCCGAGCCGCCAGCGGACCACGAGCAACCCGTCGCGGCCCATCACCTTGCCCGCGATCGCGCGGTCGGTGCGCGCACCGACCACCAAGGCCGCCGGGATCCAGACCCGGTCGGCGCCCTTGCGGTCGAACAGCACGCCGTCCGGGGTCAGGTGCACGGTCGCGGCCGCGCGGAACCCGATGTCCCCGATCGCCACCCGGTCCTGCCAGCTCGCCGCCGTCGTCGTGCTGATGTACACACCGGTCGCCGGTTCGAGCAGGTCGTCCCTGAGGTGCTCCGGCGGTTGCGGGAACTCCGGCAGCACCGCGTCCTGCCGCTTCGCGCGGTTGCGGTAGCCCCACCACATGGCGAGCAGGCACAGCAGGAAGAACACCACGATCGCCAGGGTCAGCACGATTCTCATGCCGTCTCCCCCTGTGCCGCGTTCCTTTGGGCCGTGACCTTGCCGCGCAGCAACGTGGTCCGCACGACCCCGGGCAGTTCCATGCCCTCGTACGGGGTGTTGGCCGCGAGGCTGGCCAGCTCCGCACCGCGGACCGTCCACTTCGCACCGGGGTCGACCAGCGCGAGGTTGGCCGGTTCGCCGACCGCGATCGGGCGGCCCTGGTCGGGCAGTCCGGCGATCTCGGCGGGCCGTTCGCTCATCACCCGCGCGACCCCGCGCCAGTCCAGCAGACCCGGCCGCACCATCGTCTGGATCACCACGGACAGCGCGGTCTGCAGGCCGAGCATGCCCGGTCGGGCCGCCGACCACTCGCAGTCCTTGTCCTGCGGCGCGTGCGGGGCGTGGTCCGTGGCGACGCAGTCGATCACGCCTTCGGCCAGCGCCTCGCGCAGCGCCTTGGTGTCCGCCGCGGTGCGCAGCGGCGGGTTGACCTTGTTGACCGGGTCGTAGGTGGCCAGGCGGTCGTCGTCGAGCAGCAGGTGGTGCGGGGTGACCTCGGCGGACACCTGGGTGCCCCGAGCCTTGGCCCAGCGCAGCACGTCCGCCGTGCCCGAAGTGGACACGTGGCAGACGTGCAGGCGGCCGCCGACCTGGCCGGCCAGCAGGCAGTCCCTGGCCACGATCGCCTCTTCGGCCGCGGCGGGCCAGCCGGCCAGCCCGAGCCGGGCCGCGGCCGCGCCCTCGTGGGCCTGCGCCCCGACGGTCAGCCTCGGCTCCTCGGCGTGCTGGGCCAGCAGGACGTCCAGGCCCTTCGCGTACTCCAGCGCCCGGCGCATGATCAACGGGTCGGCCACGCACATGCCGTCGTCGGAGAAGATCCGGACGTTCGCCGCGCTGCGGGCCATCGCGCCCAGCTCGGCCAGCCGCTCGCCCTTCAGGCCCAGGGTGACCGCGCCGATCGGGTGCACGTCGACCAGGCCGACCTCGCGGCCGCGCCGCCAGACGTGCTCGACGACCACCGGGTTGTCGGCCACCGGGTCGGTGTTGGCCATCGCGAAGACGGCCGTGTACCCGCCGAGCGCGGCCGCCCTGGAGCCGGTCTCGACGGTCTCGGTGTCCTCGCGGCCGGGTTCCCGCAGGTGGGTGTGCAGGTCGACGAACCCGGGCAGCGCGATCAGGCCGCTCGCGTCGATCACGTCGTCGTGCTCGCCCAGACTGCCAATTTCCACGATCTGGCCGTCCTCGACGAGCAGATCGACGGGGTCACCTTCGCCGTATGGCACGGCGCCACGGATCAGCGTCATGCGACTTCTTCCTCTCCGGCGAGCAGGTGGTACAGCACGGCCATCCGGACGTGCACGCCATTGCGGACCTGGTCGGTGATCGCGGCGCGCGGCGAGTCGGCGACCGCGGACGCGATCTCCATGCCGCGCAGCATCGGTCCGGGATGCAGCACGACAGCGTGGTCGGGGAGCAGGCGCAGGCGCGCCTCCGACAGACCGTATGCGATGGAGTACTCCCGCGCAGAGGGGAAGAAACCGCCGTGCATCCGTTCGGCCTGGACGCGCAACATCATCACGGCGTCCACAGCGGACAGTTCGGCGTCCAGCTCGTGCGAAACGCTTACCGGCCAACGCTCCACGCCGGCAGGCAGCAGTGTGGGCGGCGCCACCAGGGTGACCTCGGCGCCCAGGGCAGTGAGCAAGTGCACATTGGACCGAGCCACCCGGCTGTGCAGCACGTCACCCACGATGGCCACCCGGCGGCCGTTGAGCCCGCCGAGGCGTTCCCGCAGGGTGGCCGCGTCCAGCAGCGCCTGCGTGGGGTGCTCGTGCATGCCGTCGCCGGCGTTCACGACGGAGGTGTGCGTGTGCTTGAGCCACTCGGCGAGCCGGTGCGCGGCCCCGGAAGCGGGGTGCCGCACGATCACGCAGTCGGCGCCCGCGGCCTGCAGGGTCAGCGCGGTGTCCCGCAGTGACTCGCCCTTGCTGACCGAGGAGCCGCTGGACGAGACGTTGATGACGTCCGCGCTCATCCACTTGCCGGCGATCTCGAACGAGACGCGGGTGCGGGTGGAGTTCTCGTAGAACATCGTGATGACCGTGCGGCCGCGCAGGGTCGGCAGTTTGCGGACCTCGCGGCCCAGCAACGCCTGTTTCAACGCATCGGCCGTGTCCAGGATCTGGGTGGCCGCGTCGGCGGCGATCGCCTCGCAGCTGAGCAGGTGCCTCATCCGACCAGCTCCACCGCGTCGTGGCCGTCGAGTTCGGACAGCAGCACCTTGATCTCCTCCGACCGGGACGTCGGCACGTTCTTGCCCACGTAGTCCGCGCGGATCGGCAGCTCCCGGTGGCCGCGGTCGATCAGCACGGCCAGCTGGACCGCTCGCGGGCGGCCATGGTCACGCAGCGCATCCAAGGCGGCACGCACCGTCCGGCCGGAATAGAGGACGTCGTCGACGAGGATCACCAGCCGGTCCTCGATACCGCCATCCGGCAGAGCGGTGGGCTCCAGCGGGCGGTTGGGGCGGCGGCGCAGGTCGTCGCGGTAAAGCGTGACGTCAAGCACGCCTACCGGGACAGTGACTCCGCTGAATTCCGCAATGCGGGCTGCCAGACGCGCGGCCAGCGGTGCGCCCCTCGTCGGAATGCCGATCAGCACGACCGGAGCAGCAGCCGGAGCACCGAGAGTCGTCTTTTCGATGACCTGATGGGCCATTCGGGCGACGGTACGCGCGACGTCCCCGGCCGACAGCAGCTCACGCCGCCCGCCGGAGTCCGCCGCGCCACGAGTTCGCGGCACGGACTTGGACCTCCTTCCCCGCCTCGCCGGACGGGTCGTTAAAGGATGTCGAGGACCCCCATTACCAGGGTCATCAGGCACGCTACCAGGGAACGGCAGTAGACCTTCCGGGTGGTGTTCGCGAGGTTCGGGCTACGGCAACAGTGGGATGTGCTTGACCTGGTGGCCACGGCAAGTAACCATTACTCTGCGTATTGATCTCAAGCGAGGACCCGTCGGCACTCCTTCCCGGCCGCCGGGGTGAATGAAATGGAGAACCGCCACATGGGCGATTACGCCAAGGCGCTAGGGGCCAAGCTCCGTGGCATCCGCCAGCAGCAAGGCCTGTCGTTGCACGGCGTCGAGCAGAAGTCCGGCGGCCGCTGGAAGGCAGTCGTCGTCGGCTCCTACGAGCGCGGCGACCGTGCGGTGACCGTGCAGAAGCTGGCCGAGCTGGCCGACTTCTACGGGGTCCCGGTGGTTGAGCTCCTGCCAGAGGGAAGGGTCCCCTCCGGTGCCGAGCCAGCCACCAAGATCGTGATCAACCTGGAGCGGCTGCAGCAGCTGCCGGCCGAGAAGGTCGGACCGCTGGCGCGTTACGCGGCCACCATCCAGAGTCAGCGAGGCGACTACAACGGCAAGGTGCTGTCCATCCGGACCGAGGACCTGCGGTCGCTCGCCATCATCTACGACATGACCCCGGGTGAGCTGACCGAGCAGCTCATCGACTGGGGCGTGCTGCCGCCCGAGGCACGCCCATCCAAAGAGGACTGACGTCCAGAGGGGGACGGAAGTTCGAACGACCCCGGCTGCGCGTCTGGGGGTCCGCCCGAACGGTGGCGCGCAGCCGGTCGGCGTTGGTGTGGGGCCAACGCCGGCACCTTCCTCAGCGCTGCGCTCCTGCGGCGCTCAGCTTCTCGCGGCGAACCGAATCGTGACGCCGTGATCCTCGGGCACCACCCAGCACACACGCGCGCCATCCACGGCCATCGCCACAAACGCGCGCCCCTCCACCACCTCCGCCACCCTGGGCCACTCCCCCAGCCGCACCCGCGCCCACGGCAGCGCCTGCTCGGCCGCCCCGGCAGTGCTGATCAGGAACTCACCATCGGCGGTGGACAAACCCCGCTCCCGGGCCAGCCGCAGCCAGGCTGCGTCGACCGCGATGTCGACGACCTCGGCGATCTCGCCATCCCGCCGCCGTTCCCAGGCCACCGCCGGAGCCACCACGTCATCGACCGTCCCCAGTGCAATGAGCCCGGCCCGGCGCAGCAGCTCCCCGCGTTCCCCTTGGACCGCGCTCATCAACCGAGCCAGCCAGTCCTCGAAATCCTCCTGGCCGTACAGCCATTCGCGATCGGTGGTGGGCGCATCGGCCCCGGCCAGCGCCTGCAACGCATCCCACGCTGGCCAGTCCGTGACCTCCTGGTCGTCCGGCATGTACCGCTCGGCCCAGCTCGCGATGGCGTCCCGGTTGCCATGCCCCTCGACCAGCGCTCGCAGGTGCCCGAAGACCTCGTCCCGGGACGGAAACTCAGATCGGTGCGGCATAGGAAGTCCGGTAGTCGGCGACACACCGCGAGGCGGTTCCCCAGCTCGCCTCGAAGCCGGCCTACAGGGTGGCGCGGAGGCGGTCGGCGATGGTGGCGATGCGGCCGAGCAGGCCGTTGACGAACCGCGGTGAGTCGTCGGTGGACAGCATCTTGGCGAGCTGCACGGCCTCGTCGATGGCGACGGGGTCGGGGACGTCCGCGGCCCACAGCAGCTCGTAGAGGCCCAGCCGCAGCACGGCGAGGTCCACCGCGGGCATCCGGTCGAGGGTCCAGCCCTCCGAGTGCTCGGCGAGCAGCTCGTCGATCCGGGACAGGTGTGCCTGGACGCCCTCGACCAGCGTGACCGTGTAGTCGTTCACCGGCGGCACGTCCGGCGAGCCCACCCGGTCGGCGAGCAAGGTCACCGGGTCCACGTTGCGCAGCTGGGCCTCGAACAGCAGGTCGACCGCGCGTTTGCGTGCCTTGCTCCGTGCGCCCATCTCAGCTGGAGACGCGGCCGAGGTAGCGGCCGTCGCGGGTGTCGACCTTGACCTTCTCACCCGTCGACAGGAACAGCGGCACCTGGATCTCCGCGCCCGTCTCGAGCACCGCGGGCTTGGTGCCACCGGTGGACCGGTCGCCCTGCAGGCCCGGGTCGGTGTGCTGGATGACCAGCTCGAGGGAGGTCGGCAGCTCGACGTAGAGCGGCACGCCCTCGTGCGTGGCGACGACGACCTCGGTGTTCTCCAGCAGGTAGTTCGCGCCGTCGCCGACGACGTCGCGGCTGACCGAGATCTGGTCGAAGGTCTCGCCGTCCATGAACACGAAGTCCGTGCCGTCGGCGTACAGGTAGGTCATCGAGCGGCGGTCGACGGTCGCGGTCTCCACCTTGGTGCCCGCGTTGAACGTCTTGTCGACGACCTTGCCGGACAGCACGTGCTTGAGCGTGGTCCGGACGAACGCCGGGCCCTTGCCGGGCTTGACGTGCTGGAACGACACAACCGTCCACAACTGGCCCTCGAGGTTGAGGACCAGGCCGTTCTTCAGGTCGTTGGTGGTGGTGGCCACGAGTTCGCTTCTCCTACTAACAGCGGCCGTGTGGTCACACGACCATGAGTTGCTTGGTGGTCAGGGTGAGGAGCTCGGGACCGGCCTCCCGCACGACGAGCGTGTCCTCGATACGGACACCGCCCCGCCCGGCCAGGTACACGCCAGGCTCCACGGTGACCGCCATGCCGGCCGAAAGTGTACCTTCACCGGTCTTGGCGAGGCTCGGCGCCTCGTGAATGCGCAGGCCCACGCCGTGCCCGAGGCCGTGCAGGAAGTTCTCGCCGTGCCCGGCGCGCTCGATGACGTCGCGGGAGGCTGCGTCGATGTCCTTCACGTCCGCGCCCGGCATGAGCGCGGCCCGCCCGGCGGCCTGCGAAGCGGCGACCAGCTCGTAGATCTCGCGCTGCCAGTCCGCGGGGTTGCCCAGCACCAGCGTTCGGGTCATGTCCGAGTGGTAGCCGTCGACCAGGGCGCCGAAGTCGAGCTTGACGAAGTCACCGGCCTGCAGCACGGCCTCGGTCGGCCGGTGGTGCGGGATAGCCGAGTGCACGCCGGCCGCGACGATGGTCTCGAACGACTTGTCCGCGGCGCCGTTCTCCAGCATCCGGTTCTCCAGGTCGCGCGCGACCTCCTTCTCGGAGCGCCCGGGCCGCAGGCCGCCGTGCTCCAGCAGGTCGGCCAGCGCGCGGTCGGCCGCGGCACAGGCCATCCGCAGCGCCTCGATCTCGATGTCGTCCTTGACGATCCGCAGCGTCTCCACCATGCCCGGGGCACGCACCAGCTCGATACCCGCCGCCGCCTCGGCCAGGCCGTCCAGCGCCTCGACCGTCACGTGCTGGCTCTCGTAGCCGGTCCGCCGGAACTGACCGGGGTCCTTGGCGACGCGGGCCGCCAGCGCCACGGCGCTGTTGCGGTCGATGATCCGCTCGAGGTCGGGCACCTGCTCGCTGGACTGGGTCAGATAGCGGCCGTCGGTGCAGAACACGGTGTTCTTCTCCGAACCGGGCGCGTCCGCGGCGTGCACCACGAGGGCGGCGTTGGAGCCGGTGAAGCCGGTGAGGTACCTGATGTTGAGCAGGTCGACCACAAGCACCGCGTCCAGCCCCCGGTCACGGAGCTGGGCACGGAGCGCTTCACGGCGGCGAGGGAAGACGTCAGACATGCTCAGCAGCCTAGTGGCCTGCACATACCCCGACGCCAGGCTTGCCAGCGCCCGGGCAACCCACCTGGGTTGTGCCGATGTCTTACTGTGTGACAGTGCGATTCTGGCTGATCCGCGGTGGGGTGCTGGCGTTCGTCCTGGCCGGGGCGGATGTGGGACTGGCCGCGGTCGCCGTGCACAACAGCGACATCACCGTGCTGCGGTCGATCGTGCTCGGCGTGGTGGCCGGGCTGGCGGCGCTGTGGGCGGCCGCGGACGGCTGGCACCAGACCCTCGACCGGGGCCGTGGCTGGGTGATCGCCGCGATCATCGCCGGGTTCGCCTCGGGCGTGCTGCGGGTGATCGGCAAGGCGATCTTCGTGGACGAGACCGGGCTGAGCTCGCTCGGCAGCGCGCTCACCGGCGACGCCGCGTTCGGCGCGTTGCTCGTCCTGGTGCCCGCCGGGCTGGGCCTGCTGGTCGGTTCCCGGATCGGTCAGCGCGACACGGCCAAGGCCGGACCGGCCGAGTAGGAGTCCCAGGTCGCGTTGAGGATGTCGGCGACCTCGGAGGAGTTCGCCTGCGCCACCGCCGGTGACCCGATCGGGTAAACCTTGCCGTCCAACAGGAACCCGACGCCACGATCCTGAGCGCGCACCGCCTGGGCGCCCGCGGGGATGTGCTCGGCGATCTCCACGCCGTTGAGGCCGGTGGGCCGGTCCGCGATGACGGTGGCGCCGAGCGCCTGCGCCACGGACTTGCGGTCGATCCGGAACACCTTGCCGCCGAGCACCAGGTCCAGCGTCCGCTGCGGCGACGGGACCGCGAAGCCGTTCAGCACCGCCAGCGCGGACGTGCGCTCGGCGCAGCCGCCGACATCCTTGAGGTCGATGCCGAAATGCTGGAGGTCGGTGGGCTGCGCGGGGTTGCGGGTCGCGCGGACCAGGTCGATCTGCACGCGTCCGCACGGGTCGGCGCCGTTCACCAGAGCGTGCCCGTCGGGCGAACGTAACAAGCCAGGCCCCTCCGCCCACGGTCCGGCGATCAGCACGGACTGGTACGGGTTGGCGGTGAAGTTCTTGTCCCAGAAGGTGATCGTCGTGCCTTCGACCGTCTCGTGGGCGATGGCGAACGCCTGCATCGCGTCCACCCACATCCAGTCCGCGCTGAACGCGTCCACGATGTGCCGGTCACGCCCCATCCCGGGGTGAAAACCCTTGGCGCCCAACGACTCCACGCCACTGGCGAACGCCGCATCGCGCGAGCGCAGGACGAACTGACCGGCGCCGTTGCCAAGCGCGCCACGGCCGTTGGTGTCGGTGAACATCAGGTAGAACCAGCCGTCGAGGTACACCGCGGATGGCTGGCCAGCGCCGTAAGCGTTGGCACGGTTCACTTCAAAGGATGACGTCACGATCGGCTGGCCACCGTTGGCACGCGTCCAGTTCACCCCATCGGGGCTGACAGCCAAACCGATTCCGTTGCCCGCACCGTGATCCGAGGGCGCGCCCGTGTAGTACAGGTAGTACGTACCGTTGACTCGTAGCACTGACGGGTCGCACGTGTGCCTGCCGTCGAACCCGCTACCGCCACCGCCGAACACGGCACGCGCCGCGCTGAACGGGCCCGCAGCGGTCGGGCCTTCGGAGTAGACGATGTCGTCACCGGGCGGCGGGGCGCTTACCAGCTGGCTACACCACCACATCCGCACGCGGCCACCGTCGGCCATCAGCGAGGGCGCGTAGTTGTACTGGGCGTTCTCCCCCGCCGCGGCCACCACCGCACCCTCGGCGCGGTAGGCGTCGGTGAGCAGCGGCCGGGCACCGGGCTGGTCGTGGCGGTTGGGCGGGGACACGCCGCCCAGCGCCGCCGGGGCCGGGGCGGGCTCGGCCGCGGGTTCGGTCTCGGTGTGCACGAGGGCGACCAGGACCATGATCAGGGCGATCGCCGCCGTCAGCACCTCCAGCACCCGACGCACTCATCGCCCCTTCCTTCACCCATTCAGGGGACAAGTGTAGGGAAGGCGGGTCAGCGGGCCGCCGCTCTGGGCAGGGCAACGTAGACGCGATGCGGGCCACCGTAGTGGTGACCTGCGCCGACGCTGAGGAAACCGAGCCGCTCGGCCAGCCGGTGGCTGGCCTCGTTGCGTTCGTGCACCAACGCCCACACAGCGGGCAATCGCAACGTGTACAAGCCGTAGTCCCGCAAGGCGGTGGCGGCCTCGGTGGCCAGTCCCCGGCCCTGGTGGTCGACGCCCAGGTACCAGCCGATCTCCGCGAGGCTCGACGGCAGTTCGCGGGACGGCCGCAGGTGACCGACGCCGACCAGGATGTCGTCCTCGATGAACGCCCAGTGCCCCAGCCCGGGCGGGCCGTCGTAGCCGAACCGGCGCTCGGTCATCTCCTCGGCGAACCCGCCCGCGGCCCGCTCCGGGGGCACGAAGTCGACGATCTGCGAGTGTTCGAAGACCTCACGGACGTCCGCGCGGTCCTCCGGGCGCAGCGGGCGGATCAGCAGGCGTTCGGTGCGCAGGGCCGGTTTCGGTTCGGTCGCGGCGGGCGCCTCCGGCAGCAGGACGTGCAGCTTCGCCACGCCTTCGGCGTACTGCACGCCCGCCACCGGCTCGAACCCGAGCCCGGCGGCCAGCCGGTTGCTCGGCTCGTTGTCCTCGTGGATCAGCGCCCAGATCGCGGGCAGGCCGAGCGTGCGCATCCCGTGGTCCAGCACGGTTTTCAGCGCCTCGGTGGCATACCCCTGGCCGGTGTGCGCGCGGTCGACGAACCAGCCGGCCTCCACCTGGCGGCCGGGCAGCCGGCTGGACCGCGCCAGCCGGACGAGGCCGATCGCGGCGCCGTTGAGGTCGAGCACCCAGGTTCCGGTGCCGTCCGAGCCGTCCAGGCCCAGCCAGCGCTCGAAACTGGCCACCGCGGTGACCGGGTCGGACATGTCGTTGGGCAGGTACCGGCTGGACTCGGGGTCGGCGAAGATCTTCACCACCGCGTCCCGGTCCCCGGCGCGCAGCGGGCGCAGGGCGAGCCGGTGTGTGTCGAAAGCGGTCATTTCTCGGCGAGCCAGCGCAGAGCCAGCTGGTATCCCTTCACTCCGAGGCCGACCAGTACGCCGCTGGCGACGGCGGAGATGTAGCTGTGGTGCCGGAAGTCCTCGCGCTTGTGCACGTTGGAGATGTGCACCTCGACCAGCGGGGCGTTGAGCTGCGCGCAGGCGTCGGCGATCGCGATCGAGTAGTGGGTCCACGCGCCCGCGTTGAGCACGACCGGCCAGCGCTGGTCGGCGGCCTCGTGCAGCCAGCCGATCATCTCGCCCTCGTGGTCGGTCTGCCGGACCTCGACTTCCAGGCCCAGCTCCGCACCGGTGTCCTGGCACATCTCGACCAGGTCGGCGTGCGTGGTGTGGCCGTACACCTCGGGTTCGCGGGTGCCGAGCCGGCCGAGGTTGGGTCCGTTGAGGACGAGGACCTTCACAGCAGCACGCCTCCGTTGGTGGGTTCGGCGGCCACCGCCGAGTAGGCGGCGGCCAGCAGGGCCGGGTCGGGGCCCTCCAGGCGGCCGGGTTTGGCCAGGCCGTCCAGCACGACGAAGCGCAGCATCCCCGACCGGGTCTTCTTGTCGTTGCGCATGCCGTCCATCAGCTGCGGCAACGCGTCCGCGTCGTAGCGCGTCGGCAGCCCCACGGACTCCAGGACGTCGCGGTGCCGCTCGGCGGTGGCGTCGTCGAGGCGCCCGGCCAGCCGCGCCAGTTCGGCGACGAACACCATACCGACGCTGATCGCCGCGCCGTGGCGCCAGCGGTAGCGCTCGCGGCGTTCGATCGCGTGGCCGAGGGTGTGGCCGTAGTTGAGGATCTCGCGCAGGCCGGACTCCTTGAGGTCCTCGCCGACGACGTTGGCCTTGATCTGGATCTTGCGCGCGACCAGCTCGGCGATGACGTCGCCCTCAGGGTCGAGGGCCTGCTTGGGGCCGGCCTCGATCAGCTCGAGGATGCGCGGGTCGGCGATGAAGCCGCCCTTGATCACCTCGGCCATGCCGGCGACAAGCTCGTTGGGCGGCAGCGTGGTGAGCGTGGCGAGGTCTACCAGGACGGCCTTGGGTTCGTGGAAGACACCGACGAGGTTCTTGCCCGCGTCGGTGTTGATCCCCGTCTTGCCGCCGACCGCGGCGTCCACCATGCCGAGCAGCGTGGTGGGCACGTTGACCAGCTTCACGCCCCGCAGCCAGGTGGCGGCGACGAACCCGGCCAGGTCGGTGACCGCCCCGCCGCCGAGCCCCACGATCGCGCCCTGCCGGTCCAGCCCCATCCGCCCGAGCACATCCCAGCAGAACCCAGCCACCGCAAGGGCTTTGCCGTCCTCAGCGTCCGGGATCTCCACCGTGTGCGCGTTGACCCCCGCGGCTTTCATCTCGTCCTGCGCGGCCTTGGCGGTCGCCGCCAGGGTCGCGGTGTGGATGATCGCGACCTTCGACGCACCCGCCACCTGCTCGACCAGATCCCCCAGCAGGCCGCGCCCGACGATCACCTCGTACGGCTGTTGCGTGGCCACCGCGATACGCACCGGCTCCATCTGCCCAGCATGTCAGGCCACCCCCACCCCCTCACCCCGGCCCCCCACACACTCAGACACCCACCCAGGCCACTCGGCGCCCCCCTGCGCAGCACCCACCAGCCCGCCACGGGACGGCGCACAACTGGTGGCCCCACCACCGGACAACCATCGCCAGCCACGCACTGCCCCACCAGGTGTCTGGCGACCAGCGCACGGCCCGCACCTGCCGCCGCCAGCCCAAGGCACACAGCTTCACGGCAGCCAGCCGGACACCGACAGCCTCGATCGCCACCAGCCCGGCTAGGGCCCCTTTCGGCATAGGCCTGCGATTCGGGGCCACTGCCGCCACTCGGCCACCGTGGACGCAGCAAGCCCTCCCACATGCCGCGAGCCATCGGCGCCAGCCATCGGCGCCAGCCATCGGCGCCAGCCATCGGCG